>CALDNT010000300.1 GCA_937915145.1 uncultured Reyranella sp.
TGTCCTCGAAGGAGTTGACCCGGCGGGCGCGCCGGGCGGGGCATGGCCAAAGATTCAAGCGCCGGCATGCCAGCGCTTCACGAACAAAATTGTTCGGGGTTGGTCCGCGACAAAGCGGACGGAGTTCATGTGACGATAGTGGAAATATAGGACGACTCCGGTTGAACTTGCAACTCTCCTATTTCAATCCTGCCATGCGCATTCCGCCGGGTTGCTGGCAGTGCCGGCAGGGTCCGTCAGCACCGAGGCGAAGGCGATCCGGGCGAGGCCTTCGCAAGTCCGGCGGTCGCCTCTGACGGGGTGAGCCCAAACGACAGGCGGAACGTCCGGGTGAGATGGGCCGTGTCGGCAAAACCGCCATCCATGGCGGCCGTGCGGACGAGTTCGCCCGCAGCGATCAGCCGGGCGGCGTGGCGAAGGCCCGACCACTGCTTGAACCGCCGGAAGGTCTGGCCGGTCGCCGCCTTGAACAGACGCAGCGCCCTGGTCCTTTCCATCTGCAATCGGTCGGCGAGTTCGAGTTGGGTCATCCGCGACATGGGATCGGCAGCCAGGTCCTCGATCACGGTCGCCAGGGGCTGCGGAAACGGGGGAAGGCCGCGGGCAAGCCGCCGGCGCAATTCGTCCTGGGCGTCCACGTCCTGGAAAAGCGCATCGCGGGCCAGATCTCCGACATCGCCGGCCAGGCGTTCGGCGAGCCCTGCCCCTTCGGGCCAGGACAGGCCATCGAGGTACATCGCGTTGATGCCGCCATCGCAGACGACGCGGTGTTCGATTCCCGGGCGGATCAGCACGGTGTCGCCGGTCACCTGCTCGCCGCCGCCGCTCGCACCACCACCGATAACCGAGACGGCGCCGCGGATGCCCGAAATCACACAGGTGACGGGATTGCAGTGCAGCGCGACCCGGTCCACATCGACCGAGAATACCGATGTTGCAAAGGCAAGGCGGGCGATCGCCATTTCCGTGTATTGCCCGCACGTTTGTTCAACGCAAGGGTCATCGCGGCCCCTAGGGTATGCGGGAGCTGAAAGGAAAGCCGATGAGCGATCCGACCGCGGCGAGGAACAAGGACAACTATCTGAAGGCCAAGGCAGCCTTCAACGACAGGGACGTCGACCGGTGCGTGAGCCACTACGCGCCCGATCACCGGATCAGATCGCGCGATATGGGCCCCGGCCGCGAGCACATTCACCAGTTCCTGGCATCGACGCGCCAAAGCTGGCCCGACATCCAGATCGTCGTCGAGCATGCCGTTGCCGAGGACGACTGGGTCATGGGTCACTGCCTGACGACCGCCACTCACTCACAAACTGTCCTGGGCGTTGCGCCGACCAACCGCCGGATCCAGGCAACGTTCTGGGATTTGCACCGCTTCAACGAGCGCGGCCAGATCGTCGAGACCTGGAACCTGATGGACAGCCTCGCCATCATGCAACAACTGGGGCTCATTCCGTCAGGCCGTTGAGGCGCTACATCGGGCTTCATCCCCTTTAACCTTCTCCTCCTCCGTAATCGGGGGAGGCGGCCGAAGGCCGGAGAGGGGCGTTCAAAGATGAGCAATACGTTGATGCTTCTGACCCCTTCGCCCGCTACGCGGAGGCAGAGGATGAACGATATGCGATTGCCCTTCGGTCAGAGGGATTTTCGGAAGACGATCTCGCCATTGTCCTGGCGGCCGGTCTCTTCCCATCCATTCTGCCGATAGAAGCGTTCGGCGCGGGTGCCCGGGTCGGTCGTCAGCATCGCTTCGGCAAAGCCCGCGGCGCGCAGATCCTCGCAGGCCCGGGGCAGCAATGCGCGGGCGATGCCGCGGCCCTCGTAGTCGGGATGGATGAACAGGCCGAAGATCGTGCCGTCGCGCGGATCGGCGACGGCGAAGCCTTGTATGGCACCGTCTTCTTCCCAGACCCAGAAGGCCGCATTCCCGAAGATCCAGTCCGCGGTCTCATCGACCTTGGCCACCGACGCCTGGCTCAGGCGGTTCTCCCGGACGGCAAGGCGTACTTCCGAAATGCGGGGACGGTCGTCGATTGTCGCCTTGCGGATCATGGAACGGAGTCGGCTTTCAGTCGCGGGGGGCGGACGTGTTCTTCGGCGGCCTATAAACGATCATTTCGACGGCCCGGAACTTCGCCTGCCTGAGCTGGGCCATCTTGGCGTAGGCGGCCTCGACCGAGGAGAAGACAAAACTGTGCCGCTTGCCGGTGTCGGGGTTTTCCGCCCACACCGTGAACTTCGCGGTGGCGCCCTCCTCGCTCATGCCACCACTGTAACACGCGCGCGTATAGAGCAAAGATGGAGGTCATCCATCGGACCATGCAACCGCATCGTGAGACCGGACATGACGCACGCGGGCGCCGCCGTTAGTGTCGTCATGCTGCGGTGCGATCTCCGCTGTTCGGGGCGCAGGCCGGCAATGGTGCGCGGGAAGAAGCCCATCGTGACAGTTTCACGGCATTCCATCCGATGATGTACGCGACACGCCGGTGGCAGCAGGCTTTGCGGCTTGCGGTGGCCTGTGCGGTGCTTGCCGCCCTCCAGTCGCCATCGATACCGGCGCGCGCCGATCCACAGGGTGCCGACACCACCGCCGCAAGCGAAGAGACTGCGACGGACGCAACGACCAAGTCGGACGCAAAGGATCCATCTCCCTTCGTTGCCAAGATCTGCCGCACGCTGGCCGAGGCGGCGGCCGACAACGAGCTCCCGGAAGAGTTCTTCACCCGTCTGATCTGGCAGGAAAGCCGCTTCGACCCATCGGCGGTGAGCCCGGCGGGCGCGCAGGGCATCGCCCAGTTCATGCCCGGAACCGCCGCAATGCGGGGGCTCATCGACGCATTCGAGCCGCTGCAGGCGCTGCGCGAGTCGGCGAGCTACTTGCGCGAACTGCGCACGACATTCCGTGGCAACCTGGGCCTGGCCGCGGCGGCCTACAATGCCGGCCCCGCCCAGGTCGAGGCATGGCTCGCCGGCCGTCGCCGCCTGCCGTGGGAGACGCAGGCCTATGTCCGCATCATCACCGGCCACAGCGCGGAGGCCTGGGTGGCTCAGCCGCCGCCGCAGGTGCAGGCCCCGAACACACCGGCCTCGAGCGCGGCGAAAGGCGAGCGGTGCGTCGAGCTCGCCAGGCTGATGACGGCCAGTCCGCGCCGCCGTGTCGACCTCACGACCAACCCGGCGTGGGGACCGTGGGGGGTGCAGCTGGCCGGCCATTGGTCGGAAGGACATGTCCTCGCCACCTACGAGCGGCTGCGCCGCAAGTACGGCGCCGTTCTGGGCGAGCGGCTGCCGCTGGTCCTGCCGGCGCGCCGGCGCGACCTCCCGACATATTCCGTCCGAGTCTCGGAAAAGAGCCGGGCGGAAGCGAATGCGCTGTGTGCAAAGCTGCGGGCCGCGGGCGGCGCCTGTGTGGTTTACCGCAACCCGCGCTACTGAACCGCCTGATAGACGACGTGCAGCGCCCCGCCCGTTCAGGGCTCGCATTTAACCAACCGCAACCCGAGGCCCGGCGTGCCCGCGGGAAACAGCGAGATGCCATCGCCCAGCACGAGCGGCAGCACTGCCATCTCGAGCACGTCGAGCTTGCCCGCGGCCATCATGCCGCGGATCACCTGCCCACCGCCCTCGATCCAGACGCGGCGGCACGCCCTGCCCTCGAGCTCGGCGGCGATCGCGGCGAAGTCTGCCGGCCGCGCCTCGACGCCTTCGGGCGGATCGGCGAGCGGCCGGCTGGTCACCACCAGCGCCGACTTGCCGGGATGCGGCCACGCGCCGAAGCCGCGCGTGATCTCGTAGGTGGCGCGACCCATCACGATGGCATCGACCTCGGTCAGAAAGGCTTCGATGCCGAACTCCTGCGGTGGATAACCTTCCAGCCAGTCGAACGAACCGTCGGGCCGCGCGATCTTGCCGTCGAGCGACACGGCGATGTGGCAGTGCCAGATCGTCCTGGCCATCGGTCCTGTTTCCCCGAACTAGGGCGCCGTAGTGCGCGCCGCAGCAGCCGCCGGGCTTGCGGCGGTTGCCGACGCCGTCGAGATCAATCGATCTTGAGAGCTTCCAGCCGAACGCTCCGCCCGCCCCGAATGCTGGCGCGCGCCCGACGAACCCGCTGGAGGAAACGCGGATCTTTCTCCAGGCGATAGTCGAACCAGTCGTCCTCCGAGGCGAACCCAATCAGCACACCGGCCGGCTTGCCGTGCCGCGTGATGACAATATCGCCCTTCTCCGCTTCCCGAAGATAGCGCGACAGGTCGTTCTTGACTTCGGAAAGGGCCGCTTCCTTCACGAGCGTTCTGCGAACTGACTTAGCCATCTGTCGGCCTCCTTCTTGGCGACGATTGCGAGAATTTCCACGGTCGAACCGCTCACATCGTAGAATATGCGAATCTCATCGACGCGAAGCCGGTATTGCGGCCTCTCGAGGCCCCGCAAACGTTTGATACGGCTGCGACTGAGCTTGGCCGGTTGATGTCGCAAATGCGCCTCGATCGCGTCGCGTAACGACGATCTCACCGAAGCTCGTAGTCGCCGCAGGTCGTCAACCGCCTCAGGCGCGAGCACGATCTCGTAGCGCATTCTGGCTAGAGGATAGCCAGAATTCACGGCACTGGAAATGGCAATCTAGCGACCGAGTGTCTTCGCCAGAAACGCCTTCACGTCGACCACGAACTGCTTCCATGCCGGCTCGTGCGCGCCGTAGTGCGCGCCGCAGCAGCCGCCGGGCTTGCTGCGGTTGCCGACGCCGGCGAGATAGCGCACCGGCAGGCCGAGCGCGTCGAAACTGTGATGCGCGCCCTCGTAGATCCGTGTCTCGACGAGGTCGCGGCCTGAGACGGCGCGGTCGACCACCGCCTGGCACTGCGACACCGGCGTCCAGTCATCGAGCGCGCCCATGGCGAACAGGGTCGGCTGGCGCACGGCGAGCTTCGGCCCCATCGCCTCGGCCAGCCCGCAGTCGGGATAGACCAGGATGGCCGCGCGGAAAGCCGGCGGCGTCGCGGCGGCGTCGGGCTGGCCCGCCAGGGCACGCAACAGCGCCACGCCACCGCCGTAGGAATAACCCATGACGGCAAGCCGCGCCGGATCGACGAAGCTTTGCCCGCCCAGCCAGTCCAGCGTCGCGTCGATATCGTGCGCGCGCGTCTCGGCGTCGGCTTGCGACGGCCAGTTGCGGCCGCACACGTCCTTGAGGCCGCGCGCCGAGAAACTGTCGACGACGAGCGCCGCGTAACCCCATGACGCCAGCAGCCCGGCCATGCGCGCGGTGTTCTGACCGGGCCCGCCGCAGCCGTGGAAGATCGCGACCGCGGGCACGCGGCCGGTCGTCGCTGCGGGCTTGTAAAGCTGGGCGGCGAGCTGGATCGTGCGGCTGTCCTGCTCCAATGGCACGCGGACGTTCTGCTGCGCCGAGGCAGGTACGACCCAACTGGGCACGACCCATGTAGGCACGGCCCAGAACATCACCAGAAGAAGCCAGCGCACGCTCATGCGGCAACTTTGCTCATAACCGTCCATGGAAACAGTCACCAATTTGACCTCGAATGGACCGAACATTGCATCATTCGAATACGGGAATTGGTGTAAGGTGAAGGATCGAAGCTGGCCGCAGGCCATCGTCGCGCCGCGACCAAAGCTTCCAGTCCACGCTATTGCCCGATCCCGTTCCGGCCCCGGCTATCGTCCGGTTCGGCCGCGATTCAGTCCCGAGGAGAGTACCATGGAAACGCCCGCCATCCCGGCCGTCGATCTCAGCGTCCATCACCCGGCCGCCGGCGCATCCGACTGGATCGCGCTGGGCTTCACCGAGACCCTGCGCGGCGTCATCCCGGTGGTCCGCACCGATGACATCCGGCAGGCCGCCTGACATGGCCGTTCCCTATCGCTCTACTCCGGTTTTCACCGAGACGACCCTGCCCGCCGCCCTGCTTGGCGAACACAAGACGAAGGCCGGCGTCTGGGGCGTGATCCAGGTGATCGAAGGCGAGCTCGGCTTCAGTCTGGTCAATGGCGACGGCGAAACGGTCCTGACCCCCGACAATCCGGCCCTGATCCTGCCCGAGCAGCTGCATTGGGTGGAGCTGATGGGACCGGTGCGGGTCCAGGTCCATTTCTACGACGAGGCTCCCGACCTCCGCGACCACCACAGACAGACCGGCCCGAGCGCCGCGCCGGCCGACATCACGGCATAGGCCAAAGTCCAGGCGCCGGGCTGGGTGACGCCGCCCGCCATGTCGAGCGCCACGCCGATCACCCAGCCACCGGCGGCGGTGAAGGCGAAGCCGACCGTGGAATGCACCGCCATGCTGGCGCCGCGGTAGTGCGGATCGGCGGCGGCGGCCATGCCCGAGGTAAGCGCGCCGGAGTCGCCGGGTACGGTGAAGGCGTAGACCACCATCAGCATCAGCGTCAGCCAGGGCGAGAGCCCGGCGGTGAAGCCGATGGCGAGGCCGACCGCGGCGGAGAGCAGCATCACCAGGGTGATGGCACGATGGCGGCCAAGCTTCAGCGCCAGTTCGTTGCCGAGGATGCTGGCCGGCATGGCGAGCGCGGTGAAGAGCGCGCTCACCACCACGGTGCCGAGCGGCGCGCCGCCGCTCGCGGCGACAAAGCCCCAGAAGGCGACCAGCCAGGTGCGCACGCCGTACAGTTCAAAGCAGTGCCAGCCATAGGCGAAGGAGTAGCCCAGGGCGGCGCGGTTGCGCAGCGCCGGAGCGAGATCGAGCAGCGGGCCGCCGCGCGGTGCCGGTCTCACCGGCTTCAACGACCAGGCGACGAAGGTCATGATCAGCGGCGGCAGGCCGGTCAGGATGAAGGCCCAGCGCCAGCCGAAGGCCTCGGCGATGAGCTGGCAGGCGAGGAAGGAAAGACCGACGCCGAACGAGAAGGCCGAGGTGTAGATCGTGAGGCTGCGCGAACTCTCGCCGGGATCGAGCCGGTCGGTAAGCACCTTCAGCCCCGGCATGTAGGAGCCGGCAAAGCCGATACCGGTCAGCGCCCACAGAAGCATGGCCGAGACCATGCCGTCGGCCAGCAGGCCGAAGCCAACCGCGCCGGCGGCGTTCAACAGCGAGCCCAGGATCAGGATGCGCCGCCCGTCGAACCTGTCGGTGAGCGTGGTGAGGACGGGCGCGGCCAGCATGTAGCCCAGCGCGTAGGCACTCGCCATCAGCCCGGCCTCGGCGTAGCTCAGGCCCCATTCAGGAATGAGGAAGGCCGGCATGGTCGACGGCACGGCGACATGCGGCAGCAGGCCACCCACCTGCCCCACGGCCATGGCGGCCACGAGAGTCTTCCCCCGGAGATTCATTGGCGAGGAGTGTAGCACCGGCCGGAAGCGGGCGGCTCAGGCCGCGGGCGGCAAACTCAAACGAACCGGCTGGAGATCGATCCGAGAGGGCCATAGTCGACATGAAACACGTCGCCGGCACGCGCTTCCACCATCGCCGTGAACGAGCCGCCGAGCACGAACTGGCCCGGCTCGAGCGCAATGTCGAACGGCGCCAGCTTGTTGGCCAACCACGCAACGCCATTCGCCGGATGGTTGAGCACCGCGGCGGCGACCCCCGATTCCTCGATGACATTGTTGCGGTGGCACAGCACCGACACCCACCGCAGATCGACATCCATGGGTTTCACCGGCCGGCCGCCGACGACGAGAGCGGCATTCCCGGCGTTGTCGGCGATACTGTCGAGCACGCTGCGCGGCTTGCCGGTTTCCGGATCGATCCGGTGGGTACGTCCATCGACGATCTCGGCGGCGGGAATGACGTAGTCCGTGGCATTCAGCACATCGAAGATCGTGCAGCCCGGTCCCTTCAGCCGCCGGCCCATGACAAACCCCAGCTCGCATTCCAGACGCGGCTGGATGAACCGGTCGACGGGTATTTCGGCGCCATCGGCATAGAACATGTCGGCCATCAGCGCGCCGTAGTCGGGCTCGGTGATATTGGCCTGCCGCTGCATGGCTCGCGAGGTGAGGCCGATCTTGTGGCCCCTGACTGGATTGCCTGCGGCGACCTTGATCTCGACCCATCGGCGCTGGACCGCATAGGCATCCTCGACCCGGAAACCCTCGTACTGCACGGAAGGCGGCCGGATCCGGTGACGGCCCTTCTCGGCCGCATCATAGGCGCGGGCGATCGTATCGATCGTCGAGGGATCGAGCATGCCGGGCCCCGCCCTCAGGCGATGACGGCGACGAAGTCGGCCTGCACCTGGGCCCGGCTGCCAGGCGGCAGGGTGAGCGTATGCCGCGCCGGCCGCGACGCGGCATCCGGGAACATCTTCACCCATTCGCCGTTCAGCGCGGCGCGGCCGGTCGTAGGGTCCTTCACCCAGAAGGTGATCTTGATGATGTCGTCGACCGACGCTCCGGCCGCCTCGACATCGTGACGGATGTGGGCGAACACGTTGGCGATCTGCTGCTCCAGCGTGTCCGGCAGGTCCCGCGTGCCGGGATTGGCCCCGCCGATCACGCTCGACATCACGATATTGCCGATGCGGCTGGCATTGGGAATGGGATTCTCATGACGCGGCAGCTTGCCGTCGACGCTCTTGCGCTTGGCCATGATGCCGCTCACTCCGCCGCGCGGCCGAAGCTCGGGATACCCTGCGTGCGGTCCTCGAGCGCCTCGGCGCCTTCGGTCGGCAGCGGCTTCACCCAGTTGAGTGCGGCGTCGATGTCGCCCTCCCAGACCTCCTTCGGCAGATCGTAGACGAATTCGACGCCGTAGCCGTTGGGGTCGTGGATATAGAGGCTGTGGGTCATGCCGTGCTCGACCCGGCGGTCGAACTTCACGCCCTTGTTCTGCAGGTAGGTGAGATGCGCCAGCCAAGCCTCGCGGCTCGGCATCGAGATGGCAATGTGGTTGACCGCCACCGGCATGCCGAACATCGACCATTCCTTGGGCGGCGCCGGCAGGTCGCGGTTCTCGACCAGGGCGATGTCATGGTGATGGCTGGTGCCATCCTCGCGCACGCCCGAGTAGAAGCGCATCTTGGGCGGGTTGGGACGGTCGGGCCGGGGCTTCAACTCGCCGACCTGCTTGAAGCCCGCGATCTCCGTCCAGAACTTGTGCGATTCCTCGAGGTCGCGAACATTGAGTACGAGGTGGTTGATGCCGCGTGGCGTGACCGGCTTGTCCATGACTGATTCTCCCGGAATGGATCGATCCTTGTTGTCGAAAACTCTAGCACCAAACGGCCCGGAACGCCCGCCCCTCAGGAAGCCGCCGCCGCGGCCCGCCCGGTGGCGGCCTCGTCGAGGTCCTCCAGCAGGAAACGGTCGACCAGCCGGTTGGCGCGGGTGCGGTCGGCCGCGGTGTGCGCCACCGTGAGGTTGCGGCCGACCGAGCCGAGATAGAAGCGTTCGTACTGCTCGTTGCGGCTGCCCAGCGCCGTGCCGGCAAAATCCCAGGCCAGGCGGAATAGCCGGCTGCGCTGCTCGGCATCGACGCCGACGCCGAGCAGGTACTTGTCGATCAGGGGCCGCAGTTTCTTGTCAGCCAGCGCCGCACGGGCCGGCGTGGTCAGCAGGTTGTGCGACCCGACCAGGCGGATGATCTCGTTGACCCGCGGAAACCAGGTCGGCAGCGCGGCGCGCAGCGCCACCAGCGGCCGCTGATCGCAAGTCCACAGGCCATTGCCGATTTCCCGGGCGGCCTGCTCGGCGGCATAGACCGTGGCGCGGGCGAATTCGGCGTACATCGCGATCTCGCCCAGCATCTGCTGGGTCTGCGGCTGGCCGAGGTTGATCGCCTCGGCCATGCGGGTGGCCAGGCCGTAGGCGAATTCCAGCTTGGTCTGCGCCCGGATCATGGTCTGCTGCATGATGTTGGGCCACCAGCTCGTCTTCATCACAGAATTGTAGGCCGCGAGATTGGCGTCGATGAACAGCCGCTCGCGCGGCACCTCGACGTCGTCGAAGATCACGAAGGCGTCCTGCTCGTCGAACCGGCTCGACAGCGGATGCTCGAACCGGTTGGTGCCGACCGACACGCTGTCGCGGCAGATGAAGGTGAGGCCGGGCGTGTCCATCGGAATGCAGAAGCTGAGCGCATGGCGGGCGTCGGCATCGGGCATCGGCGCGCCGGGATAGACCGCCAGTTCGTCGGCGAAGGGCGCGAGCGTCGCCAGCACGCGGCTGCCGCGGACCACGATGCCGCTCGAAGTCTCCTCGACCTTGTGGAGCTGCACCGGATCGAAGCCCACCGGGTACTTGCCCTTGGCCATGTCGACCGTGGAATGCACGATGGTGTGGGTGAGCGAGATGTCGTCGCGCCGCAGCTTCTTCTGGTAGCGCACCAGGTTCTCGGCGCCCGCCTCGTTGCCGGCGATCGCCCATTCGTCGTGGCGGCCGGCAAAGCCCGCGAAGGTGACGTTCATGTAATCCGGCGTGCGGCCCATCAGGCCGACCGAATATTCGGCGATGCGCTCCAGCCCGCGATGGCGTTTCTGCAGATCCTCGTGCGACCGCGGGATCATGTGGCTCGCGTTGATCGGCTCGCCGGTCTCCGGGTCGGGTATCAGACAGACATCGGCGGCCTGGTGCTGCAGGTCGAAGACCTCGGCCATGGCCTGGGCGGCGCCGGCCAGCGCCGGATGACCGGCGATCGAGCTCACCTTGTCGCCGCCGACCCATAGCGCGCGCCCGTCGCGCAAGCCCTGCAGGAATTGCTTTCCCGTGCGTGCCGCCATCTGCCGCTTCTCCCGGTGGTCGTTCTTAATCTTGGGCGCCGGATTGGCCAACTTGACCCTAGCCAAGCGTCCAGTATGCCGAAACAATGAAAACAGTCATGTCACGCATAACAATTGGTTATAGAAGGGTGGCCGGCGAACGCGACCTGGTGGGTCGGTTGCACAAGGTCAATCTCGACCTGCTGCCGGTGCTGCATGAACTGCTGCACAGCCGCAGCGTGACGCGAACCGCGCAGTCCCTGGGCATCACCCAGCCGGCGGTCAGCCGGGCGCTGCGGCAGTTGCGCGGCGCCTTCGACGACCAGCTGCTGATCTCGCCCGGCCGCAACACCCGACTCACCGAACGCGCGGAAGCCCTGGTCGAGCCGCTCGGCCGGGCGCTGAGCGAGCTCGACCTGCTGCTGAAGCCGGCCGGTCCGTTCGATCCATCGACCGAGGCGGTGCATCTGGTGATCAACACCGCCGATTACGTCACCCAGCTGCTGGCGCCGGTCCTGACCGAAATCTGCGCCCGCGAGGCACCGCACGTGGTGCTGGAATTCACCTGGGCCGGCACCCGCACCGCCGAGGACCTGGCGCGCGTCGACTTCATGATCGGCCCCCGCGCCTTCGGCGAGACGCTGGGCAAGAGGGTCGGCCGCCTGCCGCTGTGGCGCGACGAGATGGTATGCATCGCCGCCGCCGCGAACTTGGCCGTCCCGGCACGCCTGACGCCGGCGCAGTTCCAGGCCCTGCGCTACGTCGCCTTCCAGCGCGGTCCGCACACACCGCAGGAGGTCCGCGTCCTGTTGCAGCCGACGTCGCCGCTCGAGGTGGCGCCGGTCTGCACGACTTCGAGCTTCCTGGTGCTGGGGGCGATCGTCGGCCGGTCGGACTGCGTCGCGCTGGTGCCGCGCAAGGTGGCGCACGAACTGGCACGCGCCGAGAAACTGCGAATCGTCGAGATCGCCTACCCGCGCAAGGCATTGCCGATCGACGCCTACTGGAGCCTGGCGACCACCGGCCGGCGCGGCCGCGCCTGGTTCCGCGACCTGCTGGTCTGCGCCGCCGCGCGGCTGGGATAGCACGGCTACTTCGTCGGATCCGTCAGATCCTCGAACTCCCTGAGGTGGGACGGTGCCCACTTGTGGTCGCGTGCGCGCACGATCCAGCGGCTGAGGAACGGCCAGCGCCGACGGCCGGCCTTCACCCAGACGCGGCCGGTTTCGAATTCGGTGGCGAAAAGGTAGAGGCCGAGCACGAAGAAAATCCAGCCCTGCAGGATCGGCAGCAGGCCGCCGATCACCGACATGACGAAGCAGCCCGCGACCGCCAGCGCCATCAGCGGCTTGCGCACCGTGGGCCTACAGGTGAATGGGCTTTTCCCACGCCGCCAGCGCCGCTTCCTTGAGCGCTTCGTTGACCGTGGGATGAGCATGGCAGACGCGGCCGATATCCTCGGCCGAGGCCGAGAATTCCATCGCAACCGCGGCCTCGCCGATCATCGTGCCGGCTTCGGCGCCGAAGATGTGGACACCCAGAACGCGGTCGGTGGTCTTGTCGGCCAGCACCTTCACGAAACCCTCCGTCGCGGCGTTCGCGCGGCTGCGCGGGTCGGCGGTGAACGGGTACTTGCCGACCTTGTAGACAACGCCCGCGGCCTTGAGTTGTTCCTCGGTCTTGCCGACCCAGGCGACCTCCGGCTGGGTATAGATCACCGACGGCACCAGATCCCAGTTCACATGGCCTTTCTGGCCCGCGATGGTCTCGACGCAGGCGATGCCGTCCTCGCTCGCCTTGTGCGCCAGCATCGGGCCGTCGATCACGTCGCCGATGGCATAGATGCCCGGCACCGAGGTCTGGAAGTGGGCGTCGACGGCGATGCGGCCGCGCTCCGTCAGTTTGACACCGGCTTTGTCGAGCCCGAGGCCGGCGACGTAGGGCCGGCGGCCGATCGCCACCAGAACGACATCGGCTTCGAGCGTCTCGGCGGCACCACCCTTCGACGGCTCGACGGTGAGGGTGACGCCGGCCCCGGTTGCCTCGGCTTTGGTGACCTTCGAGCCCAGCTTGAACTTCAGCCCCTGCTTGGCCAGCGCCCGCTGGAGAAACTTGGTGATTTCGTCATCGACGCCCGGCGTGATGCGATCGAGGAATTCGACCACCGTCACGTCGCTGCCGAGCCGGCGCCACACCGAGCCGAGCTCGAGGCCGATGATGCCGGCGCCGACCACGACCAGGCGCTTGGGCACTTCGGCGAGATCGAGCGCGCCGGTCGAGGACACGATCTTCTTCTCGTCGATGGCAACGCCGGGCAGAGGCATCACTTCCGAGCCCGCGGCGATCAGGATGTTCCTGGCTGCCACCGTGTCCTTCACCGCGCCGTCGGGACCGAGGACGGCGACCTTGCCGGCGGTTTCGATGCGGCCAGCCTCGATCCGACCATGGCCCTGCAGCCAGGTGATCTTGTTCTTCTTGAACAGGAACTCGATGCCCTTGGTGGTGGCGCCCACCACCTCGCCCTTGCGCTTCATCATCTGCGCGAAGTCGAGCGTGGGCGCTGCGACCACGATGCCGTGCTGGGCGAGACCGTGTCCGGCCTCCTCGAACAGGTGCGACGACTGCAGCAGCGCCTTGGAGGGGATGCAACCGACATTGAGGCAGGTGCCACCCAACGTGGCGTTCTTCTCGACGACCGCCACCTTCATGCCGAGCTGGGCGGCGCGGATCGCCGCCACATATCCGCCGGGGCCGGCGCCGATCACCACGAGGTCGAAGGTTTCGTTGGCCATGATGCCGTCCTCACACGCCCAGCAGCAGCCGCTCGGGATCTTCCAGGCACTCCTTGACGCGGACCAGGAACAGCACCGCTTCGCGGCCGTCGATGATGCGATGGTCGTACGACATGGCGAGATACATCATCGGCCGCGCCTTGATCTCGCCGCCTACCACCATGGGACGCTGCTGGATCTTGTGCATGCCGAGAATGCCGGACTGCGGCGGATTGAGGATCGGCGTCGACATCAGCGAGCCGTAGACGCCGCCGTTGGAGATGGTGAAGGTGCCGCCGGTGAGGTCGGCCATGCTGAGCTTGCCGTCGCGCGCCTTGCGGCCAAGCTCGCCGATGCCTTTCTCGATGCCGGCAAAATCGAGCACATCGGCATCGCGCAGCACCGGCACCACCAGGCCCTGCGGCGTGCCGACGGCGACGCCGATGTCGTAGTAATTCTTGTAGACCAGCTCGTCGCCCTCGATCTCGGCATTGACCGACGGCAGCTCCTTCAGCCCGGCGATGCAGGCCTTCACGAAGAACGACATGAAGCCCAATCGCGCGCCGTGCTTCTTCTCGAAATCCTCCTTCAGCCGCTCGCGCAACGCCAGGACAGCCGTCATGTCCACCTCGTTGAAAGTGGTCAGCATGGCGGCGGTGTTCTGCGCCTCCTTGAGACGATTGGCGATGGTGCGGCGCAGGCGCGTCATGCGCACCCGCTCCTCGCGGTCGGCACGCGTACGCGGACCGGCGGCGACAGCGGGCTTCGCCGCGGCGGCACTCGGCGCCGGCACCGACGCCAGAGCGGCCAGCACGTCTTCCTTGGTGGCGCGGCCATCCTTGCCGGTGGGCTGGATCGCGGCGGCCGGCACGTCTTTTTCTTCCGCAAGCTTTCGCGCAGCCGGGCCGGAGGCGGCGAGATCGGCGCCAGCGGGCGGCGGCGCAGGCGGCGGAACGGGCGGCGGCGCGGCCTTGGGTGAAGCTGCTGGTGCAGCTGGCGGCGCGGCCGGCGACGCGGCGGCCGGCTTGGCGGCGGAGCCTGCGCCCGACTCGAGGTGGCAGAGCACGCCACCCACCTGGACGGTGGCGCCTTCCTCGACGGCGAAGTCGATGACGCTGCCGGCCACCGAGGCGTTCACTTCGACCGTGACCTTGTCGGTTTCGAGTTCGCACAATGGCTGATCGATCGCCACCGTATCGCCCACCTTCACCAGCCATTTGGCGACGGTTGCCTCGGTAACCGATTCACCCAATGCCGGAACCTTGATCTCGACGGCCATGACTAAAACCCCTCCTTTGCCCGCACCTAGGCGATCGTGAGCGCGCGATCGACCAGATCGGCCTGTTCCTTGAGATGCGTGCGTGCCGAGCCGGTCGCGGGCGACGCGGCCTCAGGCCGGCCGATATAGACCGGGCGCGTGGACTTCACGTCGGCACCCGACAGCGCGCGCTCGATGCGGCGATCGACGAAATGCCAGGCGCCCATGTTCTCGGGCTCCTCCTGGCACCACACCACTTCGGCATTGGGATACTGCGCGAGACGCAGCCCAAGCCGGCTGAACGGGAACGGATAGAGCTGCTCTATGCGCAGGATGGCGATGTCGTCGATCTTGCGCTTGCGGCGCTCGGCCACGAGATCGAAATAGACCTTGCCCGAGCACAGCACGACGCGGCGGACCTTTGCCGGCTCGGCAAGTCGGTCGGTCTCGGCCAGGATGCGCCGGAACGACGAGCCCGGCCCGAAGTCGGCCAGCGCCGACACGCACTCCTTGTGGCGCAGCAGCGACTTCGGCGTCATGACGATCAGCGGCTTGCGGAACGGACGACGCATCTGACGGCGCAGGGCGTGGAAGTAGTTGGCTGGCGTGGTGGGATTGATCACCTGCCAGTTGTCCTCGGCCGAGAGCTGCAGATAGCGCTCGAGCCGGGCCGAGCTGTGCTCCGGCCCCTGGCCCTCGTAGCCGTGCGGCAGCAGCAGCACCAGGCCGTCCATACGCAGCCACTTGCTCTCGCCCGAGCAGATGAACTGGTCGATGATGACCTGCGCGCCGTTGGCGAAATCGCCGAACTGGGCCTCCCACAGCACCAGGGCATTGGGCTCGGCCGACGAGTAGCCGTACTCGAAGCCCAGCACGCCGGCCTCGTTCAACGGGCTGTCGATGATCTCGATGCGGGCCTGGTCCGGCGCGACGTTGTTGAGCGGGACGTACTTCTCCTCGGTGGTCTGGTCGACCAGTACCGAGTGGCGCTGCGAAAAGGTGCCGCGACCGGAATCCTGGCCGCTCAACCGCACCGGCGTGCCCTCGGCCAGCAGGGTGCCCCAGGCGAGCGCTTCGCCGGTCGCCCAGTCGATGCCTTGGCCGCTGTCGATGGTCTTGCGTTTCTCGTGGAGCTGGCGCGTGATCTTGCGGTTGAGGTCGAAATTCTTCGGCGTATCGGAGAGCGCGCGGCCGACCGCCACAAGCTCGTCGAGCCCGACGGCGGTCACGCCCTTGCGATCTTCCTCGCCGGGCGCGACGGTGAAACCCGTCCACTTGCCTTCGAGCCAGTCTGCCTTGTTGGGCTTGTAGTTGGCCGACGCCTCCAGGGCCTTGTCGAGTTTTTCGCGCAGCGCACCGTCCATCGCCGCCACGTCGGCGGCGTCCACCACGCCTTCGGCCTCGAGGCGGCCGGCATAGACCTCCTTCACCGTCTGGTGGCCGCCGATCTGCTTGTACATCAGGGGCTGGGTGAACATCGGCTCGTCGGCCTCGTTGTGGCCATGCCGGCGATAGCAAAACATGTCGATGACGATGTCGCGCTTGAAATGCTGGCGGAATTCGGTGGCGATACGCGCGCAGTGGACGACCGATTCGGGATCGTCGCCATTCACATGCAGGATCGGCGCCTGCACGATCTTGGCGACCTCGGTGCAATACGGTCCGGAGCGCGAATAGGTCGGCAGCGTCGTGAAGCCGATCTGGTTGTTGACCACGAAGTGGATGGTGCCGCCGATGCGGTAGCCGCCGAGGTCGCTGAGGTCTAGGCTTTCGGCCACTAGGCCCTGACCGGCGAACGCGGCATCGCCATGCATCAGGATCGCCATCACCTGGCTACGGTCCTTGTCGGCGCGCTGATCCTGCTTGGCCCGCGCCTTGCCCAGCACCACCGGGTTCACCGCCTCGAGATGCGAGGGATTGGGCACCAGAGAAAGATGGATGACATTGCCGTCGAACTCGCGATCGGCCGACGCACCCAAATGGTATTTCACGTCACCCGAGCCACGCATTTCCTCGGGCTGCGAGGAGCGACCCTGGAATTCGGAGAACAGCGCGGTGTAGCTCTTGTGCAAGACGTGCACGAGGGTGTTGAGACGCCCGCGGTGCGGCATGCCGATCACGACGTCGCGCACGCCGAGCTGGCCGCCGCGCTTGAGGATCTGCTCGATGCCGGGGATCAGCGATTCGCCGCCGTCGAGTCCAAAGCGCTTGGTGCCGACAAATTTTACGCCAAGGTAGCGCTCCATCCCCTCGGCCTCGACCACCCGCTGCAGGATCGCCCTGCGGCCTTCGACCGTGAATTCGGTATGGTTCTCGATATGCTCGATGCGCTCCTGGATCCACGCCTTCTGGTCGGGATCACTGATATGCATGAACTCGACCCCGATGCGCCCGCAATAGGTCTTGCGCAGTCGGGCCATGATCTGGCGCAGCGTTGCGGCCTCGCCCAGCGCCAACGCGCCGAAGAGCAGGATCGGGCGATCCCAGTCGCTCTCGCCGAAGCCGTAGGTCGCCGGATCGAGTTCGCGGTGCGGCGCCTGCCGGACCAGCCCGAGCGGATCGAGGTCGGCCTCGAGATGACCGCGGATGCGGTAGGCGCGGATCAGCATCAGCGCGCGCGCCGTGTCCTGGGCGGAGGCGCGGATTTCACCCTCGCTCTTGCCGGCCAACGGCATGGCGGCGGCGCCATTGGCACCCTTCACGTTTCTGTTTGCGGCCGGCCGCGGCGCCTCCGCATCGGCGGCACCGATCACACGCACGCCATTGGGCGCCCAGCTCGCGCCCCGGGTTTCCGCCAGCACGTCGGCCTTGTTCTCGGCCAGCGCTTCGAAGAAGGTCCGCCAATCCCGGTCCACGGAATCCGGATCGCCCTGAAAGCGCACGTAAAGCTCTTCGATGAATGGCGCGTTGGCGCCGAACAGGAACGATGTCTGTTCCGCTCTCATGACTCTATCCTCCTTGAGCGGACCTCCCGGCAGTCGCTCGGCGGAGCGTGCGGCCGATCAGCCCTTCATCGCCTTCAACATTTCATCGCCCAAGGCGGCCGGCGAATCCGCCACCTTGATGCCGACCGAACGCATGAAGTCGACCTTGAATTCAGCGGTATCCTGGCCACCGGAAATCACCGCGCCGGCATGGCCCATGCGCCGGCCCGGCGGGGCGGTGCGGCCGGCAATGAAGCCGACGACCGGCTTCTTGGTCTTCGAGGCCTTGATGAATTCCGCACCCTTGACCTCGGCGTCGCCGCCGATCTCGCCGATCATGACGATGCCCTGGGTCTCGGGGTCGGCAAGAAACATCTCCAGGCACTCGACGAAGTTGGTGCCGTTCACCGGATCGCCACCGATCCCGATGCAGGTGGTCTGGCCGAGGCCCACCGCCGTGGTCTGCGCCACCGCCTCGTAGGTGAGCGTTCCTGATCGCGAGATGATACCGATCTTGCCCCGCTTGTGGATGTGGCCCGGCATGATGCCAATCTTGCATTCGCCGGGCGTGATGACGCCGGGGCAGTTGGGGCCGATCAGGCGCGATTTCGAGCCCGTGAGCGCGCGTTTGACCTTCACTATGTCGAGCACTGGAATACCCTCGGTGATGCAAACCACCAACGGGATCTCAGCGTCGACCGCTTCCAGGATCGAGTCGGCGGCGTAAGGCGCCGGCACGTAGATCACCGTCGCATTGGCACCCGTCTGCGCCACCGCCTCGGCCACGGTGTTGAACACCGGCAGGTCGAGATGCTGCGTACCGCCCTTACCCGGCGTCACCCCGCCCACCATACGGGTGCCGTAGGCGATCGCCTGCTCGGAATGAAAGGTGCCCTGCGAGCCGGTGAAGCCCTGGCAGATGACCTTGGTGTTCTTGTCGACCAGCACGGCCATCAGTTGGACTCCTTGACGGCCGTGACGATCTTCTCGGCGGCGTCGCCGAGATTCTCCGCCGAAGTAATCTTGAGGCCCGATTCCTTCAGGATCTTCTTGCCGAGATCGACGTTGGTGCCTTCCAGCCGCACAACCAGCGGCACATGCAGGTTCACTTCGCGCGCCGCGGCCACCACGCCCTCGGCGATCACGTCGCAGCGCATGATGCCACCGAAGATATTGACCAGGATGCCTTCGACATTGGCATCCTTGAGGATGATCTTGAACGCTGCTGTGACGCGTTCCTTGGTGGCACCGCCACCGACGTCGAGGAAGTTGGCAGGCGCCGAACCATAGAGCTTGATGATATCCATGGTCGCCATGGCAAGGCCGGCGCCATTCACCATGCACCCGATCTGGCCATCGAGCTTGACGTAGTTCAGCGCGTACTTGGCGGCTTCGGTCTCGGCCGGATCCTCCTCGTCGAGGTCGCGCAGGGCCTCGAGTTCGGCATGCCGATAGAGCGCGTTGTCGTCGAAGGTCATCTTGGCGTCGAGCGCAACCACGTCGCCGGCCGCCGTGACGACCAGCGGATTGATCTCGATCAGCGAGCAGTCGAGTTCAGTCATGGCGCGATAGAGGCCGCCCAGCAAGGCAGCGAAGGCGCCAACCTGCTTGCCGGAGAGGCCGAGCGCGAAGGCGATCTTGCGGCCCTGGTAGCCCTGGTAGCCGGCCGCCGGGTCGATCGCCTGCTTGACGATCTTCTCCGGCGTCTCGTGCGCCACGGTCTCGATGTCCATGCCGCCTTCGGTCGAGGCGATCACGGCGATGCGACCGACCGCGCGATCAACCAGCAGCGAGACGTAGAGTTCGCGTTTGATGTCGCAGCCTTGCTCGATGTAGAGGCGTTTGACCATCTTGCCGGCGGGTCCGGTCTGCTTGGTCACCAACTCGTGCCCAAGCATGGCGGCAGCGTTGGCACCGACCTCTTCGACGGTTTTGGCGATACGCACCCCGCCCTTGCCGTCGGGGTCGTTCTTGAAGCGGCCCTTGCCACGCCCACCGGCATGGATTTGCGACTTCACGACAGTGACCGGACCGCCCAGCTTGCGGGCGACGTCCATGGCCTCGTCCTTGGTATAGGCAACACCGCCCTTAAGCAGGGGGACGGCAAATTTGGCCAGCAGGACCTTGGCCTGATATTCGTGGATGTTCATGAAGTCCTAATTGCTGGGGTCTGAGGTGCAAGAAGCGTGCACAATCCATTAGTTGTGAAACGCAACTGACCGGTAAGTGTGGCATGTTATGGATGCCACAGCCCATTGGCAACGACGGACTGATGACTGCTTCGGGTCATTCGACCAAAGTCTAGGGCCGCTCCCGGATCAGGCGCGGCCAACGATCTTGTTGGTGGCATCGATCAGCGACTTCACGGCCGCGACCGACTTGTCGAACATCGCCTTTTCCTCGGCATTGAACTCGACCTCGACGATGCGCTCGACACCGGCCGCGCCGATCACGACCGGGACGCCGATGTAGAGACCCTTGACCCCATATTCGCCGTTCAGCATGGCGGCGCAGGGAATCATGCGCTTCTTGTCCTTGAGGTAGGACTCGGCCATGGCGATGGCGGAGGCGGCCGGGGCGTAGAACGCCGAGCCGGTCTTGAGGTGCGCAACGATCTCGGCACCGCCGTCTCGGGTGCGCTGGACGATCTGCTCGAGGCGCTCCCGGGTGGTCCAGCCCATATCGACCAGATCGTGCAGGGAAATGCCGCCGACCGTCGAATAGCGCAGCAGCGGCACCATGGTGTCGCCGTGGCCGCCCAGGACGAAAGCGGTGACATCTTCGACCGAGACGTTGAATTCCTCGGCAAGGAACAGGCGGAAACGTGCGCTGTCGAGAACGCCGGCCATGCCGACGACGCGCGCCGGCGGAAAGCCGGTGACTTCCTGCATCAGCCCGACCATGGCATCGAGCGGATTGGTGATGACGATGACGAAAGCGTTGGGCGCATGCTGCTTGATGCCCTTGCCGACCGCGTCGATGACCTTGGCATTGATGCCGACCAGATCGTCACGCGTCATGCCCGGCTTGCGCGGCACGCCGGCGGTGACGATCACGACGTCGGCGCCCTCGATGTCCTTGTAGTCCGACGTACCGCTGTAGCGCGCATCGAAGCCTTCGACCGGGCTGAGCTGGGCAATATCGAGCGCCTTGCCCTTGGCAACACCCTCGGCCGCCGGGACGTCGAACAGGACGACATCGCCCAATTCCTTCTGGCCGGCGAGCAGCGCCAGAGTGCCGCCAATCTGTCCAGCGCCGATCAGCGCGATTTTCTTGCGAGCCATGTGAAAAACCCCCGTTCGTGAACGCGGCGCGTGGTAGCGCGATTCTTCCGGACCGGCAAGGCGGGCCGGATTTCAGACCGGGTGCCTCTCGAGATGGGCCAGCAACAGTTCCGTAGCGCGGGCCGGCGCCTGGTCCATGATGAAATGGCCAATGCCGGGCAACACTTCCATGGCATAGACAGCACCGACGAAATCGCCGGTGTCATGCGCGGCATCAGGTCCAACCGTCGCGTCGGCATCACCCCAGATATAGAGCGTCGGGACCTGGATCGTACCGATGTCGGCGGCCAGGCCCTTGTTGGATCGATACCACGCGAGTGCCGCCTCCAGCGCCTCGGGATTGCCCAGCACGCCGAGATGCTCCTCAAGGGCGGCCGCGGGCACACCCTGCCCGAACAGGCCGTCGCGCAGGCGCTTGGCATTGTCGGCCAGCAGCAGCTTGCCTGTCTCAGGCTCGAGGAAGGCGCGGTGATGCCGCGAACGATGCTTCTGATCGCCATCCTCTTTCAAAAGTGCGCGGCGAAACGACTTCGGATGTGGCCGCGACAGAATGGCGAGCGAGGCGAGCCGTTTGGGATACTTATCCGCGACACCCCACGACACCTGCCCACCCCAGTCGTGACCGACGAGGTGGAACCGCTTGCCATCGAAGCCAGCGGCCGCGACGATCTCGACCGCATCGTTGACCAGTTTGTCGAAGGTGTAATTGGACAGGTCGGCGGGGTCGGGCCGCGCCCCGGCGGAATAGCCGCGCTGGTCCGGCGCGACGGCCCGATATCCGTGTGAGGCCAACGCCGGCAACGCCTCACGCCAGCTATGCCTCGATTCGGGGAACCCGTGCAGCAACAGCACGAGCGATCCATCGGTCGGGCCCGCGACATCGGCGGTAAAAGTCAGGCCCGACCGCGTTTTCAGACCGATGGTTTCGACCATTCGTCGATCAGCCGACACCGTTGGCCTTGAACCAGGCAAGCGCACGCTTCCAGCCGTCCTCGGCCGGTCCCTTGCGATAGCTTGGACGATAGTCCGCGTTGAAGGCGTGCGGCGTATCGGGATAGGTGATGATTTCCGACTTCATCGCGGCAGGCGTACCGGCGGCCTTCAGCGCTGCGCGCATCTTGTCGACCGACTCGTTCGGGATGCCGGTGTCGGCACCGCCGTAGAGACCGAGCACCGGCCCGTGCAGGCTCTTGACGAGATCGATCGGATGCTTGGGCGTGAGCGCCGTCGCAGCACCCTCGACCCGACCGTACCAGGCCACGCCGGCTTTCACTGCCGGGTTGTGGGCATCGTACAACCAGACGATGCGGCCCCCCCAGCAGAAGCCCATGATGCCCAGCTTGGTGGTATCGGCCTTGCCCTCGCCCTTGACGAAGGCCACCGAAGAGTCGAGGTCGGCGATGACCTGCTCATCAGGCACCTTGGATACGAGTTCGCTGAGCAGTTTGGGGATGTCCGTGTAGCTCTTGGCATCGCCCTGGCGGAAATAGACCTCGGGAGCGATGGCACAGTAGCCGGCTTTGGCGAAGCGTCGGCACATGTCGGCAATGTGCGCGTGCACACCGAATATCTCCTGCACGACGAGAATCGTACCGAAACCCGTTCCGGACGCCGGCATGGCGCGATAGGCGTCCATCTCCTTGCCGTCCTTGGTCTTGACCTTCACCGCTCCGGCCGTAAGCCCGTCGGCAGGCGTTGTGATCATGGTCTGCGCCTGCACCGGCTGGACCGACAGCGCGAAGGTCGAACCCAGCGCCGCGCCGCCCACCACCATCGCGCCACGCCGCGACATCGCCACATCGTTCAACGAATTCACGCGATCACCGTCCATCTATCTTCCTCCCGGGAATGCACTTGTGGAGGAAGCCTAGGCCGACGCCAGTCCGCCCCACAATCACAATGCGGAGAGCCTCAGACCATGTGCTCCAGAGTCTGATATTCCGGACTCTGCATCTCCATCAGCCGCGACACCGTGCGTTGAAACTCGAAGGCGCCATCGCCGTCGACGTAAAGCCCCGCCGGCGCCGTGGCGGCCGAACAGATGAACTTCACCTTCTTCTCGTAGAATTCATCGATCATGGTGACGAACCGCGCCGCCTTGTCCTGGCTGTCGGGCCCCATCCGGGGGATCTCGGCCATAATGACCGTGTGGAAATTGCTGGCGATGCAGAGGAAGTCCGCCGCGCCCATCGGCTTGGCGCACCAGTCGAGATAGTGCGCCATAGCAACACCGGGGGCGGCGCGCGGGACATCGACATCGCGACCCTGTGCGCGCAGCACGCGTGGCTCGCCGTCGGCGCCGGCGGCAAGCGCGCGGAATGCCTCGTCGAGCTTGGCGTTGGCCCAGGCACCGAGCGGCGTGAGGTAGACGTCGAAGTTGCGCAGCCGGTCCATGCGGTAGTCGTGGTCACCGCCCAGTTCGAGGATCTCGAGGCGTTGCTTGACCAGATCGATGAAAGGCAGGAAGCGATCGCGCTGCAGGCCGCCTTTGTAGAGGTCATCGGGCGCGCGGTTGGAGGTGGCGATCACCGTGATGCCCTGGTCGAACAGGGTCTCGAACAGGCGGCCAAGGATCATCGCATCTGCGATGTTGGTCACCTGGAATTCGTCGAAGCAGAGCAGCCGCGTCGCTTCCGCAATCTCCCGCGCGATCGGCGGAATGGTGTCGGCCTCGGGCGGCGCGCCCTCTCCGGCAAGCTTCTCGCGGCGGCGATGCAGGCGTTCGTGGACTTCGAGCATGAATTCATGGAAATGCACACGGCGTTTCTTGGCCACCGGCGCGTCGGCGAAGAACAGATCCATCAGCATCGACTTGCCGCGGCCGACCGGCCCCCAGATATAGAGGCCGTGCGGGCCGGACGGCGGCTTGGCCGTGTGCCCCAGGCCCAACCGCGCCAGCAGGCCAGGGCGGGCCGGATGGGCAGCCATCGCCACGAGCTGGTCGTGCACAGCCTGAAGCCGCTGAACGATACGCTCCTGCACCGGATCGGCGTGGATTTCGCCCGCCGCGCGGCGGGCGGCAAGGTTGGCGAGTGGTCCCTTGTTCATGCTTTGAGGGGCGCTGGTCGAGGGTGAACTTGAGTCCATTCTGCCGCCATAACTAGCTCACTGCCGTGCGGCTGCCTATAAGGTGCGTCGATGAAGCTCGCGTTTCTCGGCACGTCCGCATTCGCCGTACCGGCACTCCAGGCGCTGGTGGAGGCCGGCCATGATGTAGTGGCCGTCTATACCCGCGCGCCCAAGCCCGCCGGCCGCGGCCAGCAGGAGCGCCGCACGCCGGTGCACGATCTCGCCTTGTCGCTCGATCTCGCCGTCCTTACGCCCAAGACTCTCAAGAGTGAGGACGAAGCGGAGACTTTTCGGAAATTCGATCTCGATGCAGCGGTAGTCGTGTCCTACGGCCATATTCTGCCCAAGGCCTTCCTCGATGCACCGGTGCTGGGGTGCATCAACATCCACGGCTCGCTGCTGCCGCGCTGGCGTGGCGCAGCACCGATCCATCGCGCCATCCTGGCCGGCGATGCGGAGACCGGCGTCACAACGATGCGCATGGACGAAGGCCTCGACACCGGCCCAATGCTGCTGGCCGAGCACATCCCGATCTCGTCGGCCGACACCGCCGAAACAGTGCACGATCGCCTGGCCGAACTCGGCGCCCGCCTCATCGTGTCGACGCTCGATGGGTTGATGCGCAAGACCATCGAGGCGGTGCCGCAGCCGGAGAGCGGCGTCACCTATGCCCACAAGCTCGGCAAGCAGGAAGGCACGCTCGATTGGCGGCGGCCGGCGGCCGAACTCGAACGCAAGGTCCGCGCTTTCCATCCCTGGCCGGGCACCAGCTTCGAGGCGAACGGAGAACGTATCAAGGTGCTGGCGGCGGGGCTGACGCTGGCGGGCGGCACGCCGGGCACAACAAGCGTTGCCCCTGACGGCTTTCCAGTGGTCGCCTGCGGCATCGGCGGACTGAAGCTTCTGAAGTTGCAGCGGCCAGGCAAGTCGGCGCAGCCGGCCGATGCTTTCCTGCGCGGCTTCGCGCTGGCTGCCGGCGCGGTGCTGCCGCTGCCCAACGTCGCCTCTCTGCCGCCAACCCGACCCGCCTGACGCCGTGCCGCGCTACAAGCTCACGGTCGAGTACGACGGTGGCCCGTTCGTCGGCTGGCAACGCCAGCCCAACGGTCCGACGATCCAGGCCACGCTCGAGGACGCGATATTCGCCATGAGCGGCGAGCGCGTGGGCGTGCAGGGCGCGGGCCGCACCGACTCGGGCGTCCATGCGCTGGGTCAGGTCGCGCATTTCGATCTCACCAGCGAAATGCCTGCCGACAAGGTGCAGGCGGCGCTCAATTTTCATCTCAAGCCCAACCCGATCGCCCTGCCCGCGGTCGAGATCGTACCGGCTGATTTCCATGCCCGCTTCTCCGCGACCTGGCGGCGTTACCGCTACCGCATCCTCAATCGCCGGGCGCCGCCCACCCTCGATCGCGGTCACGTCTGGCATGTGCCGGCGCGGCTCGATCTGCAGGCGATGGCCGAGGCGGCAGGCGTGCTGCAGGGTCATCACGACTTCAACAGTTTCCGGTCGACCGCCTGCCAGGCGCCTTCGTCGATCAGGACGCTCGACCTGTTCCGCGTGCGGCGCGATGGCGCGGAAATCCAGATCGACGTTGGCGCGCGTTCGTTCCTGCACAACCAGGTCCGCGTCCTGGTCGGCACGCTGCGACTGGTCGGCCGCGGTCAATGGTCGAAGCGCGACGTCGAGGAAGCCCTGGCGGCCCGCGACCGCACGCGCGGCGGTCCGACGGCTCCGCCGGAGGGATTGTGCCTGATGGACGTCCGCTACGATCTAGGCGCCGACCATGGCGGTGATGCCGAGATAGCGAGCGACGAGGAATGAGACGAAGGTAAGCGGAACCCAGCTCACGATCAGCAACATTGCCGAAATCAGCCAATCGGTCTCGAGAATCTGCCGCGTCACCATCAGGAACCAGTAGAAGAACAAACCCTGCAGGCCGATCGTGACCAGACTGCCGATCGCCGGCGGCGCCAGATGCGCGAGCGGCACGAAGACCACGGCGAGGAGCATGCCCGGCAGGCTGATCCAGTTCAGCGCCCCGATGTAGCGCGGGTAACGGTCGATCCAGCCCCGGCGGCGGGCAATCTCGTAAAAAACCACCGGGAACAGCAGCCATTCGACGACGTAGCTCAGCGTCTCCGCGACGAAAATTTCCATGCCATCGGCGGCCACCGACACATCGGAGTATCGGACCATCAGCAGGATCGCCTGGAGCGGCGCCACCAGCACCATGACCCGGAACGAACGCAGGCAGGCTTCCGCCGTATTGTCGAACTGGAACAGTGCCCTCGGATCACGCCGCAGGAACCCCAGTGCACCCTGTACGCCTCGGGCGATTTCGCCGGCGCTGAGCATGGCCGGCCTTCAGGCCGGGAAGAAACGGTCGAGTACCGTCTCGTAGACGCCGGCGAGGGTCCGGAGGTCGGCGACCGCGCTCTTTTCGTCGACCTTGTGCATGCTTTCGCCAACCAGCCCGAACTCCAGCACCGGGCAATAGGCGCGAATGAAGCGCGCGTCGGAAGTGCCGCCCGTCGTCGAGAGTTCGGCCTCGACGCCGGCAACGTCGCGAACGGCACCGGCCACCAGGTCACTCAACGGGCCGGGCGGCGTGTAGAACGACTCTCCCGAGACTTCGGCGGTGAGTTCGAACAGGCCGTTGCCTCCCAACGCGGCATTGGTGCGCTCCAGCCGCTCCGCCAGATGCGCGAGCAGGGTCTTCGAGGTCCAAAGATCGTTGAAGCGCGTGTTGAAGCGCGCCTTGGCCACGCCCGGCGCGATATTCGTCGCCTTGTTGCCGACATCGACGGTGGTGAACTGCAGCGAACTCGGCTGGAAGTGCGTGCTGCCCTTGTCGAGCGGCTCGCGCACTAACGCCTCGATCAGCGCCGACAGCCGGTGAATGGC
This sequence comes from uncultured Reyranella sp., assembly GCA_937915145.1. Classification (GTDB taxonomy): domain Bacteria; phylum Pseudomonadota; class Alphaproteobacteria; order Reyranellales; family Reyranellaceae; genus Reyranella. The sequence continues at coordinate 26,895 of CALDNT010000300.1, forward strand.
GTTGTCCAACCGCTCGGGATAGGCGACGTGGCCCTGCACGCCGCGCACCACCATGTCGACGGTCATGCTGCCGCGCCGACCGATCTTCATCATGTCGCCAAAGCGCCTGGAACTGGTCGGTTCGCCGACCACGCAGGCATCGATCGTCTCGCCGCGCTCGGCGAGGCGCTTCAGCATCTTGACCGTGCCGTTGACTGCGGGCCCCTCTTCGTCGCCGGTGATCAGGAGGCTGATCGAGCCGCCGAAGTCACGGCCACGCCGGGCCAGGAACCGCGCCGCGGCTTCGGTAAAGGCGGCGATCGCACCCTTCATGTCGGCAGCGCCACGGCCGAACAGATAGCCGTCCGACAGCTCGGCCGAGAACGGACCGATGGTCCATGACGAAAGATCGCCCACCGGCACGACGTCGGAATGGCCCGCGAAGCAGAAATGCCGGCCGCCGTGGCCGATGCGGGCATAAAGGTTGGCAACGTCATCGGTGCCAGCCTGAGTGAAATCCATCCGCTCGCACCGGAAGCCGAGGGGCGTCAGCGTGCGTTCGAGCAGGTCCAGCGCTCCAGCCTCGCGCGGCGTCACACTCTCGCAGCGCACCAGTGCGCGCGTCAGTTCGATCACGTCCGTGACGTGAGGAGCAAGGGCATCGGGCATGACGGGACCCTACATCCCGGCTTGGCCAAAGAGAAGGGCGCCGGCTCGACCCAGCCGGCGCCCAGTCGATGAGAGAGGAAGATAGTCTTGTTGCTTATTAACCTCAGGCGACCATCCGGTCGGCTTCCTTAAGGTTGACCGAGACAAGCTGCGAAACACCCTGCTCCGACATCGTGACGCCGTAGAGCCGGTCCATGCGCGCCATGGTGACACGATGGTGGGTGATGATCAGGAATCGCGTGTCGGTGCGACCGGCGATGTCCTGCACCAGGGCACAGAAGCGCTCCACGTTGAGATCGTCGAGCGGCGCGTCCACCTCGTCCAGCACGCAGATCGGCGCCGGGTTGGTCATGAATACCGCGAACAACAAGGACAGCGCCGTCAGGGCCTGCTCGCCGCCCGACAGCAGCGACATCACCTGTAGCTTCTTGCCCGGCGGGCTGGCGTGGATCTCCAGGCCAGCCTCGAGCGGATCCTCCGACTCGGTCAGCCTGAGTTCAGCCTTGCCGCCGCCGAACAGCTTGGTGAACAGCTGCTGGAAGTGGCCGCTCACCTGCTCGAAGGCGACGACGAAACGCTCGCGGCCTTCGCGGTTGAGGCTCTGGATGCCTTGACGCAACCGGCCGATGGCGGCGACCAGGTCGTCGCGCTCGGAAGTCATGCCGGTGATCTGCTGTTCCAGTTCGTCGGCTTCCTCCTCGGCCCGCAGATTGACCGCGCCCATGGTCTCGCGCTCGTGGACCAGGCGCTCGAGCCGGTGTTCGGCCTTGTCGATCTCCGGCAGCTCGTCGAGCGACTGGACTTCGGCCAGCGCCAGCACGCCGTCGGGCTCGCACCGCAACCGTTCGGCGATGCGCTCGACAATGGCCTCGCGGTCCTTGGTCGCCTGCTCGACCTGACCCTCGCGCCGCACCCGGCTTTCGCGGGCACCCGCCAGTTCACCTTCGGCCTGGCGCAACGCCTTGTCGGCCTCGCCGAGCCGGGTTTCACCCACGGCCAGCCGGTCGGCCGCTTGCTGACGGTTGACCTCGGCCTTGGCGATCTCCTCACCAAGGGTCAGCCGGTTGGCCTCGATCTCGGCGGGCTTGGCTTCCAGTTCGGCGATTGCCGCCGCGATCTGCTCGCGACGGGCATCGAGCTCGACGATCTGTCCGTCGGCATCGCTGAGACGCGTGCTCCAGCCGGCGTGATCCTGGGCGATCTGGCCGAGGCGCTCGACCCGCATCGCTGCTTCACGGGCAAGTCGGTCGCAGGTTCCCTCGGCATCGACCAGCGCGGCGCGCAGTTCGGCGATGGAAACGCGCAGGGTGCCGGCGGCAACCCGGTCGGCCTGGGTGTCGGAGATCGCCGACAGTCGGGCCTCGCGGAAGGTCCGGCGCATCTCGGCGTCGGCGATGTCGCCCGCGATCTCGACCCGCGTCCGTTCAATGCCGGCAAGCCGTGTACGAAGCTGGTCGGTGCGGCGCGCCACCTCGCTATGACGGTCTCGCGCGGCGGTCGCGGCACGCTCGGCGCCAGCTATGGCGGTCTGGGCGGCCCGCTCGGCCGCCCGGGTCGCCTCGCCGGCGTCTTCGGTCTTGCGCCGCGCGGTCGCGGCCACGCCGCGTTCGTGCTGGCGGGCCTGTTCGACACAAGCCCGTTCGGCGTTGCGGGCGGCCGTCAGCCAACCGGCTTCAGCGTCGACCCGAGCCTGCTCGGCGGTCTGTTCGACCGCGACCGCATCGATCTGCAGACGGATTTCAGCGAGACGGTTGCGCTGGCTGAGCCGCACGGCGGCGGTTGACGGCGCGCCTGCCCGCATCGTGTAGCCGTCCCAGCGCCACACCGCGCCCTCGCGCGTGACAAGTTGCTGGCCTGGTTCGAGCGCGGCCTGCAACGCCTCGCCCGTGGCGTCGTCGGCAACGATGCCGATGAAGGCGATGCGGCGCGCCAGTTCGGGCAGGGCCTCGACATGAGCACCAAGCGGGGTGGCCCCAGACGGCAACGCGGGCGCCACGACGAACGGCGCGAGCTGCAGCCAGTGGGCCGGCGCGCCCCGGTCGGACGAGGCTTCAAGGTCGTCACCGAACGCCGCGCCCAAGGCCTTCTCGAAGCCCGGCTCGACGGTCAATGCATCGAGCAACGGCGGCCACAACGAACCGGCCGCCGACTTCAGCGCCGCGGCGACGCCGGCCTCCTCGGCACGCAGCTTGGTCAGTCGCGCATTGGTCTTCTGCACGATTTCAACCGCTGCGGCATGGCTCGCCTCGGCGGCCTGGCGCTCGGCGGCGCGGGCGCGCTCCATGTCGATGCGCTCGGCCTCGGCCTTGGCCACCGCCAGACGCGCCGCGTCGGACTCGTAGCGCGCGGCCTCGCGCGCAGCCTCGATCGTCTCCTGGCCGTGGCGGCGCGCGCCGTCGAGGGACGCGCGGGCGGCCTCGAGGGCGGCCTCGACCTCCGGCAGTGCCGGCAGGCCCGCCAGCTCGGTTTCGATCTGGTTCTGCTGGACGACCACCTCGTCACGCCGGACCACGAGCCGGCGCAGGCGCTCCTGCAGTTCGGCGATCTCGCGGCCGACGCTCTGGCGCAGCGCCTCGTCGTCGGCAATCTGCCGGGTCAGGCGGTCGTGTTCGGTCTCGGCCGCGACAGTGTCGGCCTGGGCGACATCGCGCGCCTGCTGGGCAGCGGCGGCACGATCCTCTTCGCCCACCTGCTCCTGCTCGAGCCGGCTGCGCTGGCTGCCGAGATCGGCGGTCGCGGCTTCGGCGTCGCCCTTGCGGCCGCGCTCGCGGGCAAGGTCCGCATCAGCCTGCCGCAGGCGGGTCTCCGCGTCCTGCTGGGCCTGGGCGACCCGTTCGGCTTCGGCGGTCAGCGCATCGTGCGCCACGCGCAGGCGCTGGAGCGCCGCGGCCGCGGCGGCCTCGTCGTTGCGCAGCGGCGGCAGTGCGGTCGCGGCTTCGGCCTGGGCCGTCGTTGAAAGCCCGACCAGGCGCGTCAGATCGGTCACCTGGGCCTCGGCCTCGCGCAGGCGCTCGCCCGACTCTGCAAGTTCGCGCTCCGCCGTCGCGAGCTTCAGCGCCAGCACGGCGGCTTCGGCACGGCGGATATGGTCGGAAAGATTGCGGTAACGGCTGGCCTGGCGAGCCTGGCGCTTCAGTCCCTTGTGCTGCTCCTCCAGGGCCACCAGCACGTCCTGCACGCGCGCCAAATTCTGTTCGGCGGCCCGCAGACGCAGTTCGGCCTCGTGGCGGCGGGCATAGAGGCCGGTGATGCCGGCGGCCTCGTCAATGATGGAACGGCGATCAGCCGGCTTGGCATTGATGATCGTGCCGATACGGCCCTGACTCACCATAGCGGTCGAACGCGATCCGGTCGCGGCATCGGCAAAGAGCGTCTGGACGTCGCGGGCACGGATCTCGCGACCGTTGACCGAATAGGCCGAGCCATGGCCGCGTTCGATGCGGCGCATGACGTCGAGCTGGTCGGTGTCGTTCACCATTGCCGGCGCGGTTCGGGTCTTGTTGTCGAGCGTCAGCATCACCTCGGCGATGTTGCGCGCCGGGCGCGTACCGGCACCGGCAAAGATGACATCCTCCATTTCGCTGCCGCGCATCTGCTTGGCCGACGTCTCCCCCATCACCCACTTCAGCGCCTCGACGAGGTTCGACTTGCCGCAGCCGTTGGGGCCGACGATGCCGGTCATGCCGGACTCGATGGCGAGCTCCGTCGGATCGACGAAGGACTTGAAGCCGGAGAGCCGGAGCTTGTCGAACTGGACCATCTACACCACGCTTGCTGTTTGCTTACTTGACGAGTTTGCTGATTGCGCCGTCGAGGTCCTCGACCGAACGCGACCCGCGATAGAGCTGACCGCCGATGAACAGGGTGGGCGTCGCACTGACGCCGAGCGTCTCGCCGCTGCGATAGTCGGACAGTACGGCGTTGAGCATGGCGTCGTTGGCGAGGCAGGCCTTGATTTCGTTTTCACCGAGCCCGGCGATGCGCAGCGGCTTGCCCAGTTCGGCGATCGGATCGGCCGCCGTGGCCCAGGTCGGCTGGCCGCGGAAAATGATGTCGAGGACGGGAAAGAACCGGTCGTTGCCGGCGCACTCCGCGATCTGGGCCGCCTTGACCGCCACCTGGTCGAGCGGAAAATCGCGGTAGACGAGCTTCACCTTGCCGGTGTCGATCCACTTCTTCTTGATCTCGGGCAGGATCTGGATGTGGAAGTGCGCGCAGTGCGAACAGGTGAGCGAGGCATATTCGACGATCGTGACCGGCGCCTTGGGATCGCCCAGGACGTGATCCGTCGGCAGGACGGCCAAGAGGGCAGCCTTGTCCGGCGTTGCCGCCACGGCTACCGGCGCCGGGCCTGCCGCGGGCGGGCGGGTGCCGAAATAGACGCCAGCCACAATCGCGGCCACCGCCACGGTCCCGCCGGCGACGATCAAGATATTCCTCATTCCGTCTTCCTCTCCACTACATCTTGGGAATTTCACCTGTGGGGAGTCAAACGATTACCGTCCCACCTGGCGTAAAATTGCGGCGATCGCGTCGATCCCCCCCGGATTCCCGTAAAATTCCTCGTTGATGAACAAGGTGGGCGTGAAAGTGACGCGGAGCGCCTGGCCGGACTGCACATCGGCCACGACTTTGTCCAAAGCGCGGTCGTCGGCGAAGCAGGTCTGGGCCGACGCCGGCGTCACGCCCTGGGGCGCCAGGACCTTGACCATCTCAACTTCCGGATCGCCCGCGGTCAGCCATTCGACCTGGCCGCGAAACAGCGCCTCGGTCGTGGCATAGAACCTATCCGGGGGGACACATTCGGACAGAAGTGCGGCGCGGGTGGCCACCTGATCCGAAGGAAAGTGACGGTGGATCAGGCGCAGGCGGCCGGTGTCGATCCATTCCTTTCGCAGTGTCGGCAGGACGGCGATGTAGAAATTGGCGCAGTGCGGACAGGTGAACGAGGCGTAGTCGATCAAGGTGTTGGGGGCGTCGACCTTGCCCAGGATGTGATCGCCGGGAAGCGCGGTGAGCAGCTTGCTGCGTGACGGATCCTGGGCCCGGACGTCGTCGGCGACGAACAGCGCGCCCAGCGCCGCCACGAGAACGCCGCGCCGCTTCAGCGATACGCGAGCCCCCAGCCGCGCCAGGGCCGCCCTGAGTTCAGGATCCTTCACCGCGGCAGCACGGGTCGCGACCTCGGCCACTACCCGAGGATCCGGCTTGGCAATCGGCGGCGGGCCGGGCGGCGGGCGGACGATGGCGCCCTGCACCAGGCGAATGTCGTCGATCATCCGGTGTCCGAAATAGGCGTTCACGCGTTCCACGAGTTGGCCGCTCCTGTGCTGGATTTCCAGAGCGGCAGCACCCGAGACGCGCAGCCGAAGCGCCTGTCCGGCGCCATGGCCGCCGGCCTGGACGCTACGCGCACCCCGGCTGGCCAGCAGGGCGTCGGGGTGGGTCGTGCGGGCAAGCTCGGGGCCGACGATGGCCGACCACTCGGCGCGCAGACGCGCGATCGACGCGCCCTTGCCCGCTCCTTTGCCCGCCTTGGCGCGCCCCTGGACGATGCCGGACGTGAGCCGCTGGGCAAGACCGCCGATGGCACGGAAGCCGTTTTCCCGCATGGACCCTTTCAAACCCTGTGCCTGATGGCAGGCCCAATGGTACGTGAGGGGCCCTTACATGACCATGACCCACGCCCCCGATCACGCCGGCCGCCTGCTCGCCTGGTACGACAGGCATCGTCGCGCCCTGCCGTGGCGCGCACCTGCCGGAGCGCGCACCGAACCCTATCGCGTCTGGCTGTCGGAGATCATGCTGCAGCAGACGACGGTGGCCACGGTCGGCGACTATTACCGACGTTTCGTCGAACGCTGGCCCACCGTCGAGGCGCTGGCCACCGCCCCGCTCGACGATGTGCTCTCGGCCTGGGCGGGCCTCGGCTACTACGCCCGCGCCCGCAATCTCCATGCCTGTGCCCAAGCCGTGGCCGACCGGCACGGCGGACGCTTTCCCGAGGACGAGGTGGGCTTGCGCGCCCTGCCCGGCATCGGGCCCTACACCGCCGCCGCCATCCGGGCCATCGCCTTCGACCACAAGGCCTCGGCGGTCGACGGTAACGTCGAGCGCGTGATCGCCCGCCTGCAGGCGATCGAAACGCCGCTGCCCGATGCCAAGATCGAGCTTCACCTGCGCGCCGCCGAGTTGGTGCCGGCCCGGCGTGCCGGCGACTACGCCCAGGCGATGATGGATCTCGGCGCCACCGTGTGCACACCGCGCAGCCCGCGGTGCGTGATCTGCCCACTGGTCAACCGCTGCCGCGGCCGCAAGCGCGGCATCGCCGAGAGCCTGCCGCGTCGCCGGCCCAAGGCCGCGAAGCCGACCCGCCGCGGCCTCGCCTTCGTGCTGGCGCGCAAGGACGGCGCCATCCTGCTGCGCAAGCGACCGCCCAGGGGCCTGCTGGGCGGCATGGACGAGGTGCCGTCGAGCCCCTGGCGCGAGGGCAAGTTCACCGCCGCCGATGCACTCGACTTGGCACCAGTGCCGGCCCGCTGGACGCTCCTCGACGGGCTGGTGCGCCACACTTTTACGCACTTCCACCTCGAACTCGCCGTGGCCCGGGCGACCGCCACCACCGGCCGGCTGGCCCAACTGGCACCGGGGACGGTGTGGTGCACCCTCGACCGCCTCACCGAGCGCGCCCTGCCCACCGTGATGCGCAAAGTCATCGCCAAGGCCACCCTTTCCTGAGTCAAAAAGGGTCATATTCTGGCACACCTCGTTGTGCCACGCGTTGTCCAGCCGCCTGTGCCACGAACCCGGGTCAAGCCCTTGATCCGGCTGCTCAATCGCCCCCTGATTAACTGCGCCACCAAGCCCGGCCCGGCGCCGTCATGAGTGTCTGATAACTTCCCTCGAGCGTGGACCATTTCGTGGACCATAAAAAACGCCCGGAAGCAGAGCCCCGGGCGTCTTTGGGACGGCGTCGGACGCCGCCCATCTTAGGAAAAATCCTAGCCGAAACCTGCGGATTCTGCAAATTGCAGAATCCGCCATCTAGATCAGATTGGGCTTCGGCAGACTCGTGGGAAGGATCTCGATCACCGAGTAGCCGTCCCGCTCGAGCGAGATCGCCTGAAGCTGGGCTTCCTTGAGGGTCGAATAGGCGATGCCGATACGTCGGCCACCCTTGGGCTTCTCCACCCAGACCATGTGCTTGCCGTTTGTGCTGTTTGTCATGGCGGACCCTATACAGACATTCGCCGCCTTAGGCGAATGATGCCTGAAGGCCCGCCCCAGCCACGACGGTAACGTCTGGGATCAAGGTTATAGGACGAGCGGCTTGTACTGCGCCACCGCGGCCGGATCGCGCTTCCAGGCGTCGGACTGGTCGACATACAGCTCGACCCGGTTGCCGTCGGGATCGGCCATGTAGAGCGACTTGCTGACGCCATGATCGGCGGCGCCACAGGCGATGCCGGCGCGATCGAGTTCGGCCTTGGCCTGCTTCAGGGCCTCGAGCGCGTCGCCGATCTTGAACGCGACATGCGAAAGGCCGACGCCGTTGCGATCCGCATCAGGTGCATCCTTGCCAACTTCGAGCACCGCGAAATCGTGATGGGTGCCGCCCAAGGCGAAGAACGTCATCTTCAGACTGTCGGAGCGGGTGGCTACCGGCAGACCCAGCACACCGGCATAAAAGGCCTCCGCTCTGGCCCGGTCGCGTACCTTGATGACAACATGACCCAGGGACTGAATTTTCATCGCCTCGCCCTCCGTCTCCGGACTTCGACCTGATGGCCGGGTCGCTCCGCCTGCATCTTTGTAGCAGCCTACTCATCATAGTTGCGAATAATTCGCAACTGTGCGGCGTCGGTGGCGGGAGTCCCAACGAGCGCGCCTGGCTTCGCGGATCGGGAGTGAAGACGGGCCCGGGTTCGGGTCCGCCGCCGCGTGGCATCCTCCGTCTCCACGCCTACAATGAGTCCATCGGGGAAGCATGAGCAGGATGCGATCATTCGGCGACGACCGCGGAACGGGCGAATTCAAGCGACGCAAGGCGCTCGGGACTGCTGTGGCAGGTGGGCTTGTATTGTCGGGTCTCGGCCAGACCACTCGGGCGGCCTCCGGCGTTCGCACCCTCGTGTCGCCCGAGCAACTCCTCGCGACGTATGATTACGTCATCGTCGGCGCGGGATCGGCGGGCTGCGTGCTGGCGCACCGGCTCGGTCGCGCCGGGCGGCGGGTGCTTGTCATCGAAGCTGGAGGGCCGGCAGATCTGGCGGCCGTCGCGAACCCGCCGGAATGGCCCAAGCTTCAGGGCAGCGAGCTGGATTGGCGATATTCGACGACGCCTCAGCCGGGCCTGGGGGGCCGCTCGATTACCTGTCCGCGCGGAAAGGCGGTGGGCGGTTCGAGCGTCATCAATGCTCTCGCCTACCAGCGCGGACATCCGGCCGCCTACGATCGGTGGCCGCCGGGATGGCGCCACGCCGACCTCCTGCCCTATTTCAAGCGCGCCGAAACCTTTTCCGGCGGCGCCAATGCCTGGCGTGGCGGCAGCGGGCCCCTGCATGTCCTGTCGCTGGCGGACGTCACGGATCGCACCCCGGTTGCCGAGGCTTTCATAGCCGCCGCGCAGCAATCGGGATTCTCGATGACGGCCGACCTGGGCGGAGAAAACACGACAGGCGTCGGCTGGAACCAGCTCAGCATCAAGGGACACAGCCGAGACGATGCCGCGTCGGCCTACCTGGCCGGTCTTGAAGACGGGCAGGTCGATTTGCTCGTCGATTTGCTCATCGGGACGGAAGTCCTCGGTCTGGAGATCGAACGTGGCCGGTGCCTGGGCGTCCGGCTGCCCGGGCGGGTCGTGCGGCCCGAGATAGAAGTCCTGCTCTGTGCCGGGGCGATCGATTCGCCGCGCCTGCTGATGCTGTCGGGCATCGGGCCTGCCGACGAGCTTCGGGCGCTCGACATCGGCGTCGCCGCGGACCTGCCCGACGTCGGCCGCCATCTCGAAGATCATCTGCTGCTGGCCGGCGTGGCCTACCAGGCGCGCCGCGACGTTCCGGGCTCCCGCTACAATCATGCCGATGCCCTGCTTTACGTGCCGCAGGCGAATGCCGAGGAGAGTCCCGACCTTCTCATCATGTGTCTGTCGTTGCCCTTCGTCCGGCCGACGGTCGGACCGCTGGCGTCTCCGGCCTATGTGCTGGTGCCCTGCCACCTGCGGCCACGCAGCCGGGGCAGCGTGAAACTCGCCTCCAGCAACCCGCTCGCGCCCGCCCTCATCGATCCCAACTACCTGTCGGCGCCCGACGACCTCGAGGTTCTGGCGAGGGGCATCGACATCGCGCGCGACATCGGTGCCGCCGCTGCCTTCGACGACTGGCGGGCGCAGGAGATTTATCCGGGCCCGGGCTGGGCCAATGCCACCGACCGGCACGGCTTCATTCGCCGGGCGACGGACTCGTTCCACCATCCCATCGGTACCTGCCGGATCGGCACCGTCGTCGACGAGGCCTTGTACGTCAAAGGCATTGCCGGGTTGCGCGTCATCGACGCTTCGGTCCTGCCGGGCCTTCCGGCCGCGATGATCAACGCCGCCGTGACCGCGGTCGCCGAAAAGGCGAGCGATCTGCTGCTTCGCGGTTAAAGACCGTCCGACTCAACGGAACTGGCAAACATCGAACACCTCATCCTGAGGAGCGCCGTCTTCGGCGCGTCTCGAAGGATGGGAGCCAGTCATGTCGTTGCCCACCACAGGGCGAAGGTTACTTCGCCCGATTCGAGACGCGGTCCTACGGACCGCTCCTCACGGTGAGGCCTGTGTGCTTGCCAGAAAAAGTTCCTTACCGCTTGAATAGAGATGCCTCTAAAGCCCCGCTCGCACCTGCTGGCGCAGATGGTCGATCGGCAGGCGGGCGCCCGCGACATCGACATGCCAGAAGGTCCAGCCGTTGCAGGCCGGCGCCCCCTGCAGCGCCGCGCCGACCTTGTGGATCGAGCCGCGATGATCGCCCAGCGCATTGGACGCCGAGAGCGATCCGTCGGCGCGCACACGGGCATGCAGGCGACCGCTCAGGTCGGAGAGCACCGTACCCGGCTGCAGCAGGCCGGCCTCGATCAGCACGCCAAAGGCGATGCGTGGCTCCTGGCGTTTGCTCGGTTTGGGCGTCACGTCCTCGCCCGCCAGAGGCTCGATCTCGGCGATGCGCTTGCGCGCGATCGCGGCGTAATCGGGATCGCGCTCCAGGCCGATGAAGCGGCGGCCGAGGCGGCGGGCGACGGCGCCGGTGGTGCCGGTGCCGAAAAACGGATCGAGGATGATGTCGCCGGGATTGGACGCCGCCATGATGCAGCGGAACAGCAGCGACTCGGGCTTCTGCGTCGGATGCGCCTTCTTGCCGTCCTCGCCTTTCAGCCGCTCACCGCCGGTGCACAGCGGCAGCAGCCAGTCGGAGCGCATCTGCAGGCCTTCGTTCAGCTCCTTCATCGAATCGTAGTTGAAGGTGTACTTCTTGTTGGCACGATCGCGCGCCGCCCAGATCAGCGTCTCGTGCGCGTTGGTGAAACGCTTGCCGCGGAAGTTGGGCATCGGGTTCGACTTGCGCCACACGATGTCGTTCAGCAGCCAGAAGCCCTGGTCCTGCAGCGCCGTGCCGATGCGGAAGATGTTGTGGTAGCTGCCGATCACCCACAGCGTGCCGCCTGGCTTCAGCGCGCGACGCGCCGCCTTGAGCCAGGCGTTGGTGAAGGAGTCATAGCGGGCAAAATCAGCAAACTTGTCCCAGTCGTCGTCGACCGCATCGACCTTGCTGTGGTCGGGCCGCAGCAGCTCGCCACCCAATTGAAGATTGTACGGCGGGTCGGCGAAGACCATGTCGACGGAGGCTTCGGGCAGGCTGCGCATCAGTTCGATGCAGTCGCCGACGAGTACGCGGTCGAGATTTTCCACAGGCATCGGTGGAAGATGAGTCATCCACCGAGTCCCGGTCAAGAAATTACAATTGATTCAATTGTTTACGCGATCGATCCACAAGATCGAGTCGCGCTATCGTGGCGACCCACCAGACCTAGAGACCTTCAGGTAGAGCCGGATTCGCCTCGCCGAAAGCTCAGCCGCCGACGACGTCGAGCAGCGCCGGCGTCACCCCGAGCTGATCCACGAGCTGCTCGAGCTTGCGCCGGGCGAGCGGATTGCTCTTCTGGTGGCGCGTCGCGAGGATCAGTTCGTTCTTGAGCGAATGCTCGAGGCCGGTGAATTCCGTCACGCGCACCTTGTAGCCATGAGCCTCCAGGACCAGAGAGCGGATGACGTTGGTGACGTGGGCGCCGAATTCCCGCCGATGGATGTTATGACGCCACAGCTGGTCCAGGGGACCATTGCGGGCGCCCAGCAGTGTCGCGACCTCGGCCTGGCAGCACGGGATGAGCGCGATGACCTTCGCCTCGTGATGCAGGGCGAACCGAATGGCATCGTCCGTCGCGGTGTCGCAGGCATGAAGGGCGGTGACCATGTCGGCGTGGCCATCGGGCAGCATCGTGTCGGCGATCCCGCCGGATACGAACTTCATGCGCGTGAAGTGGCTTTCCGCCGCCAGTTTCCGCGAGTGTTCCACGAGTTCGGCGCGGACGTCGACGCCGACGATGCTGCCGCGGCCCAGCGGGCCGATCACCAGATCGTAGAGGATGAATCCCAGATAGGACTTCCCGGTGCCGAGGTCGGCGATCACCGCGTCCGGATTTTCGGCGAGCAGGGCGTCGAGCGACGGGCGCAGAAGCTGCACCAGATGGAGGACCTGCTTGAGCTTGCGCCGGGCGTCGTGGTTCAGCGCGCCGTCGCGGGTGAGAATATGCAGCGCCTTCAGGAGGGCGACGGAATTCTCCTGCGCCTGGCCCGGCCAGACATCGGCCAGAACCTTCTTCGCATTCAGAATATCGGCGCGCTCACGCGACATGGTCGACCGGCCTCCACCTGGCATCTGCTGCATCGTTGGCCGTGGATATCGTATCGATGCCCGTGAGTACAACGCCCGTTTACGGGCTCGCAGCCCTGGCGACTTCCTCGGCGATCGCCTTCCGCACGCCCGGTCGCTCGGCCATGCGGCGGCGGTGATCTATCACCCGCGGGATGCGTTTGGGATCGACGCCGTCGGCCTCCAGCCATTGGGCGAGGGTAAAAAGATAGGGATCGCAGATCGTATAGTGCTCGCCCATCACCCACGGGCCCTTCAGCATCTCGCGCTCGACCATGTCGAAGGCAGCGCCGACCGATTCGGGCACCTTGCGCTGCATGGCGGCGATCGACGCCTTGTCGTCGGCATCGACCCAGCGATGGCCCCGCATGCGATGGGCGTGCGCCACATGCAAGTGCGAGCAGAGATAGGAGTTGAAGGCCTGGACCTGGGCGAAGGCGAAGGGATCGTCGATCAAGGCGAGCCGCGACGCCGGAAAACTCTGTGCGAGGTAGACCAGCATCGCCGGCGTCTCGGTGAGGATGCCCTTGTCGGTAACCAGCGCCGGCACGCGGGCCTTGGGATTGACCTTCAGATAGTCCGAGGACTTCTGCTGCTCCTGGGCGAAATCGACCCGCACGGTCGAATAGTCGGCACCGACTTCCTCCAGCACGATGTGGGTGGCGAGCGAACAGGTGTTGGCGGCGTAGTAGAGCTTGAGCATGGATGGTCTCTCCCCTTCGGAAGCGTATCTTCAGACTTCGGCGTAGATCTCGATGACGTTGCCTTCGGGATCGCGGAAGAACAGCGCGCGATGCCGCCACGCCGCGATGTCGCGCGGCGGGCCCAGCATCTCGACCCCACCCGCGACCAGTTCGGCATGGCATGCGTCGATCTCGGGCGGCGGCACGCGAAAGGCCAGTTGCACCGCCGCCGAGCCGGCGATCGCCGGCCCATCCTGCAGGGCGCCATCTGGGCGCCGCGGACGCAGGCAGAGCAACCCCGAGCCGACATGGAAACTCACCCAGTCCGGCGTGTCTCTTTCGAGCGGGAACTTCATCACCTCGAGATAGAACCGCCGCGCGCGGACCATGTCCTCGCAGAGGAGAATCACGTAGTCGATATTGCGGATCGAAGCGATGCCCATGCCTTCAGACTAGCCGGTTCAACGGCGCGAAGCTCATACGGTGATGGGGGGTCGGCCCGAGAAGTTTCAGGGCTGCGAGGTGCTGCGCGCTGCCGTAGCCGCGATTGCTCTCCCAGCCGTAGCCGGGAAAGGCTTCTGCAAGTTTTGTCATGCATCGGTCGCGTGCCACCTTGGCGAAGATCGAGGCAGCGGCGATCGAGTAGGAGTGCGCGTCGCCGCCGACGATCGTCTCGGCGCGGCAACCTAGATCCGGCGGTGCGTGATTGCCGTCGACCAGCGCGACGGCCGGCAGCTCGGGCAGGGCCTGCAGAGCGCGGCACATGGCGAGGAAGGTCGCCTGCAGGATATTGACGCGGTCGATCTCCTCGACGCTGGCCTCGGCGACGGCGAATTGCACCGCGCCCGAAGCGAGCATGGCTTCGTAGGCTTGTTCACGCCGCTCATGTGTCAGCTTCTTCGAATCGTCGATCATGCGCAAAAGCTTCCGCGTCGCGCGCGCGCGGTCGATGACGGCGGCAGCGGCATAGACCGGGCCGGCCAGCGGTCCGCGTCCGGCCTCGTCGATGCCGGCAACCCTGGCCATCCCCTGGCCTTCGCACCGCAGTTCAAATCGAAAGCTCGGCATTATCCCCATCGAGGGCAGCTAGACTGAGCCATGTCCCTCATCGCCCGCATCATCGCAGAAGACGCCATCGCCATGGAACAGCTTCGCGCGGTGCGGACGCTCGGCCTGCCGGACTGGTGCATCGCCGCGGGATTCGTGCGCAATCGCGTCTGGGACCACCTGCACGGCATCGTGCCGGCGCGGCTGCCTGTGGATATCGACGTCATCTACTACAATGCCGGCGATCCCTCGAAGGAACGCGAAGGAGAACACGAAGCGGCACTCGACCGGCTGCTGCCCGGTCTGCCGTGGCAGGTGCGCAACCAGGCACGCATGCACGTCTGGAAGAGCCTGCCGCAGCATCGCGACACCGCCGATGCGATGATCCATTGGCTGGAGAGCGTGACGGGGATCGGCGTGCGCCTCGAAGCCGACGACGGCTTGAGCGTAATCGCCCCGCTCGGCACCGACGATCTCCTCAATTTGCGCTGCCGGCCCACGCCCTACGGCCGCACGCGGCGTTCCGAGTACGACGAACGCGTCGCCGCCAAGCGCTGGCGCGAGCTGTGGCCGAAGGTGCAGTTCCTGGACTGACCCATCGAGCTTGCAGGTTGAAGCAAGGTCTCTCCGCTATGCCTCGCGGCGCTCGGCTCCGGCCGAGACGACGGGGGGTTAGAAAAGCCTCATCTGTCTTCCGTCGCCCTTGGCATCGGCCAGCGCGGTGCGCGCCTGCTCGGGCACGTGGAAAGCCCCCGTGTCGAGCCGGTAGCGCGTGCGATTGAGGCCGAGCCGCTTGGCAGCGGCAGCGAAGCGCGCACTGAGCAGCTGCGCGATCGGACCCTCACCCTTCATGCGGGTGCCGAATTCGGCTTGGTAGAGTTCGCCGCCGCGGATCTGGCGGATCAGCGACAGCACGCGCTCGGCACGGTCGGGCCGGTTCGCACGCAACCATTCCTCGAACAGTTCCTTGATCTCGAGCGGCAGGCGCAGAACGATGTAGCCGGCGCGCGTGGCGCCGCAATCCATCGCGGCCTCCAGGATCTGTTCCATCTCATGGTCGTTGAGGCCGGGGATCATCGGCGAGGTCATGACGCCCACCGGAATGCCGGCCTCCGCCAGCGCCCGGATGGCGTCGAGCCGGCGTTTCGGTGTCGAGGCGCGCGGTTCCATAACGCGGGCGAGATCGCGGTCGAGCGTCGTCACCGAGACGAAGACTTCGGCCAGGTTGCGCCGCGCCATGTCGCCCAGGATGTCGATGTCGCGCGTCACCATGTGGTTCTTGGTGACGATGCCCACCGGATTGTTGAAGTCGCTCAACACTCGCAGGATCTGGCGCGTCACCTTCAACTCGCGCTCGACCGGCTGGTAGGGATCAGTGTTGGTGCCCATGGCGATCACGTCGCAGCGGTACTTGGGCGACGCCAGTTCGGCCGCCAGCAGTTTCGCCGCCTCGGGCTTGAAGAGAATCCTGGTCTCGAAATCGAGACCGGGCGACAGGCCGAGATAGGCGTGTGTCGGCCGGGCAAAGCAGTAGACACAGCCATGCTCGCAGCCACGATAGGGATTGATCGACCGGTCGAAGGGAATGTCGGGCGAAGTGTTGCGCGCCAGGATCGTGCGCGTGGCGTCGCGGGTCAGCGTGGTGCGCAGCGGCGGCAGCTCATCTTCCTCGGCGGCGGCCGCGACCTCGGCTTCCCAGCCGTCGGTGGTGCGGACCCGCTTCTCGCGGTCGAAGCGGCTGGTCTCGTTCGACAAGGCGCCACGGCCCTTGTGCGCGGGCTCGGCGATCGGATCGTCGGGATAGTCGGGCGGAGCGGTCGGCCTCATGCACCGACTATCAGAACAAAAAGAGAACGAGTCAAGCTACCGCGTATAGCGGTCGTTGTTTGCCGGCGCCGCCACCCCTAGAGAGAGGCCATGACCGAGATCGAGTTACGCACCGCCCGGCCCGAAGACAGGGATTTCCTCCACACCCTGTCGCCGCGCCTGTCCGGCGTTCCCGGTCCGCCCTGGCACGACCTTGCCGCGATGGAAGGTTTCCAGTCCCGCTACATGGCCGCGACCTTTGCCGCAGCCGATGACGGCGCACAGACTCTCATCGCCTGGTCGAACGACGGGTGCCGGCTGGGTTACGTCCATATGCGCCCCGGCAAGGACGGCGTGACCGAGGAGCCGTGCGGCTACGTTTCGCTGCTCGCCGTCGACAAGGATGCGGAAGGATCGGGTGTCGCGACAAGACTCATGGCGGCCGCCGAGGAGTGGGCGCGATCACGAGGTTACCGGTTCCTGTGCCTCGACGTGTTCGCGGACAACCGCCGGGCGGTCGACTTCTACAAGCGCAGCGGCTTCGGGTCCGAGACGATCCGCATGGTGAAGCCGCTATAACCATTCGGCACGAAAGGCGCGGATGGAATCGCGGGCGAGGCACTGGTCGATCCGGGCTTTCAGATGGACCCTCATCGCGGGCTCCAGGCCGGCGTCGCTCCATTGACCGGGATCGTCCGGGTCGCGGGCCTGGCTGGTCTGCACCCGCCAGCGCGCCATGAACATGGTGGTCCGGAGCCAGGTCAACCGTCGCATCGGCATCAGCCAGGGTTCGAGCTTGGCCGCCCGCGCCTTGCCGATCCGCGCGAGATA
Organism: uncultured Reyranella sp.; assembly: GCA_937915145.1. Lineage (GTDB taxonomy): Bacteria > Pseudomonadota > Alphaproteobacteria > Reyranellales > Reyranellaceae > Reyranella. The sequence continues at coordinate 43,879 of CALDNT010000300.1, forward strand.
TTGAGCGTAGAAGCCGGCCACCTGCCCCGGCGTCAGGATCATTCCGACCTCGGGATGCCACAGCGTCGAGGTCGGCAGCGTGGCGTGCGCGAGATCGATCGCCGGCGAGCCCACGTGGACCTTCTCCAGATCGATGAACCAGGCCGTGCCGTCGGCGGACATGATGAAGTTGCCGGGATGGGTGTCGGCCAGCGCAACGGTGAGCGGCTGCGGCCGCTTGGCGAAGGCCAGCGCCACGCCACGCGTCAGGCGCAGTTCCTCGGCGATCTCGGCGCGCGCCCTCGAATCGGCCACCGCCTTGTCGAGGAACAGCGTGGCGTTCTGCTCGACCACCGCCAGCGTCTCGAGAAAGGGATTCTTCTGGCGCGGGATCGGTGACGATGCCGGCGGCTTCTTCAATGAATGAATCGCCGCCAGCGTGGCGGCAATCGCGCCGAGGTCGCGCGGCAATATCGGAACCTGACCGACGATGCGATCGACGATCAGCGCGCCGCCCGGAAGTCCTTCGCGCGGCGGCAGCACGTCATGCAGGGCCGGCGTGCGTCCGCTGGGCGCAAGGAACCGAAACGCCGCCGCCTGGGTTTCGAGCCGGGCTGCCGCGCCGGCATCGCCCTCGTAGGCGTAGGCCACACGCGCGATCAGGCCATCGGGCAGGCGCACGTGGCCGTGTGCCGTGCCGGTGGCGGGCAGCGGCTCGAGATCGTCTGAGGTCAGAGCGGCGAAGCGCGGCCGCTGCCTCAGCGCCGCCAGAAGGGCATCAACCACAGCCCCTCACCCGCTCCTGGGTGCTTTACCTTCGTTCAGCCGCGGCATCAGTTCGGCGAAGTTGCAGGGCCGGAAGCGGATGTCGAGCTGCTGGCGCAGGATGTCGTCCCAGCCGTCCTTGCAGGCCCCCGTCGATCCCGGCAGCGCGAAGATATAGGTGGCGTTGGCGACGCCGGCGGTGGCGCGGCTCTGCATGGTCGAAGTGCCGATCTTCTGGAAGGAGATCCAGCGGAAGGTCTCGCCGAAGCCTTCGATCTTCTTTTCGAACAACGCCTCAAGTGCCTCGGGCGTGACGTCGCGGCCGGTGACGCCGGTACCGCCGGTGGTGACGACGACCTCGACCTTGGGATCGTCGATCCATTTCTTCACCTGGGCGCGGATCAGCGCGACATCGTCGGTGACGATGGCGCGATCGACCAGCACATGGCCATCGCGCGCGATGCGCTCGACCAGGGTATCGCCCGACCTGTCGGTCTCGAGCGTGCGGGTGTCGGAAACCGTCAGAACCGCGATGTTCACCGGCTTGAACGGGTGGCTCTCATCAATTTTGTTCATGCGATCATCATAACGTTCCTCGCTTGTAGTGGCGAGGCGCACGCCCTAGATCATTGCCATGACCGACTGGAAAAACGATGGCGTGCGCGTGATCCCCGCCAACTCGCTGGACACCAACACCGCCCAGACCCCGGGCATGAATCGCGCTGCGGCGATCAATTTCGCCCGAGTCGGCGCGCAGAAACTGTGGGCCGGCACCGTCACCATCCATGCCCATGCCAAGACCGGCGCCCACCACCACGGCCACCTCGAAAGCGTGATCTATGTCGTAAAGGGCCGTGCCCGCATGCGCTGGGGCGATCAGCTCCAGTTCACCGCCGAAGCCGGACCCGGCGACTTCATCTATGTGCCGCCGTACGTCCCGCACCAGGAGATCAACGCCTCGGAGACCGAGCCGCTGGAATGCGTGCTGGTCCGCTCCGACAACGAGGCGGTGGCGATCAACATCGACATCACGCCGGCCGAGAAGGTCGAAGAAGTTTATTGGGTCGATCCGACCCATCCCCATCCGCACAAGCACTAACGCGCGTTCGAAGCTAAGGGCCGGATGCCCTGGTCTCCGCCGAACGATCCCAGATGTTCGGTTGCTCGCGGTTGGTGTAGCCCGACACGAAGAGCTTGGGCTCGCCTGTCTTCACATCGAACGTGTGGCGGCGTACCGCGCCGATGTTGCCGCCATAGACGTGGATACTGATCGAACTTCGGTCGGCCAGCGTGTTCGTCACCTGATGGATATCGCCTTCGGACGGCCGCAACACCTCGACGTTGCCCGGTGCCAGCTTTGTCAGCCCGCCCGGTGCCAGCGCACCCGTCGCCGGATCGCGCACGAAACGCAGTGACGTTTCCGAGCCGCGCAGCATGCCGACCAGCCCCCACATTTCGTGATCGTGCACCGGCGTCACGGCACCGGGCGCCCACACGAAGCTCACCACGCAGAAGCGCTCGAACGGATCGCACCACAGCAGGTTCTGTGCGTAGCCGTGCGGTGGCCCCTTGGCGGCCGGTTCGGGCAGCCAGTCGTCGTGCTTCACCAACTCGCCCAGCAGCCTGGCGCCGACGTCGACGGTGGCCACCTCGTCCTTGTCCTGCCATGCGCCGCCCACCAGCGAGGTCATGTCGCCGATGAAACGGCGCAGTCGGTCGATGCTCATTGCGTTGCCTTTCGCAATGCCGCGCTGCCCAGCACGGCTTCGGTATCGGCGCCGAGCGCCGGCGGCTCGCGCCGCTTGCCAAGGTCGGTGCCGGAAATCTTCACCGGCATGCCGAAGGTCTTCGTCCTGGTGCCCGACGGCAACTCCATTTCCTCGACCCAGCCCATGTGTCGGACTTGGGGGTCAGCCAGGATCTGGCTGTAGCTGTTGATGCGGCCCTGCGGGACGCCGGCTTTCTCGAAGGCGGCCAGCCAGTGGTCGACGCCCTGCCGGGCGAACTCGACCTCGAGCAGATCTCTTAGCGCCACCTGATGCTCGGCCCGCGACTGCGTCGTCTTGAAGCGCGGATCGTCCAGCAGGTCGGGTCGGCCGACGACCTGGGTCACCGCCTCCCAGAGCTTGTTGTTGCCGGCGGCGATGACGAAATGGCCGTCGTTTGCCTTGAAAGCCTGATAGGGCGCATTGCGCGGATGCGCCGAGCCGAGCTTTTTGGGGTTGCGCCCGGTGCCGAAATACTCGCTGGTCTGAAGGGCGGCCATGCCGAGGCTGCAGCCCAGCATCGAGGCATCGATATGCGCGCCCGGGCCGCCACCGGCGACCCGGCGCAGCAGAGAAGCAATGGAGAAAGCCGCGTAAAGGCCGGTGCCGACATCGGAGACCGGCACGCCACACTTCACCGGGGCGCCGTCGGGCTCGCCGGTGACACTCATGATGCCGCTCATCGCCTGCACCGTGACGTCGAAGCCGCCCTCAGCCGACCGCGGCCCACTCTGGCCGAAGGCCGAGATCGAGCAATAGACTAGGCCGGGCTTTTCGGCGCGGAACGATTCGTAGCCGAGGCCGAGACGCTCCATCACGCCCGGCCGGTTGTTCTCAAGCACGACGTCGGCCGACAGGACGAGCCTTCGCGCCGCCGCCTTGTGCACCGGATCCTTGAGATCGAGCACGACCGAACGCTTGTTGCGGTTGATCGACGCGAAGTTCTCGCTGAAGCCGTCATTGATCGGCGGCCACTGGCGCATCATGTCGCCATCCGGCGGCTCGACCTTGATCACCTCGGCGCCCATGTCGGCCAACAGCATGCCGCAATACGGCCCGGCCAGGACCTGGCAGAATTCGACGACCTTCACACCCGACAACGGCAGCATGGCTAGCGTCGCCCGCTCTGCGGGGCGTAGCGTGGCCATTCATGGGCCGCGATCTGGTCGAGCGACGGCGTCGGCTCGCCGAGGCGTATCTGGTAAATCCAGTAGTTCGCCAGTACCCGCTGCACGAAGTCGCGCGTCTCGTGGAGCGGGATCGAGGCAATGTAGAGCAGCGGATCCTGGTCGGCATTCAGTGTGCCGTCCCATTTGATCACGTTGCCCGGACCGCCGTTATAGCCGGCCGCAGTACGCACGAGGTTGTTGTCGACGGAGTCCAGGAGCTGGCCGATGTAGGCTTGGCCGAGCGCGATGTTGGTGGCGGGCTCCCAGGCATTGGCACCGGCCTGGTCGGGTACGTATTTGGTGGCCACGAGCCGGGCCGTGCTCGGCATGAGCTGCATCAAGCCCATGGCACCGACGCGCGAACGTGCCCCGGGGCTGAATGCCGATTCCTGGCGCATGAAGCCGTAGACCAGCGCGCGGTCGATGGTGAAGCCACCGGAGGGCTGCCACGGCGGCAGCGGATACATTGCCGCGTCGTAGCCCGCGATGTTGTGGCGCTGGTCCCAGTTCGCGTTGCCGACGCGTACCGAAAGTCCGGGCAGTTCTGCCTTGCCGGCGAGCGCCAGTACCGCCGAGATGTACTTCGGATCGGCGTCGATCGCAGAGGCGAACAATTCGCGCTCGGCGGCCGTGGTGGCGCCCAGTTGCAACAGGGCGAGGGCGCGATGGCCCGCACGATTGCCGCGCAGCAAGTCCACCGTCGTGCGGTCGAGCGGCGGTAATTTCCAGTCCGGCTCGATCCGCATGCCGAGCGCCTTCTGGGCGATCAGGCCATGAAAGGTGCGGCCATGCAGCGCCGCGCGCTTGAGGTAGGGCGTGAATTTCTGCGGATTTCCCGCCAGCAGATTTGCCCGCGCTGCCCAGAACGAACCGGCGGCGAGCGTCCACGACGAAGCCTGGTCTGGCGCCGCATCGGCGACGAGTTCGAAGCGGCGCGCCGCCTCTGCCATATCGCCTTTGGTGAAGGCCGCCATCGCGGCGGTCCAGTTGGCGTCGGGCAACAGGCTGACCTCGACCGGCACCTCCAGAGCTCTTTGCGAATCGGCTTGCAGCGCGCGGGTGCGGATACGGCCGCGCCACAGTTCGACCTCCTGGGGGCCCAGGACGTCGGCGGTCGATTTGCGATCGAGTAGAACGAACGCCGCGTTGTAGCCGCCGTCATCGGCCATGCCCTGCAGGCGAGCCCTGAGTTCGGCCGCCTGCGAGGCGTCGGCGCCCCTTACAGTGCGGGCAGCGGCAAAGCTCGGTGAGCCCGGCGTGTTATCGACGAAGCTCGCCGGCGTCAGTTCGGTCGAACCTGGCGTGCGCCGGGCCAGCGCCAGTCTGTAGACCGCCGGCGCGTCGGGATGGTCGTTGTACTCCTGCAGCCAGGCCGCGAGTTCGTCGTAACGCGCTGGGTAGCCTTTGCCCAAAAGCCGCTGGGCGCCGACGTACCCCAGCAGGGTCTTGTCCTGCAGCCTGGCGATCTCGCCGTCCGCTTGGGCCCATTGACCACTGGCCTGGGCCTGGAAGATGCGCCGGTAGCGGTCACGACTGTCGCCGTCGAGAACTGTCGGCAGATCGGCGATCACCGGCGCTTCGTCGAGTTCGACGACGGGCGGCGGCGGTACGTAAACCGCGCGAGCCGGCCGGGGCGCGGGCCGCGCCGCCGGACGAGCAGCCACCGGCTTCTTGACGGCAGGCTTCTGCACCTGCACCCGCGGCGGCTTCTTCGCGGTCTGGGCCAACGCCGGCCACGCCAGCGACGCCGCCGCACCAAGCAGGATGCCCGAAAGAATCTTTCTCATGAGCCCACCGTAGAGGGACTTGCCATGTGGCGACAAGCGCCGGGTGGGTATACTGCCCCCAACGGAGGACCCCATGAATCTGCATCAAGAACGCGCTGCCGCTGTGCGGCGCCTGGTCGACGAGGCGCGACAGGTCGAAAAAGCCGGTGTAACGGCGGCCAATCTCGAGAAGATCGGGGCGCTCCTGTCCACGCTGGCGGGCCGCGCCGAACTCTTTCCCCAGGACGAATTCCCGCTCGGGCCCGACGGCGGCATCTATCGGCTGAGCGAGGATCCCGACCATCGCTTCGCGCTCTATGCCTCGGCCGGCGGGCCGGGCAAGAAAGTACCGCCGCATAATCACACGACCTGGGCGATCATCGCCGGCGTCCATGGCGCCGAGCGTAATGTCGTCTACGATCGCCTCGACAACGGCGCCCGCGCCGACGTGGTGCAGCTGCGCGAAGCGCCGGCCAAGGAAAAGACGCTGCGGCGCGGCGATGTCATCTGCTACCTGCCCGACGACTTCCATCACATCGAGACGCCGGCGGGATCGGGCAATGCCCTGCATCTCCACTTCTACGGCCTCAGCCTCGAGTGCCTGCCCGACCGCGTCAGCGTCGACATGGCCACGGGTGCCGCCAAGCGCTTCATGGCGAAGGCCAGGATTCTGACGCCGCTGCTTTCGGTGCAGCAGGCGAAGGCGATGCTGAAGTCCGGCGAGGTCTTCGCGTTCTTCGACGTGCGCGAGGAAGGCGAGTTCTCGACCCAGGGACATCCGCTGTTCGCCACGCCCCTGCCGCTCTCGCGGCTCGAACCGAGAGCACTCGCCTTGCTGCCCGATCCGCACACGCGGATCGTGTTGATGGACAGCGGCGAGGACGACCGGGACCCGCAATGGAGTGGTCGCGCCAACCGCGCCGCCGCCCGCCTCTCCGCCTTGGGCTACACCAACGTCGCCGTCGTGAAGGGCGGGCTGAAAGCCTGGCGCGACGCCGGCTACGAGGTCTTCACCGGCGTCAATGTGCCCAGCAAGGCGTTCGGCGAGGTGGTCGAGCACGGCAATGACACGCCGCGCATCGACGCCGCTGACGTGCAGAAGCTTCTGGATTCCAAGGCCGACATGGTGATCCTCGATTCACGGCCGCTGCCGGAATTCACCAACATGTCGATCCCCGGCGGCGTCGACTGTCCCGGCGCCGAGCTGGTCTATCGCGTGAAGGACTTCGTGACGCGCCCCGAGACGCTGGTGGTCGTCAATTGCGCCGGCCGCACGCGCTCGATCATCGGCGCCCAGTCGCTGATCAACGCCGGCCTGCCCAACAAGGTGATGGCGCTGAAGAACGGCACCATGGGCTGGCATCTCGCCGGACTGAAGGTGGCCCGCGGCGAGACCAAGAGTTTCGGTCCGCAGGGGCCGGAGGCCGCCAGTTTCGCTCAGGCGGCGGCGGCGAACATCGCCAGGAAAATGAACATCAAGAAGATCGACAAAGCAGGCCTTGTTAGGCTCGAAGCCAAGGCCGGCCCGCTCTATCGCCTCGATGTGCGAGACCCTGCCGAATATGCCCAGGGCCACCTGAAAGGCTTCCGCCATGCCGCCGGCGGCCAGCTCGTGCAGGCGACCGATCAATATGTCGGCGCGCGCAACGCCACCATCGTGCTGCACGACAACGATGGCGTGCGTGCCACCATGACGGCGCACTGGCTGCTACAGATGGGCTGGAACGACGTCCATGTGCTCGACCACAAGCCCGCCGCGGCAGAACTCACGACCGCGGCGGAACCGCGCTATCCGCGAGGTTTCGTGGCGCCGGCGCCGGCGTCGGTGTCGGCCGCCGAACTGCACGGCGCGCTGGCGACCACGCTGGTGATCGATCTCGATACCAGCCTGCGCTATCGCGACGGCCATGTTCCGGGTGCGTGGTTCGCCGTGCGCGCCAATCTCAGCAGGACCATCCCGACGATGCTGGCGCAGCAGAAGGGGGTGACACGCATCGTGCTGGTCTCGCCCGACGGCGAGATCGCGGCCCTGGCCGCCCCGGAGGCCGAAGCGGCGGCCGGCGGACTGCCGGTGGCGATCTTGGCTGGCGGCATGAAGGCCTGGCGCGACGCCAAGCTGGCACTGGAGCCCGGCCATTTGAAGATGGCCGATCCGCCGACCGACGTCTGGTACCGCCCCTACGACTTCAAGGAGGATGTCGAGGCCGCCATGCGGCAGTATCTCGACTGGGAGGTCGATCTGGTGCCGCAGGTGGCACGCGACGGCGATGCGACCTTCTCGGTTCTGAAGTCTGCCGGAGGCCACTAACTGCTTGGCAAACAACGGGAATCGGTTTCTTGACAGGGCTTGACCCACCCCCTAGACATCCGCGCGCAAGCGGACGGCGGGGGTAGTCTCTGTCGACGTCGTCCGAGGGCAGAAGCGATGGAAACACCCGATCCCGAAGGCGACCGCCGGCGAGTCGACGATCTGGATGCCCGCCTCAAGGCGGCCCGCGGAAAGGTCGAAAAGCCGCGGCAGAACAGCGACCAGAGCGGAATGTCGCACCGGCAGACGGGCGTTGCCTATCGCGTCTTGGCGGATATGATCGCGGGCCTTTTGGTCGGGGGGGTCCTCGGTTACTGGGTCGGCCGCTGGCTGGACTGGGCACCGTACGCGTTGGTGACCGGACTGGTGCTGGGATTTGCTGCAGGCGCCAACAATGCGTGGCGTGCCATCCGGGCCTATTCGGATGAGGCGGCCAAAGAGGTTGCGAAGGCGGGCGACGACGAGGGTCGGCGTCAGCCCTGACGGCGGGTTATTGGGTGTTGTTTGAGTGGGGAAGTCCTAAATGCATAGCCCGATGGAGCAGTTTGAGATCAAGCGACTGCTCGATTTGAAGATCGGCGGCCTCGACGTCTCCTTCACCAATTCCTCCCTCTGGATGATCATCGCCGTCATTCTGGCGACGGGCGTGTTCGTGGTCGGCATGCGCCAGCGGGCGCTGGTGCCAGGCCGCCTGCAGTCGGTCGCCGAACTGGGCTATGAGTTCATCGCCGGCATGGTGCGCGACAATGTCGGCGACCAGGGCAAGAAGTACTTCCCGTTCATCCTGACGCTTTTCATCTTCATCCTGTTCGCCAACGTGCTGGGCATGGTGCCCTACTCGTTCACGCCGACCAGCCACATCGTCGTCACCTTCGCGATGGCGCTGTTCGTGTTCGTGGGCGTCACCCTCATCGGATTCGCCCGCCACGGGCTGCACTTCCTGTCGCTGTTCGTACCCAAGGGCGTGCCCTTCGTGCTGCTGCTGCTGCTGGTGCCGATCGAGATCATCTCCTACTTCATCCGCCCCTTCAGCCTGTCGATCCGCCTGTTCGCCAACATGCTGGCCGGCCACACCATGCTGAAGGTGTTCGGCGGCTTCGTCGTCATGCTGGGCATCATCGGTGGCTGGGCGCCGCTCGCCTTCATCGTGGTGTTCACCGGCCTGGAACTGCTGATCGCCTTCCTGCAAGCCTATGTGTTCGCCATCCTGACCTGCCTCTATCTCAACGACTCCATCCATCTCCATCACTGACCATCTCCATCACTGAACGAAAGGAACTTCCCATGGACGCTTCTGCAGCCAAGCTCATCGGTGCCGGCCTCGCCACCATCGCCCTCGCCGGCGTCGGCGTCGGCATCGGCAACATCTTCGGCAGCTTCGTCTCGGGCGCGCTGCGCAACCCGGAAGCCGCTCCCCGCGTGTTCGGCAACGTGCTCCTGGGCTTCGCGCTCACCGAGGCCGTCGCCCTGTTCGCGCTGGTCATCGCCTTCATGATCCTGTTCGTGTTCTAGGCCACTCGGGCTTAGTCCCTCAGGCTTGGGGCCAACGATCATGCGTATACCGGTCTACAGCGCACTCGCGGGCGGTCTCGTCGCGTTCGCGGTGTGCGGCACGGCGGCGGCAAAGCCCGCCGGCATGCCGCAGCTCGACTACCATAGCTTCGCGCCGCAGCTCGTCTGGCTGGTGATCGCGTTCGTGGCGCTGTACCTGGTGATGTCGAAGCTCGCGGTCCCCGCGATCTCCGACACGCTGGACAAGCGCCAAGCCAAGATCCAGTACGACCTCGACGCGGCCGAGAAGGCCAACGAGGCCACGCGGGCACAGGTCGCGGCCTACCAGAAGCAGCTGGCGGACGCGCGCGAAGAAGCCCGCGGCCTGCTGCGCGGGCAGGCCGAGGCCGACAGCGGCCTGGCCGCGGCGCGCTTCACCGAACTCGCAGATCGGCTGAACGGCCGCATCGCCGAGGCCGAGAAGCGCATCGCCGGTCAGCGCGATGTCGTCATGGCCGGGCTGGAGCAGATGGCGAGCGAGATCGCCCAAAGCGCCTATGCCAAGCTCGCCGGTCAGCCGGCGGATGCAAGCGTGCTCGGCACCAAGGTTGCCGCGGCCGCGAAGGAGACCAGCCGATGATCGGGACTGCCTGGGCCGCTGGCGGCGCCGATGCCGACCATGGCGGCCTGTTTTCCGAACCGGGCTTCTGGGTTGCCGTCGCCTTCTTCCTGTTCTTCGCCCTGGCCGGCAAAATCCTGTGGAAGAAGATCACCGAACTGCTCGACGGCCGCGCCGCGGCCATCGCCAAGGCGCTTGCCGATGCCCAGCAGCTGCGCGACGACGCCCTGAAAGCCAAGACCGATGCCGATCGCACGCTGGCCCAGGCCGCGGCGGAAGGCGGCGCCATCCTCCAGCAGGCCCGCGAGGAAGCGGCCCGCATGCAGGCCAAAGCAGCGGCCAACCTGGAAACCGCGGTCGCGCTGCGCGAACAGCAGGCGCTCGACCGCATTGCCCAGTCGGAAGCCCAGGCGACCAAGCAGGTCCGCGACACCGCTGTCGACGTGGCGCTCGCCGCCACCCGCGCGTTGTTGCGCGAGCAGGTCGGCGCCGGCCGCACCCAGGCGATGATCGACGAGGCCATCGGCGAGCTGCCGAAACGCCTGCACTGATCCTTTGAAATTCGCATCGCCCGCATAAAATCAATCGCGGGCTACCTGGTGCCCCCGCCGCAAGGCGGGGGCTTTTTCTTGGCCCAACAATTGAGCCCAGCGATTGGGCCCAACTTCGCAAATTTGGCCCAACCCGCCGCCTCGAAATGAGGCCCTCCGCGCGCCGAAAGGCCAATGAATTCGCGATTTTTCCAGGCTCGGCGAGCCCACCTGAAACGCCGGTGTGTTGGGCCCCGAAGTGGGCCCACGGTGGGGCCCCGGCATGCCTCAGCCTTCCCCTCATTGGCCGTCGATCGCCGGTCGTCGATCATCTTGGCGTGCCCCGTCGCGCCGGCGTGTCGCGGCGTCGTTCGATGCCTCTGCCGACGGCCGACGGCCGTCGGCAAGGCGGGGGCTGTTGTTGTCTCGCCCACGGGTCAGGACCCGCGGTGGCTGCACCAGGCGCTTTTAGCGCAAGCCCGCGGGCGGCCGCGGGCAGGTCTTGCCGGAAAGAAAAAGGCCGGCGTGAGAAGCGCCAGCCTGACAGAAAAGTAATCTAAAACCTGCTGAAACGTCAAGTTGGGCTGGCTGTCCTTTTCTGACTGTCCCCAGGCAGCCTCTAGTTGCGCGGCTGGTAGCGCGTCGGAATCCGGCCGAGGTCCTGCAGCAGGCCGGCCGGCAGGTCGGCCGGCTTGGACGAATTGGCGCTGGCGCTGACCCCATCGACCAGCCCGCCAAAGCGCGCCTCGATCGCCTTGGCGATCTGGTCGTGGCGGCCGACGGCGGCGAACAGGTGCACGACGTCATCCGAGACTTCCGCCGCGATCTGGTCCCACTGACCGGCCTTGGTCATGGCATTGAGCTTGCGGCCGAGATCGCCCAGCCCGTGTTCCTCGAACACCGGCCAGTAGGCCGGCGTCGAACCGTAGAAGGCCACGCGATAGCGCACCCAGTCGAACAGCTTGGCGACGGCTTCGTCATCCTTGCCGGTGACGACGAAGCCGCCGCCCGAGATCTCGAACTTCTCCCGCGCCCGGCCTGTCTTGGCCAGCCCCTCCGAGAGGATCGGCATCACCTTGTTCTCGAGATACTTGCGCGTGCAGAAGACGTGGAGCTTGGCGCCGTCGCTTTCCTCCGCCGCCACCTTCAGCATGTAGGGCCCGACCGCGGCGAGGCCGATGCGCGGCGTCGGTCCGTCATAGGCCTCGGGCACGAAGTTGGGCGTCATCAGGGTGAAGCGATAGTGCTTGCCCTCGTAGCTGAGCTTGCCGTCGCCCTTCCATGCCGCCCAGATCGCCCGCACCGCCTGGATATACTCGCGCATGCGCGGCGCCGGCGCCGTCCACGGCACCGAGAAGCGCTTCTCGTTGTGGGCACGGATCTGCGAACCCAGACCCAGCGTGAACCGCCCGCCGGTGCTGGCCGCGAGATCCCAGCCGATGTTGGCCGCCACCATCGGCGAACGCGGGAAGGAAATGGCGACACCGGTGTGCAGCTCGATCCGGTTCGTCGCAACGCCTGCCACCGCCAGCGCCAGGAACGGGTCGTGCTTGTTCTCCTGGGTGCTGACGCCGGTATAGCCGGTCGCCTCGATCGCCTGGGCGGCGGGACCTACTTTCCGCAGATCCTCCTGCGGGAGGGTGGTGAAGACTCGCATCTATTCCGTCCTCAATTCGAGACCGCTTCGGCATGCAGCCGAAGCCCAAGCGCGCGGACGACTTTTAATATCGTTGAGAATTCGGGGTTTCCGTCGGGAGACAAGGCCTTGTACAGGCTCTCGCGGCCAAGCCCGGCCTCGCGTGCCAGAGCACTCATGCCTTTGGCGCGCGCGATGTTGCCGAGCGCGGCGGCGATGACGCGAGGTTCACCATCTTCCATGGCCGCTTCCAAATAGGCGGCGATATCCTTCGGCGTCTTGAGCAACGCCGCGCTGTCGTAGCGAGTGGTCCGGACTTTCCTGCGTGCCATGAAGCTTTCCTAGAGGTCGCGAGCCATGGCCACGGCTCGCTCGATATCCCGGCCCTGTGTTCGCTTGTCGCCACCGATCAACAGCATCACCAATTCACGACCTTGCTGTTTGAAGTACACCCGGTAGCCCGGGCCGTGGTCGACACGCAGTTCGCTCACGCCGCCCCCTACCGGCTTCACGTCGCCGGCAAGGCCAAGAGCCAAACGGTCCAACCGCACCTGAATGCGCGCACGTGCGTTTCGGTCCTTCAACTTTTCGAGCCACGCGGCAAAGACCAGCGTCTAGCGTATCTCAATCACGCGCCTTGTATCCTATAGAATACTGACGATCAAGACACACCCCGACTAAATGAAGTCAGATACGTTACATACTCACTCCGCCGCCTGCTTCATCGGATCGTCCGGCGGGTTGTTACTCGGCTTCCAGCGCAGGATCGGCTTGCGGGCCGCCAGCGTCTCGTCGAGGCGGCGGCGCGGCGAGTAGAGAGGCGCCGCCTTGAAGGCTTCGGCCGCAGTCCCTGTCTTGGCACGGGCCGTAAGGGAACGCAGCGCCCCGATGAACTGGTCGAGATCCTCTTTGGCCACGCTCTCGGTCGGCTCGATCAGCATCGCGCCATGCACCACCAGCGGGAAGTACATGGTCATCGGGTGATAGCCCTCGTCGATCATCGCCTTGGCGAAGTCGAGCGTGCTGACACCGGTGCCCTTGAGGAACCTGTCGTCGAACAGCGCCTCGTGCATGCACGGGCCCTCGAAGGCCGGGCTCATGGTGTCCCCGAGCGCCGCCATCACGTAGTTGGCGCTCAGCACCGCGTCTTCGGCCACCTGCTTCAGCCCGTCGGCGCCGTGGCTCATGATGTAGGCCAGCGCCCGGGTGAACATGCCCATCTGGCCGTGGAAGGCTTTCAGGCGGCCGAGCGGCGTGCCCTCGACCCCCAGAGACTTGAGGGCGCCGCCGTCTTCGGCGACCGTCCATTTATCGCCTTGCTTCACGATCCACGGATAGGGCGCGTAAGGCGCCAACGCCGCCGACAGCACCACCGGCCCTGCCCCCGGTCCGCCGCCGCCGTGCGGCGTCGAGAAAGTCTTGTGCAGGTTGATATGCATGCAATCGACGCCGAGGTCGCCCGGCCGGACGCGTCCGACGATGGCGTTGAAATTGGCGCCATCGCAGTAGAAGTAGGCACCGACCGCATGCACCGCCTTGGAAATCTCGACGATCTCGCTCTCGAACAGGCCGCAGGTGTTGGGATTGGTCAACATGATCGCGGCCACGTCCGGACCGAGGGCGGCCTTCAGCGCCGCGAGATCGACCCGCCCGCGGTCATTGGCCGGGATCGGTTTTACCGTGAAGCCCAGCGCCGCGGCGGTCGCGGGATTGGTGCCGTGCGCCGACTCCGGCGCCAGCACGATCCGGCGCTGGGCGCGCTCGCCCTTCGCTTCGAGGGCCGCGGCGATCGCCATCATGCCGCACATCTCGCCGTGCGCGCCGGCGGCCGGCGACATCGCCACGGCCGGCATGCCGGTCAAGGTCTTCAGCCAGTGCGCCAAACGATCGATCAGTTCCAGCGCGCCCTGCACGGTCGAGACCGGCTGCAGCGGATGGAGATCGCCGATGCCGGGCAGCCGCGCCACTTTCTCGTTGATGCGCGGGTTGTGCTTCATGGTGCACGAGCCCAGCGGATAGACGCCCATGTCGATGGCGTAGTTCTTCTGGCTCAATCGCGTGTAGTGCTGCACCACCTGCGGTTCGCTGAGGCCCGGCAGGCCGACCTCGCCGCTGCGACGCAGGCCGTTGAAGCGATCCTTTACTTTGGGCGGTTCCGGCAGGTCGACGCCGCAGCGTCCCGGCTGGCCCATCTCGAAGATCAGGGGTTCCTCGATCTGCAGGGCGCGGTTGCCGGTGAAGGTGCCGTGGGTGTCGGTTGGGCCGGCGGCGACGCCACCGGCGCTACCGCCTTCGCGGCCCTGGGAGCGGTCGAGCGACTGGACCATCACAGCACCTCCTTCAGTGCCGCGACCAGCGGGCCCATGCCCTCTTCCGTCGCCGTCTCGGTCGCCGCCAGCAGCAGGAGGTTCTCGACCGAGGGATCGTCCGGGAGCAGGCGCGACACCGGCAACCCGCCCAGAATACGTTTGGCCGCCAGCGCCTCGACGACCGGCGCGGCGGGCTTGGGCAGCCGCACCGTGAACTCGTTGAAGAAGCTGTCGTTCAGCAGTTTCACGCCGGGGATCGCACTCACGCGATCGGCGAGTTCCGACGCCTTGGCATGGTTGATCTCGGCCAGGCGGCGGAAACCCGCCTCGCCCAGCAGGGTAAGATGTACCGTGAAGGCCAGCGCACAGAGGCCGGCATTGGTGCAGATGTTCGACGTCGCCTTCTCGCGGCGGATGTGCTGCTCGCGCGTGGAAAGCGTCAGCACGAAGCCGCGCTTGCCGTCGGCATCGACGGTCTCGCCGACAAGGCGGCCCGGCATCTGGCGCATGTATTTGTCGCGGGTGGCGAACAGGCCGACGTAGGGCCCGCCGAAGCCGAGACCGTTGCCGATCGACTGGCCCTCGCAGACCACGATGTCGGCACCCATCTCGCCTGGCGGCTTCAGGAGCCCCAGCGACACGACCTCGGTCACAACGACGATCAGCAGCGCGCCGGCGGCATGGCAGGCCTCGGCCAGTTTGGTGAAGTCGCGGACATGGCCGAAGAAGCTGGGGTTCTGGACGACGACGCAGGACGTCTCCTTGTCGACCTGGGCGATCAGGTCCTCGAGCCCCCCGGCATCGACCGCGGTGACGGCGGCCTTGAAGCCTTCCCACTTGGCCGTGGTCTCGATGATGCTGCGGTACTGCGGATGCAGTCCGCCCGAGATCAGCGCCTTGTGGCGTCGCGTCACGCGGTTGGCCATCAGCACGGCCTCGGACGTGCCAGTCGAGCCGTCGTACATCGAGGCGTTGGCCACCTCCATGCCGGTGAGCAAGGTGATCTGAGTCTGGAACTCGAACAGATACTGCAGAGTGCCCTGGGTGATCTCGGGCTGGTAGGGCGTGTAGGAGGTCAAAAACTCGCCGCGCTGGATCATGTAGTCGACGGTCGCGGGCACATGATGGCGGTAGGCGCCACCGCCGATGAAGAACGGCACCGAGCCGGGCGACAGGTTCTTCGCCGCATAGGCCTGGAAGGCGCGTTCGACTTCGAGTTCGCCCTGATGATCGGGCAGGCCGGCGATCTTGCCGCCGAGCACGGCCGACGCCGGCACGTCGCGGAACAGCTCATCGATCGACTTGGCGCCGATCACGCCCAGCATCTCGCGACGGTCGACCTCGGTGAGGGGAAGGTAACGCATGAAAGCTCCTGCTCTAGACAAAAACCTCACCCTGAGGAGCATCACGAAGTGATGCGTCTCGAAGGGTGGGAACGAGCACCATGTCTGTTGCCCATCCTTCGAGACGCGCCAAAGCGCGGGGGTTACCCCGCGCGAATCGGGCACTCCTCAGGATGAGGTGGTGTTGTCTCTTCACCCCAGGCTCTTCAGGAAGGTGGCGTAGCCGGCCTCGTCCATCAGCTCGTCGAGCTCGCTCTTGTCGGCGATCGTGAGCTTGAAGAACCAGCCCTTGCCCATCGGCTCCAGATTGACGTCGCCCGGCGATTCGGCGAGCGCGGCATTGGCCTCGACCACTTCGCCCGACACCGGCGAATAGATGTCCGAGGCAGCTTTCACCGACTCGACCACGGCCACCGATTCGCCCTTGGCGACCTTGCGGCCGGCGGCCGGTACGTCGACGAAGACCACGTCGCCGAGCTGTTCCTGCGCATACTGCGTGATGCCGATCGTGCCGGTATCGCCCTCGACGCGGATCCATTCGTGTTCTTCGCTGTATTTGACGACGGCCATATGACGAACTCCTATCCGCGGTAGTAGGCGTGTTTGACGAAAGGCATGGGCACGATCTCGGCCGGCACCGGCTTGCCGCGCACGATCAATTCAACCTGGGTACCGTTGGCCGACTGGCTGCGCTCGACGTAGCCCATGGCGATGGCGCGCCCGAGCGTCGGCGCAAAACCGCCCGACGTGACGGTGCCCACGATCTTGCCGGCAATCGCGATCTCGGCGCCCTCGCGCGCGATCGCCTTGCCCTCGGGCAGCAGGCCGACACGGCGGCGCGGCGCGCTTTCGGCGATCTGTTTCTGGATGACGGCGGCGCCGGGAAAGCCGCCCGCCCGGCTTCCCTGGGCGCGGCGTTCCTTGCCGATGCTCCACAGCAGGCCCGCCTCGACCGGTGTCGTGGCGGTGTCGATGTCGTGGCCATAGAGGCAGAGGCCGGCCTCGAGGCGGAGCGAATCGCGGGCGCCGAGCCCGATCGACTTGACCTCGGGGTACGACAGCAGCTTGCGCGCGATCGGGTCGGCGGCATCGGCGGGAGTGGAAATCTCGTAGCCGTCGCAGCCGGTATAGCCCGAGCGCGTGACGTAGCAGCGCGCGCCGTCGATCACGACGAAGGCGCCGGTCATGAATTTCATCGCCGCGACCGAGGGCGCGAGGCGCGACAGCACGGTCACGGCCTGCGGACCCTGCAAGGCCAGAAGCCCGCGCGCGAACATCGGTTCGATCTCGCAGGCGTCCGAGAGCCTGGTCTGGATATGCGCCAGATCGGCGTCCTTGCAGGCGGCGTTGACGACCAGCTGCAGGTGATCGCCGGTGCTGGTCACCATCAGATCGTCAAGGATACCGCCATTCTCGTTGGTGAACTGGGTGTAGCGCTGCTGGCCAGGCTGCAAGCCGGCGATGTCGCCCGGCACTAGCGTCTCCAGTGCGGCGGCGGTGCTATGGCCGGGCCTGGCGGTCAGCCGCACCTGGCCCATGTGCGAGACGTCGAACAGGCCGCAGGCGTTCCGCGTCTGGGCATGCTCGACCAGGATGCCGGTGGGGAACTGCACCGGCATTTCGTAGCCGGCGAAGGGCACGATGCGCGCACCGAGTTCGCGATGCAGCTCGTAGAGCGGCGTGCGCTTGAGGGGGCCGTCGGAAGGTGCGGTCAACAAGATCTCCACAGGTCGCATCACGCGACCGGAGTCGCGCTGTCCCGACGCAAGGACTGCGCCGTTCGCGACCCCCTCTGTCCGGAGACCTGAAAGATTCGCCGGCAAAAAACTGCCGGCTTACTTCGTCGGTGGGCACGCGCCAGATGAGGCGCCCGCCACTTTCCAGAGACCCATCCTCCTGCGGTCCGTTTGCCTGAGAGTTTCCGGGGCCGGTTGCTCCTTCGGCGCCGCCAAAAGCAAGGCGGGCTCTCCCACAGGTATCGTCTGGGTGAGCGGACCTTAGGGGGGCACCTGTGGGCCGTCCACGGACAATGCCTCGTGGCGGAGCCGAATCCCGGGGAAAAGCCGCCCGAAAGACAGCTCCTGTCTCGTCCGGTGGCCGGTGCCGACAAATACTTCTTGAAATTGAGCGAATACTCACTTAATTAATGAGCGACTGCTCATATCAGGAGTTTCGCATGTATATTCGGCGGACTTTCAACACGTTCCTTCAGCTTCAAAGCGATGCCACGCCCGCCGTCAGCGGCCGCGACTGGGTGATCGACTGGCGTTGGCTCGCGACGGCAGAAATCGATACCGCTTCCGAAAGTGAGCGCCCCCTCATAGACTGGCCGACATGGGCAAGGCCGAAGACACCAAGGCACGGGTAGAGCGCGCGGCACTGACGCTGTTCGTGGCGCGCAGCGTGGCGGAAACCACCACCCGGGAAATCGCCATGGCGGCATCGATCGCCGAGGGCACGATCTACCGCTACTTCCCGAGCAAGGAGCAACTCGCCTTCGACATGTTCCTGCGCCATCACCGCGCGCTGGCCGAGGCGCTGGACGAAGCCCAGCGGCCGCACGAAGGGCTGCGCGCCAGGATCGACGCCATCGTGCTCTGCTACTGCACGTGGGCCGACCGCGACTGGACGCTGTTCGCCTATCACCTGCTCAACCAGCATACGTTCCTGGCGAAGGTGCCCGATGACGCCCCCAATCCGGTGAACGTCGTGCGCGAGGTGATCGGCCACGCCATGGCCGCCGGCGAAATCCCCTGGCGCGACCCCGACCTTGCCGCCGCGGCGGCGATCGGCGTCGTGATGCAGGCCGCAACCTACAAAGTCTACGGACGCTTCGAGGGTCCCCTCTCCGACCATGTCCGCTTCTTCGCCGACGCGGCCTGGGCGGTGCTGGCGGTAACGGCGAGATGAGGCTACCGCTTCAGTTGTACCTGGCGAGTTCGAGCTTGCCGATCTGGTTGCGATGGACCTCATCGGGACCATCGACCAGGCGGAGCGTGCGCGCCGAGGCGTAGGTCGCGGCCAGGCCGAAATCGTCCGACACGCCCGCTCCGCCATAAGCCTGGATCGCCATGTCGACCACCTGCTGCAGCATCTTGGGCACTGCCACCTTGATCATGGCGATCTCGGCCTTGGCGACCTTGTTGCCGACGGTGTCCATCATGTAGGCGGCCTTCAGCACCAGGAGCCTGGCCTGCTCGATCATGATGCGGGCCTCGGCGATGCGTTCCAACGTCACACCCTGCTGGGCGATCGGCCGGCCGAAGGCGACGCGCGACTTCACCCGCTTGCACATCTTCTCCAAGGTGCGTTCGGCCGAACCGATGGCGCGCATGCAGTGATGGATGCGGCCGGGACCGAGCCGACCCTGTGCGATCTCGAAGCCGCGACCCTCGCCCAGCAGGATGTTGGCCAGCGGCACGCGCACGTTGTCGAACAGGACCTCGCCGTGGCCGTGCGGGGCATGGTCGTAGCCGAACACCGGCAGCGCGCGCACCACCGTCACCCCAGGCGTCTCGCGCGGCACCAGGACCATCGACTGCTGACGGTGCCGGTCGGCGGTCTTGTCGGTCTTGCCCATGAAAATGAAGATCTTGCAGCGCGGATCGGGGGCGCCCGTCGTCCACCACTTGCGGCCATTCAGCACGTAGTGGTCGCCGTCGCGCACGATCGAGCTTTCGATGTTGGTGGCGTCCGACGAGGCGACCGCGGGCTCGGTCATGGCGAAGGCCGAGCGGATCCGCCCCTCCAGCAGCGGCACCAGCCACTGCTTCTTCTGCGCCTCGGTGCCGTAGAGTTCGAGCGTCTCCATGTTGCCGGTGTCAGGTGCGGAGCAGTTGAACGCCTCAGGCGCGATCGGCGAACGGCCCATGATCTCGCACAACGGTGCATATTCGAGATTGGTGAGTCCCGCGCCGTGCCCACCCGGCAGGAACAGGTTCCAGAGGCCGGCGGCCTTCGCCTCGACCTTCAGCTCCTCCATGAGGGCGACCGGCTGCCAGCGGTCGCCGCTCTCGACCTCGCGCTCGTAGCGCTCCTCGTTGGGATAAATATGCTGGTCCATGAAAGCGCCGAGCTTGTCCTCCAGCGCCTTTACCTTGTCGGAATAGGTGAATTCCATGCCGCGTACTCCTTCGGTCCGGGTTGACCGAACCTAGGGAGCCGCCAAGAATGAATGAAATGATTGTTTAGAATGGATATGCATCGATATGGTTCATGATCGGCGTGTCGATCTCAACCTCCTCCAGGTGCTGGAAGCCATCCACGACGAGGGCGGCGTGACGCGGGCCGCGGAGCGGCTCAATCTCAGCCAGTCGGCGATCAGCCACTCGCTCGCCCGCCTGCGGCTTCTGTTCGGCGATCCGCTGTTCACGCGCGACGGACGCCGGCTCGCCGCCACGCCGTTCACGCGCGGCCTGATCGTCCCGCTGCGGCAGGGCCTGCAGTCGCTCGACCGTCTCGTTTCCGGCGCCGGCCGCTTCGACCCCGCCCGGACGGCGGCGCAATTCACGATCAGCCTGCGCGACCCCACGGAAACGCTCATGCTGCCGGCGATCATGAGCCGCATCGCGCGGCCGGTGCCCGGCGTCGACCTCCGGACCGTGCAGGTGCGGCGGCGGAACCTCGAAGCCTCCCTCGCCAATGGTTCCATCGATCTCGCCGTCGACATCGACCTGCCGCTCTCCGACAGCGTCCGGCGGCACAAGCTGGTGGCCGACAAGCTGGTGATCGTCGCGCGGCGCGGCCATCCGCAGCTGCGCAAAGGCCTCAAGCTCGAATCATATCTCGCCCAGGATCACGTCCTGGTGACGTCGCGGCGCAAGGGGCCGGGTCTCGAAGACGTGGAGCTGGGCAAGCGCGGCCTCAGGCGGCGCATCAGGCTGCGTTGCCGCAATTATCTCGCAGCGTTGCGCGCCGTCTTGCAGACCGACCTCGTGCTCACCATGGCCGAACGCTACGCCACGGCGCTCACGGCCGGTCTGCGGACCCAGATCCTGCCGCTGCCGTTCCGGACGCCGACCCTCGACCTCTATCTCTACTGGCATATCTCAGTGGACGACGATGCCGCCAACCGCTGGCTAAGGGAGCTGGTGAAGGATGCCTTCGGCGGCATCTGAAGATGGCGCAGCGATCCGCACGATCGTTCAAGACAGCGCGGGTCCGGCGGCGATAGCGTCGGCGGCATGGCCGATGAAATCGCCACATGGCGGCCCTTCATCACGCTGGTCATGGCCGCCATCGTGGTCATGGGCAGCCCGGGCCCGTCGACGATGAGCGTCACCGCCGTCGGTGCCGCCTTCGGGTTGCGACGGTCTATTGGGTATTTTTCCGGACTTGTCGCGGGCACGATTGCCGTTCTGGTCGCGGTCGCCACCGGTGTGGTCTCGCTGCTGTTGTCGGTGCCGCACGCCGCGCCGGTGCTGGTCGCGGCGTCCGCGGCCTACATCCTCTATCTGGCCTACCGGATCGCCACCGCGCCGCCGCTGTCGAAGCTCTGTGGTGACATCGCGGCACCGTCCTTCGCCGGCGGCTTCGCGCTGGCGATCGCCAATCCCAAGGCCTATGTCGCGATCGCCGCGGTGTTTGCCGGCACCACCCTCGCCGACGATCCGGCGCCCGATGCCCTGCTGAAGACGACAATTCTCGCCGTGATGATCGTGGCCATCCACATGGCCTGGCTGCTGGCCGGCACCGTCTTCTCGCGCGTCTTCTACGATCCGGTGTACGCGCGCATCGCCAACGCCGTATTCGCCGTCACCCTG
>CALDNT010000301.1 GCA_937915145.1 uncultured Reyranella sp.
TTTGAATCACATAGCGCATCGTCGCGGAAGCCTTTTATGAGTACAGAACCTAGGCCGGATACCAGCCTGGCTTGCGTTTCTCGCGGAAGCTGGCGAGACCTTCCGTAGCCTCCGCCTGCTGTCGCGTGCGGGCGTGTTCGTCGATCAGATCGCGCAGCTGGCCATCGTCGACGAAGGCGCGTGCCGATGCCAGCGAGCGCAGTTTGGTCGCGGTAGTGGCGCGCGGCGCATTCATCAACACGGCTTCCACGATCTTGGCCGCCGCGGCCTCAAGGCCGCCGGTTGGGCAGACCTCGTGCACCAGACCGAGCCGCCGCGCGTCCTCGGCGCCGAAGCGCTCGCCGGTCAGCGCGTAGCGGCGCACCTGTCGCACGCCCATCGCCTGGCAGAGCTGCGGCAGGATGATGCCCGCCATCAGGCCCCACCGCGTCTCGGCGATGGAGAAGATCGCGTCCTCAGACGCCACCACGACGTCGCAGGCCGCGGCGATGCCGGTGCCGCCACCGAAGCAACCGCCCTGGATCAGCGCCAGCGTCGGCACCGGGCAGGTATCGAGCCGGCGGATCGCCTCGGCCGTCAGCCGGCTCACCGTCTCGTTCTCGGCCGGCGACTGTTTGGCAACGCCGCTGATCCAGGCGAGATCGGCGCCGGCCTGGAAATGGCGGCCGTTGCCGCGCAGCACCACAATGCGCAGGCCGGTCTCGCGGCCGAGCGCGTCCATCGCGTTGTGAAGGCCCTGGATCAGTTCGCCGTTGTAGGCGTTGTTGACCTTCGGCCGGTTCAGCGTGACCGTCGCCACGCCGCGCCGATCGATCTCCCAGAGAACGGTGTCGTTGCTCATCGCTCAAACATCCTTGGCATAGGAGTCCTTGAGCGAGATCTTGCCGTCCCGCACTTCGTAGAGGTCGATGCCGTAGCGATCGAACTTGTTGCCGGCGTGGTCGATACCGGTGACGCGGAATGTCCCGAACAGCGTGGTCCCGGCACGATGAATGCTGGCCTCGGAGAAGCGGGCCTCGCGCGGCGCCTGGCTCTTGTCGGCGAAGTGAGCACGCAAAGCATCCTTGCCGCGCAGAACGGTGCCGGTGGGGGCGGTGCCGTTGTTCAGGCGCCATTCGAAATCGTCGGTGACGCAGGCGGCGATCTCGTCGACATCGGCCTTGTTGAAGCCCCTGCCGAAACGGCGGAACAGATCGTCGATGGCGTCGGCCATGGTGTCCTCCGGTGTTTGTGCGTCCGCACTATATCAATCTCCGCGGTCAAACGTTCCACGGCGGTGGCGTGAATTTCTCGATGAGGAAGTTCACGAACGCGGGCACCTTTGGCGCCAGATGCCGGCGATGAGGATAGACGGCGTGGATCGGCACCGGCCCATCGGCCGAAACGTCCTCCAGCAGCGGGACCAGTGCGCCATCGCGGATCGCCTGCGCCACGGTCAATCGCGTCAGCCGCACGATCACGATGCCCTGCAGGGCGAGCTGCATCTGAAGTTCGCCTTCGTTGACGCTCAGCCGGCCGGCAACCTCGATCTCGCGGATCTCGCCGTCGATCCGGAACTGCCAGCGGTTGAGGTAGGCCCGCTCGCGCGAGACGATGCAGTTGTGGCGGACCAGATCCTCCGGCCGGCGCGGCGTGCCGTGGCGGGCGAGGTAAGTGGGCGCCGCGCAGATCAGGCGTTTATCCTCGCCGATCTTGCGCGCCATGAAACTGGTGTCGGGCAGCCGGCCGATGCGGATGGCAACGTCGATGCCTTCCTCGACCATGTCGACCACGCGATCGGTCGGCAGCAGCTCGAGCTGCACCCGCGGATAGCGGTCCAGGAACTCCGACAGCACCGGTGCAAGCTGGTGGGTGGCGAAGGCGAGCGAGGTGGTAACTTTGAGCAGCCCGTGCGGGGTGTCGCGCTGGCCGGTGATCTGATCCTCGATGGTCTCGATCTCGTTCACGATGCGCCGCGCCGCGGCATAGAAGGCCTCGCCCTCGGCGGTGAGGTGGATCGCCCGGGTCGTGCGCTGCAGCAGGCGGACGCCGAGCCGGCCCTCCAGGCGGGTGATCAGCTTGCTGACGGCCGAGGGACTGAGGCCGAGCGCCGGCGCGGCGGCTGAAAAGCCCTTGGAATCGACGACCTGCACGAAGGCGGCCATTTCGCTGGCATGATCGATCATTGCGCGATTAATGAATACTGTTCATCAGTAATAGTCAATTTCTGATGATTATCCATTTAAGAGGTTCGAATTATGTTCATTTCAACCTTATGGAGATGAACATGTACTCGACCCTGTATTCCTCGATCCCCGAACTTCAGGCCCACGTGACGCGGGCTCACCGGCTGCGCGCCGAGGCGACCGGCCGTGTGTTCGGCGACCTCTATCGCCGGTTCACCGGTCTTTTCCAGACCGGTTGGATTTCGGCGGCGGCGCGCTAAACAGGCCGGATGACCGCGTCGCCTGTGATCGCACCCTGGGGCCACTACGCCCGCTATAACCGACTGGCCAACGAGGCGCTCTACGAGGCCTGCGCCGTGCTCTCCGATGAGGAGCGCCGGCGCGACCTCGGCGCGTTCTTCGGCAGCGTTCATGGAACGCTCAACCATCTGCTCCTGGGCGACCGCATCTGGATGGCCCGT
Organism: uncultured Reyranella sp.; assembly: GCA_937915145.1. Lineage (GTDB taxonomy): Bacteria > Pseudomonadota > Alphaproteobacteria > Reyranellales > Reyranellaceae > Reyranella. Next base: position 2,627 of record CALDNT010000301.1, read on the forward strand.
TTCGAAGGCGATACGCATCCTTCGACGGGTCTCGACGCCATTCTCTACGACGACTTTGCGGCCCTGCGCCTGGCGCGCGCGGTAATGGACGCGCGCATCGAGGCGTTCGTCCTGGAATTGCCGCCGGGTTTCGCGGCGGGATCGATCCGCTATGTCAACAACGCCGGGATCACGTCGCAGGATCCGCTCGACGTCCTGCTGCCGCACTTCTTCAATCACCAGACCCACCACCGCGGCCAGGTCCATACGCTGCTGTCGCAGCTCGGGCGCGACCCGCCGGTGCTCGACCTGCACCGCGTGCTCAGGCCTAATCCTTCGTAGATTTTTTCGGCACTTTCACACCGGCGGCTTTCAGCAGCACGGCGGCCGCTTTGCGCGCGGTGGCTGCGACTTTGGGATCACTACGCACGATCGCTGCGGCGATGGCACCGTCAATCAGCAGCAGAAGCTGCATCGACAGCGTTTCAGGATCTTCGACACCGAGGCGGACCAGAAGGTCGCGGAACCAGGTGCGGCGCTGCTCCTTGAATGCGAGCGCGATCTTGTTGGCGGCATGCGCCGGCTCCTTGAGCTCAGCGACCGCATTGACGAAGGGGCAGCCGCGGAACACGCCCGCTCCCATGGTTCGCTCAAGCCGGTCGAAATTGCCAAGGATCTGCTCGACTGGCGGTAGATCTGACGGCGGCGCCGGCCGCAGCCGCCGCGTGAGATAGGCGACGATCAACTCGTCTTTCGACGCGAAGTGATTGTAGAGCGTCCGCTTGCTGATGCCGATCTCGGCCGCCACGGTGTCGACGCCGACGGCGCGAATGCCCTGGCCGTAGAACAGCCGGTCTGCGGTTTCGAGGATGCGCTCCTGCATGGCGGTTTTGTTGGCAGACCGCGCCATAATTACACCGACCTGTGTTGTTTTTTCCTTGACCCGTCGAGGCCCGATACTAAGGTACACAGACCTGTGTAATCAAGCTGGAGCCGTACGGTGACTGTCCTCAAGGAATTGCGGCCGGTCATGCCGATCCTGCTTGGTGCATCGATCATGCTCAGCCTCGGCATGGGTGTCCGCCAGAGTTTCGGCCTCGTGATGCAGCCGGTGACCCGCGACATCGCAGTCTCGATTTCCGACTTCGCTTTCGCCATGTCGATCCAGAATCTCGCCTGGGGGTTCCTGCAACCGCTTGCCGGCGCGCTGGCGGTGCGGATGGGCTTCCGTCCGGTGATGGTGGCTGGCGCCGCACTCTACGCCGGCGGCCTGCTGCTGTTCGCGACGGCCAACGGCATGTTCGGCCTGCTCCTGGGGGGCGGCCTGCTGATCGGCGTGGCGCTTGCCTGCACCGCGTCGGCGATATCGCTCGCCGTCGGGTCCCGAGTCGTGCCGGCCCGCGTGCGCAGCCTGGTGCTGGGGGCGATCACCGCCACCGGCTCGCTGGGGGCACTCCTGTCGGCACCGCTTGGCCAATTTCTGACGACCGGCTTCGGCTGGCGCGCCGGTGTCCTTGGCTTCCTCGCGCTCGTGCTCGGCATGCTGCCCGCGGCCTGGATCGCGGGCCGGGTCGATCGGCTGGCGCCGCCCCCTGCCTCATCGGCCGATATCTCTGCAGCCTCGTCGCGGGCAGCGCTGGCCAACGCGCTGGCAAGCCCGCGATTCCTGGTGATGACGGCTGCCTACTTCGTCTGCGGTATGCAGCTCCTGTTCATCACCACGCACCTGCCCTCCTATCTCGCGATCTGCGGAATGGACCCGGCACTATCGGCCTCGGCGCTGGGCGCAATCGCGCTGTTCAACGTGTTCGGCAGCCTGTTCTTCGGTTGGGCCGGCGGGCACTGGTCGAAGCTCGCCTTGCTTGGGGGTATCTACGTCGTCCGCTCAGTCGTGCTGGCCTGGTACTTTCTCCTGCCGCCGACCCCCGCGACGACGCTGGTTTTCGCCTCGCTGATGGGCTTCCTGTGGCTGGGCGTCGGGCCGCTGGTGGCCGGATCGGTGGCCGAAATGTTCGGCCTGCGCTGGCAGGCCATGATCCAGGGCGTCGCCTTCATGAGTCATCAGCTCGGCAGTTTTGTCGGCGCCTTCGGCGGCGGGCTGCTGTTCGACGCCCTAGGTTCGTACGACCTTGCGTGGCGGCTGGGCGTCGCCGTCGGCCTGACGGCGGGCATCGTCCAGGTGGCGTTTGCGCTGCTGGGTCCGCCGCCGCGTCCGGCGACGGCCTGAGCGCCTACTCCGCCTTGATATCGGCGGCCTTCCTGCGGAACTTGAAACGCAGGTCCGAAAGGCCGGTGCAGATCACGTAGAACACTGGCGTGAAGACCAGGCCGAAGAGCGTGACTCCCAGCATGCCGGAGAACACCGCGGTACCCAGCGATTGGCGCATCTCGGCGCCAGCGCCTTCACTGATGACCAGCGGCACCACGCCCAGAATGAAGGCGAGCGATGTCATCAGGATCGGCCGCAGCCGCGTCTTGGCGGCGGTGACGGCGGCATCGAAGCGGTTCATGCCCTGTTCGTGCGCTTGCTTGGCGAACTCGACGATCAGAATGGCGTTCTTGGCGGCGAGGCCCACCAGCACCACGAGGCCGATCTCGACCAGGATGTTGCGGTCCAGTCCACGCAGATTGACGCCGATCATCGCTGCCAGCACGCACATCGGCACGATCAGGATGACGGCGAGCGGCAGCAGCCAGCTCTCGTAGAGCGCCGCCAGCAACAGGAAGACGAATACCACCGCGAGGCCGAAGGCCAAGACGGCGGTATTGCCGGCGAGCTTTTCCTGCAGCGCGATCTCGGTCCACTCGAAGCCGAAGCCCGAGGGCAACACCCGCTCGGCAAGCTTCTCCATCGCCGCAATGCCCTGGCCCGACGAGAAGCCGCGCTGCAGGCCAACCTGGACCTCCGCGGCGGGATAGAGGTTGTAGCGCGCCACGCGATAAGGGCCGGTGGTGTCGTTGAAGGTCGCGACCGAGCCGATCGGCACCATCTCGCCGCTGAGGCTGCGGGTCTTGAGATTGGCGACGTCGCGCAGTGTCAGGCGGTAGGGATTGTCGGCCTGGGCGGTGACGCGATAGGTGCGCCCGAGAATGTTGAAGTCGTTGACGAAGGCCGATCCCATGTAGATCGACAGGGTCTGGAAGACGAAAGCGATCGGCACACCGAGCTGCTCGGCCTTGGTGCGGTCGATGTCGGCCCAAATCTGCGGCGTGCGCGTGCTGAACAGCGTGAAGGCCTGGGTGAGGCCCGGTGTCTGTCCAGCGGCGCCGGCCAACGCCCAGGTGGCGCCCTCGAGTGCCGGCAGGCCGCGCGCGGCGCGGTCCTGGACGTAGCCCTTGAGGCCGCCACCGGTGCCGATTCCCGGCACCGAGGGCGGTTCGAGCACAAAGACGAAAGCCTCGCGCAGCGCGAACATGCGGCCGCGCAGGTCGGCCAGGATCATGTCCTTGGTGATGCCCGGCCTCTCGGCAAACGGCTTGAGAGTGACGAAGATCACGCCGGTGTTGGGCGCATTGGTGAAGGTGGCACCATCGAAGCCGACGAAGGCCACCGCGTCCTTGACGCCGGGACGCGACATGATGGTCTCGGTCGCCTGGCGCACCAGTGCGTCGGCGCGCTCGAGCGTGGCACCCGCCGGCAGTTGCATGGCGGCGATCAAATAGGACCGGTCGAGTTGCGGCACCAGGCCGGTCGGCGTCGAGGCGAGCCGGTTCTGTGTCAACGCCAGCAGGCCGGCATAGACCACCAGCATGATGATGCCCTTGCGGATCAGGCGCGACGTCGCGCGGCCGTAGAAGTTCGACAGCCACTCGAAGCCGCGGTTGAAATGCCCGAAGAACCAGTGCAGCGGCCAGGCGATACGGTCGAGAACGCCGGGCCCGGGCTTCTTGATACCCTCCGGGGCGTGGGTCTTGAGCAGCAACGCCGCCATGGCAGGCGACAGTGTCAGCGACACGAAGGCCGAGATCGCCGTCGAGGCCGCAATGGTGATGGCGAACTGCTTGTAGAATGTGCCTTGCAGGCCGGTGATGAAGGCAGTCGGCAGGAACACCGCGATCAGCACCAGAGAAATCGCGATCAGAGCGCCGCCGACCTCGTCCATGGTCTTGTGCGCGGCTTCCTTGGGCGACATGCCCTGGGACAGGTAGCGTTCGACGTTTTCGACCACGACGATGGCGTCATCGACCACGATGCCGATCGCCAGCACCAGCCCGAACAGCGACAGCGTGTTGAAGGAGATACCGGCCGCCGACATGACGGCGAATGCCCCGATCAGCGACACCGGGATGGCGAGGATGGGGATGATCGCGGCCCGCCAGGTCTGCAGGAACAGGATCACCACGAACACGACCAGGATCAGCGCCTCAACCAGAGTCTCGATCACCGCGTCGACCGAGGCCTGGATGAACTCCGTCGGATTGTAGACGACGGAGTAGTCGATGCCGGCCGGGAAATTCCGCTTCAGCTGGTTCATCTCGGCAATGACGCCGGCAGCGGTCGACAGCGCATTCGAGCCCGGGCGCTGGAAGATGGCGAGTGCGGTGGCGTTCTTGTTGTTGAGATAGGCGTTGACCGTGTAGTCCTGCGCGCCCAGCTCGACCCGCGCCACGTCGCGCAGGCGCGTCACCGAACCGTCGGGTTCGGCGCGGATCACGATGTTTTCAAACTGCTCGGGCGCACTCAGCCGGCCCAGCGTCTGCACCGAGAGGGTGAAGGCGCCGGGCGAGACGGCAGGCGCCTGGTTGATGGCGCCGGCGGCGACCTGGAGGTTGGCGGCACGCATGGCCAGGATCACTTCGGAGGCCGTGAGGTTGTGCGATGCGACCCGCGCCGGGTCGAGCCACACGCGCATCGAATAGTCGCGCGCGCCGAACACCAGCACGTTGCCGACGCCGTCGACACGGCTCAACACATCCTTCACGTAGAGCGTGGCGTAGTTGGAGATGTACTGCTGGTCGCGCGTACCGTCGGGCGAGGTCATGTGCACGACCATCATCAGGTCGGGCGAGGCCTTGCGAACGACGATGCCGAGCCGCTGCACGTCCTCGGGCAGGCGCGGCTGGGCGACCGCGACGCGGTTCTGCACCAGAACCTGGGCCTGGTCGATGTCGACCCCGGGCTTGAAGACCACATTGATCGACAGCCGGCCGTCGCCGGTCGACTGCGAGACGATGTAGAGCATGTCGTCGACGCCGTTGATCTCCTGCTCGAGCGGCGTGGCGACGGTCTCGGCGATGACCTCGGCCGAGGCGCCCGGGTAGGTCGCGGTGACGTTGACCGTGGGCGGGGCGATCTCGGGGTACTCGGCGACCGGGAGATTGCGCTGGGCGATCAGGCCCATGATCACGATGATGACGGACAGGACCGAAGCGAAGATCGGCCGGTCGATGAAGAAATGCGAGAAGCGGATCATCGACTAGCGCGCCTTGGCGGCGATCTCGCCTTTTTGCGGAACCACCTTCGCGCCCGGCCGCACCATCGGATTGGCCAGTCCATCGAGCACTACCAGGTCGGTCGGGGCCAGACCCTTGCGCACGACGCGCAACCCATCGACCAGGGGCCCCAGCGTCACCGGCTTGGCCTGCACCACGCCGTCGGGCCCGACCGTGAAGACGATCTTGTGGGCCTGATCGGAGATTACCGACGAATCGGGGATCAGCAGGGCGTCGTACTCGCCGCCGAAGAGTTGCAGGCGGCCGAAGATGCCCGGCGTCAGGAGCTGGTCCTTGTTCTCGACCAGGGCGCGGGCGCGGATGGTGCCGGAGCGGGTGCCCAGAGCGTTGTCGACGAAGTCGACTTTGCCGGTGCGCGCCCAGTCGGTCTCGTCGGAGAGACGGATGCGGACCGGGATTCCCGCGTCACGCGACGACGGCCGCGATCCCGACAGGAAGAGGCGGGTGTAGCGAAGATGATCGGCCTCGGAAATATCGAACACGAAATGGATCGGATCGATAGTGACGATGGTGGCGAGCAGCGTGGCGCCGGTCTGGCCGCCGGCGATCAGATTTCCGGCATCGACCTTGCGGTCGGAAATGCGGCCGGCCAACGGTGCGCGCACATCGGTCCAGTCGAGGTTCAACTCGGCCGACTTCAGTCCGGCTTCCGCGGTCTTGAGCTGGGCCTGTGCGATCTTGAGGTTGGCCTTGCGCTGGTCGTACTCCTGGTCGGTGATGGTGCGCGATTTGCTGAGCGAGGCACCGCGTTCGACCTGGAGCTCGGCCAGATTGACCTGTGCCTGGTTGCGCGCCACTTCGGCTTTGGCGCTCTCGACCGCGATATCGAACGGGCGCTTGTCGATGGTGAACAGAAGATCGCCGACATTGACGAGCTGGCCGTCGCGGAAATGCAGCTTGTCGATGAAGCCGGACACGCGCGCCCTGACCTCGACCGAAGCGGTCGGCTCGAAACGGCCCGAGTACTCGTCCCATTGCGTCACGCGCTTGGCCAGCGGCTCGGCGACGGTGACGGGCATGGCCGGCGGGCCGCCCTGGGTGAAGGCCGGCACGGAGATCACGGACAGGGCGATCATGGACAGGACAGCGGTAGCAAGGAGGCGACGGTACACGGACAACAAAATCTCCCCCGCGACTCGTTCTGCGTCGCGGCCGCAGATGTGGTTGCGCTCGAACCCGGTGTCAATCTTTGGGCGAGCGGGACCTTTCGTTGCGGCGACCGTGCCGTCCCGCGCAATCAACGGCAGGTTACTGGCGACGAAGCCGACATAAGTGCACACTACGTCGCGTGGCCGGGCAACCCAGCATTGCAGTGATCGTCAATCCCGCCGCCCACAAGGGCGGCGCGGCGCGACGCTGGCCGGCGATCGAGGCCGAACTTTCCGCGCGTCTCGGCGCTTTCGCACCGCATTTCACGGTCGCACCGGGTCATGCGACCGAACTCGCGCGGACCGCCGTGGCCAGCGGCGCCCGGCGGATCGTGGCGGTCGGCGGTGACGGCACGGTGAACGAGGTTTTGAATGGCCTGCTCGATGCGTCGGGCTGCCTGACCGCCGCCGACACCGTGCTCTGTCCGGTGCCCGCCGGCACGGCGAACGAACTCTGCCGGGCCCTGGGGCATCTCGAACAACCGTCGCGACCCTATGAAGCCGCCGCCGGACGCGGCACGCGGCCGGTCGATCTGCTGCGGGTGCGCTGCCCCGATCTGGCGGGCCGGCCGATCGAGCGCTTCGGTTACCTCATCGTGTCGCTGGGCGCGGCGGCCACCATCAGCCACCGCACCTCGCGATCGGCCTGGCTGAAGAAGCTGGGCGAGATCGCCTACCTGCTGATGACACCGGTCGTCACCCTGGGGTATCGCCACCGCGACGTCGCCATCGCCATCGACGGCGGTGCGCCGCAGACGCGCCGCCTGTTCTCGGCGATGGTCGCCAACACCGAAAATGGTGGCGGCGGCATGCGGTTGATGCCGGGTGCCAGGTTCGATGACGGCGTGCTCGACCTGATCGAGATGGGCGACATCTCGCGGCTGGGTGTGCTGTTCGGCGTCATGCCCAGGCTCTACAGCGGCACCCATATCCATCACCCCAAGGTGCGGGTGAGCCGCGGCACCTCGTTCCGCTTCGAATCGGATGCCGACACGCTGGTCGATCTCGACGGCGAGACGGTGGGTCGCCTGCCGCTGGAAGTCTCGGTGCTGCCGCGCGCCTTCGTGGTCGGCATCGCGAGCTAGGCGGCAGGCTTCTTCGCCCATCCGCGCAGCACCGCGGCCGTCGCGCGATCCATGGGAAAGAAGCATTCAATGCGCAGCTCTTGCAGCATGATGTCCTGTGGCGTGCCCAATGTAGCGATGGTGGTGAAGAGCCGAAGCTCCACGTCGCCTTTGTTGAAATGCATGGGAAGGATCGGCCCACTCGCTGCATCCGGCGTATATGCCTTGAGGAGCGGCCGCACGCCTTCGTAGGACAACAGCCTTTCGAGCAAGTCCGCGGTCTCGGATCTTCCATCTGCAGCTGCATCGGCCTCGACGCTGCGAAGGAAATAACGCACGACGTCCTGCCAGTTGACCAGATAGGGGCGCAGCACGTCGGGCGCAACGAGGGCGTCGGCCAGATTGATCTCGGCCTTTGGATCCAGCGGGCCGACAAGAAACTCTACAAGCCGTACCGCCCCGCTATTGGCCTTGAGCAGCTTCCAGTCGCGGTCGACGGCGACGCCAGGGAAAGGCTCCTGCTGGTCCAGAATGTAGTCGAGTGCGTCGCGCACTCCGGCGAGTTCCGGCGCGTCGAGGCGAGTCTCCTGCCAGGCCGGCGCAAAACCTGCCGCCAGCAACAGGGCGTTGTGCTGGCGCAACGGCACATCGAGCGCGGAGGCAAGCCGCAGCACCATGTCGCGGCTGGGCGCGGCGCGCCCCAGTTCGAGGAAGCTCAGGTGCCGCTGGGAGATCTCGGTGCGTCCTGCAAGTTCGAGCTGCGACCATCCCCGGCGGTGGCGCCATTCGCGCAGCCTCGTCGCAAAGCCATGATCGCGCGCCATGAATACCTGCCACGTAGTTGCGCAGACAATGTCGATCGCGAAGATGGCACATCGCGTTCAGGCACAACAGGAGACCGAGGTGGGCGAGTGGCTTGGCGTGCTGATTGCCATCGTCTCGAGTTGCCTGGGCGGAACGGCGGCGGCGGTCACCCGCTATCTCGTGGGCAATGCCGATCCGCTGACCCTGGCGATCCTGCGCTGGGGTATCGGCTTTCTCTGTGTGCTGCCGATCGCCCTGATCCTGCGCGTGCGCTGGCCGGGCCGTGGTGACTGGCTGGCCGTCTCCGGCCTCGGGATCTGCTTCTTCGGTCTGTTCTTTATTCTCTACAACATCGCCATCGGCTACACGACGGCCGCACGCGCCAGCCTGGCGCTGTCGACGCTGCCGCTGCAGACCATGGTGGTGGGCGCCCTGCTGGGCATCGAACGGCTGACCGCGCGCAAGGCCGTGGGCGTCGGCATTGCCGTCCTCGGCGTCTTCGGTGCCCTCGCGACCGGCCTTTCCGAAGCGCCGCCCGACGCCTGGTACGGCGAGTTGATCATGAACGGCGCCGTGTTGTGCATGGCCTTCTACAACGTCTGGTCGCGGCCCTTCATCCTGAGGTCTAGCGCGCTCGGGTTTCTCGCGGTCGGCATGGGCAGCGGTGCGGCAGTGCTCGCGGTCGCGGGCCTTGTGACCGGTCGCGTCGCCGTGCTGGGCACCTTCGGTGCGCCGCAATGGATTGCCGGAATCTATCTCGGTGTCGGCGGTGGTGCGCTCGCGTTCATTCTCTGGGTCATGGCGCTGCAGCGGGCGTCGCCGACGCGCGTGGCCAACACCATGACCGTCAATCCCATCGCGGCGGCCTTGTTGGCCAGCCAGCTCGTCGGCGAGCCGATCACACCCAATCTGGTGATCGGACTCATCGCCGTCTTTGCCGGAATCTGGATCGCAACGACCGAGCGGAAAGCTGCGCCCACCTCCACCTAGTGGCGGAAGTGGCGCATCCTGGTGAAGACCATGGCGAGACCGGCGTCGTCGGCGGCCTCGATCACTTCCTTGTCGCGCATCGAGCCGCCGGGCTGAATGATCGCCGTGGCGCCGGCCTCGGCTGCTGCGAGCAGGCCGTCGGCGAAGGGGAAGAAGGCGTCGGACGCGACCACGCTGCCGACCGCGGGGCTTGTCTTCAGCCCGGCCGCCACACCCGACTCGGCGGCACGGATGGCGGCGATGCGTGACGAGTCGCGCCGGTTCATCTGCCCCGCGCCGACGCCCACGGTGGCGCCGTCCTTGGCATAGACGATGGCGTTCGATTTCACGTGCTTGCAGACCGTGAAGGCGAACAGAAGATCGTCGAGTTCCTGCGCGGTCGGCGCGCGCTTGGTCACGACCTTGAGGTCGCTCTTCTTCAAATGGCCGTTGTCACGTGTCTGGAAGAGATAGCCACCGCCGACGCTCTTGAGCGTCATGCCGGCTGTCGCCGGATCGGGCAGGGTACCGGCCAGCAGCACGCGCACGTTCTTCTTGGCGGCGAGGATGGCCAGCGCCTCGGGAGTGGCGTCGGGCGCGATCACGACTTCGAGAAAGAGCTTGGCGAGGTCAGTGGCGGTCCGGGCTTCGAGCGTACGGTTGACCGCCACGATACCGCCGAAGATCGACACGGGATCGCAGGCATAGGCTTTCAGGTAGGCGGCGTATTGATCCTTGTCGACGGCCACGCCGCAGGGGTTGGCGTGCTTCACCACGACGATGGCGGACTCCGAAAACTCAGCGACGCACTCATAGGCCGCCTCGGTGTCGCCGATGTTGTTGTAGGAGAGCTCCTTGCCCTGGACCATGCGCGCAGTGGCGACGCCGGGCCGCTTGCTGCCGTCGGAATAGAACGCGGCCTGCTGGTGCGGGTTCTCGCCGTAGCGCAGCGTCTGCACGCGCCCGGCCGAGACCGTGAGCCGCTCGGGGAAGGTCTCGCCTTCGTGGCGGGCGAACCAGCCGGCGATTGCCGAATCGTAGGCGGCCGTGCGGCTAAAAGCCTTGGCGGCGAGGCGGCGGCGCAGCGCCAGGGTGGTGGCGCCCTTGTTGGATGCCAGTTCGGTGATCACGGCGGCATAGTCGGCGGGATCGACCACCACGGTCACGAAATCGTGGTTTTTGGCCGACGCCCGGATCAGAGCGGGGCCGCCGATGTCGATATTTTCCACGCAGGTTGGGAAATCGGCGCCGCGCGCGACGGTGGCCTCGAACGGGTAGAGATTCACCACGACGAGATCGATACCGGCGATGCGGTGATCGGCCATCGCCTTCTTGTGCCCGTCGTCGGTCCGCCGCGCCAGGATGCCGCCATGGATCGCGGGCTGCAGGGTTTTCACCCGGCCATCCATGATCTCGGGAAAGCCGGTGTGGTCGCTCACTTCGACGACTTTGAGGCCGGCGTCGCGCAGCGACTTGGCCGAGCCGCCGGTCGAGAGGATTTCGACCCCATGGGCCGCCAGCGCCTGGCCAAGCTCGATCAGGCCGGCCTTGTCGGAGACGGAGATCAGGGCGCGCTGGACGCGGGCGAGATCGGGGGTGGGCGAGGGGACGTAGTGGGGGGCGGCGGACATGGGTGCCCTTTTAGCCCGATGATCGGTGGGTTGTAAGGCGGCGCTTTATCCGTCGACGCCTTCCAGAACCCGGACCTTGAAGCCGTCGGCCTGCAGGGCGGACAGAAGCTCGCCGACATGGGCGCGGTCGCGGGTTTCGACGGTGACGTCGAGTTCGGTGGCCTTGGCGACCACGCCGAACAGCCTTTGATGCAGCACTTCCACGATATTGCCGCCGGCGCCGCCGATCAGCCCGGCGACCCGGGCAAGCTGGCCCGGGGCGTCGCCGATCATCAGCCGCAGCCGTACGATGCGGCCGTCGCGCACCAGCCCGCGCAGCAGCACCGATGCCAGCAGGCGGGTGTCGATATTGCCGCCGCACAGGACCAGCCCGACCTTGCGGCCGGTGAAATGCCGGGAATGGGCGAGAAGGGCCGCGAGGCCAGCGGCGCCCGCACCTTCGGCTACGGTCTTTTCGACCTCGAGGAAAAGCGCGATGGCGCGCTCGATCGCCACCTCGTCGACGGAAAGAACGCGGTCGACCAGGGCGCGGGCGATGGCCAGCGGCGCCTGGCCGATGTCGCGCACCGCGATACCTTCGGCGATGGTGTCGCCACCGACCGTGACCGGCTCGCCGGCGAGAAGCTGGCGCATGGCGGAGTAGCCGGCGGATTCGACACCGATCACCTCGAGGTCGGGTCTAAGGCCGCGCGCCGCCACGGCGCAGCCGGCGATCATGCCGCCGCCGCCCACCGGGATCACCAGCGTGTCGAGTTCAGGCACATCCTGCAGCATTTCCAGCGCGATCGTGCCCTGACCCGCGATCACGCGGGCATCGTCATAGGGATGCACGAACACCAGCTTCTCGGCGGCGGCAACGCGATAGGCCTCGGTGGCCGCTTCCGCCAGCGTGTCGCCCAGCAGCACGACCCGCGCGCCGTGGCCGCGCGTGTGCCTGATCTTCACGGTCGGCGTGAAGGACGGCATAACGATGGTCGCCGGAATACCGAGGCGGCCGGCGTGATAGGCAACGCCCTGGGCATGGTTGCCGGCCGACATGGCGATCACGCCACGGCGGCGCTCCTCGTCGGTGAGCTGAAGCAGGGTGTTGAGGGCGCCGCGTTCCTTGAACGAGGCGGTGAACTGCAAGTTCTCGAATTTGACCCAGATGTCGGCGCCGGCGATGCGCGACAGGGTCTCGCTGCGCAGGCAGGGCGTGCGGACCACGGCGCCTTCGATGCGCCCGGCGGCAGTACGAACGTCGGCCAGCGTGACGGGAAGAGGGGCGGCCATCACGCCGCCAGACGGCGGTCGATCCAGTCGCGGGTACGGTACCAGGCGCCGATCAGCGGCAGGAACCACGAGGGATCGCCGTTGTAGAGCGCATGTTCGGGGAACGCGCGTCCGTCCAGCGGGTTGATCGGCTCGTTGCGTCCGCCGGCGATCTTTTTGGCGGTCTGGGTGCCGAGATAGGTCATCATGGCGACGCCATTGCCGTTGCAGCCCAGCAGGTAATGCAGGCCTTCGTCCTGGCCCATGTGCGGCATGTAGTCGAGCGCGAAGGCCACGTTGCCGGTCCAGACATGGGTGATGCGGATGCCGTCGAGCTGCGGGAAGCGGTCGATCATGTACTGGTACAGTGCCGGCGCGCTCACCTCCGGCGGCGCGGCGGTGAAGCGGGCGCGGCCGCCGAAGATCATGTGCTGGCCGTCGGGCGATGGCCGGTAGTAGGTCAGCACCCGCTTGGTATCGCCCACGGCGCGCATCTCGGGGATGAGTTTGCTCGCATGCTCGGGCAGCTTCTCGGTGGCGATGATGTGGCTCGCCACCGGCACTACCCGGCGTTTCAGGCGGGGCGTCAGATCGCCGGTGTAGCCATTGGTGGCCACGACCACCTCGCGGCACTCGACCGGCCCCTTCGACGTCAGCACCCGCCAGCCGGTCGCGGTCTTCTCGATGCGCTCGGCTTCGACGCCGGCGCACAGGATCGCGCCGGCCTTGTGTGCGGCCTCGAGCAGGCCCTTGTAGTAGAGCGCGGGGTGGAGATGTCCGGCGCGCGTCGCGTGCATGCCGCCGTAGTAATAGTCCGAGGCAATCATCTCGCGCTGGCGCTCGCGCGGCACCATGGTGGCGCCGGCATTGGCATATTTGTTGTAAGTTTCGACCTTGCTTGCGAGATCGTCGTAGTGCCGCGGCGTCCAGGCGCCGACGAAGCGGCCGTTCCTGTGCAGCCCGCACTCGATGCCCTCGCGGGCGATGATGTCCTCCAGAACTGCGAGCGAATCGGCGCCGGCGCCCATCAGCGCGGCCTTGTTGCGTTCGAATTCTTCGGCGATCGGGCTCTTGCCGCCCAGTCCCTTGCCGAGATTGGTGCCGCCCGAGATCATGCCGCCGTTGCGCGTGGAGGCGCCGATCCCGAAGACGCCGCGCTCCAGCACCACGGCGCCGACGCCGTTGCGCCGGAGTTCCAGTGCCGTGGCGAGCCCGCCATAGCCCGCGCCCACGATCGCCACGTCGGTGCGCACCGGTGGGTCCTGCGACAAGGCATTGTTGGGCGTCCACGCCTCCCACCACCACGGCTGGGCCTTGAAGTCGGGATGAAAAATGTCGGCGCGCATCGTGCCTCCGGTCATGGCATCATGATGCCCCGGGGCGCCTTGATTCGCCACAGTTGGAGACCATCTTTCCGGTCATGAACTACTTCAAGACCGCTCTCCTTCTGGCAGCCCTCACCGGCTTCGTCCTGGCTGCGGGCTACCTGCTGGGCGGACAGTCCGGCCTCGTCATCGCGCTTGCCGCGGCACTGGGCATGAACCTGTTTGCCTACTGGAACAGCGACAAGATGGTGCTGCGCATGAGCAACGCGCAGGAGGTCGGGCCCGAGCAGGCCCCCGAACTCTACGGCATCGTCCAGGGCCTCGCCCAACGCGCCGGCCTGCCGATGCCGCGGGTCTATATCATCGACGAAGACCAGCCCAACGCCTTCGCCACCGGCCGCAATCCCGAGAACGCTGCCGTTGCCGCCACCACCGGCCTGTTGCGCCATCTCAGCCACGAGGAGGTCGCGGGCGTGATGGCCCATGAACTCAGCCACGTCCGTCACCGCGACACGCTGATCATGACCATCGCCGCCACGCTTGCCGGCGCCATCGGCATGCTGGCGACATTCGGCGGCCTGATGGGCGGCGGCCGCGATTCCGACGGCCGGCCGCTGGTCAATCCGATCGTGGCCATCGCCGCCATGTTCCTGGCGCCGCTCGCCGCCGCGCTGGTGCAGATGGCGATCAGCCGTGGCCGCGAATACGAGGCCGACCGCATGGGCGCAGAGATTTCCGGCCAACCGCTGTGGCTCGCCTCGGCACTGGCCAAGCTGCATGCCGGCACACAGCAGATCCCCAACCAGGCGGCCGAACGCAACCCGGCGACGGCGCACATGTATATCGCCAATCCGCTGGCCGCCGCCGGCGGCGTGGCCGGCCTGTTCTCGACCCATCCGCCGATGGAGGAGCGCATTGCGCGGCTGGAAGCGATGGCGGGGCAGGCACGGGTGCCGGCACAGGCCAGGCCCATGACGCCGGCGCATGGCCCGTGGACGGCCGCTGTGCAGGCACGTCGCCGCGGCCCATGGGGCTAAGGAAGGTCTACTTCTCGACGATCTTCCAGAACGAGTCCTTCTTGATGATCTTGCCGGCGCGGAAGCTGTAGAAATCGCAGCCGCGAGCTTCGACGCGTTCGCCCGCCGGCGTCGTTCCCGTCACGGTCCATTGTGAAATGCCCATATTGCCGTCGATATAGTGGCTGTCGTTGCCGTAGTGAACGTCCGGCAAGCCGGTAAAACGGGCACGCAGGCCTTCGCGGATCGCGGCAAGGCCGACATAGCGCCGGCCCCACGGGTCGGGTCCGCGCGGCATTTCCAGGACAGCGTCGTCGGCGAAGAAGCCCATGATGCGGTCGAGATCGTGGTCGTTGAACGCCTGGGCCAAAGCCTTCAGGACGGCGAGACTGGCACCGGATGAGCTCATGACGACCTTCCTTTTCAGACTTTCGGCGGCAGCGCCGCAGGCTCCTCGCCGAGATCGACGTCGAGAATGCGTTGCCCGCGTTTGGTGATGCGGTCGGCCGAAATGTCGACGTCGCGCAGGTCTTTCTCGGTCATCGCGAAATGCGACTTCAGCTTCTCGACACGGTCATCCAGGCGCCTCACATCGTCGAGCAGCAGCCCGACGGTTTTCTGTATCTCCCCCGCCTGCTCGCGCATGCGCACGTCCTTCAGGACGGCGCGCACGGTGTTCAGCGTCGCCATCATGGTGGTGGGTGACACGATCCAGACGCGGGCGCGGTAGGATTCCTCGACCAGGCCGGTGAAGTTGGCGTGCAGCTCGGCGTAGACCGCCTCCGACGGCAGGAACATCAACGCCGATTCGGCGGTCTCGCCGGGCAGGATGTATTTGTCGCGGATGTCGCCGATGTGCTTGCGCATCGCCTGCTGGAAGCTGCGTTGCGCGATCGCCAGCGCCGCCGTGTCGCCCGCCGCCACGGCGCGTAGCGCGCTGTAGCTTTCCAGCGGAAACTTGGCGTCGATGCCGATCGATCCCGGCGGATTGGGCAGTTTCAACAGGCAATCGACGCGCGCCCCGGTCGACAGCGTCGACTGGAATTCATAGGCCGAGGGCGGCAGCGCACTCTGCACCAGGTCGTTCAGCTGGACCTCGCCGAAGGCGCCGCGCGCCTGCTTGTTGGACAGCACTTCCTGCAGGCTCACCACCTGGGTCGAAAGTTCGCCGATCTTCTTTTGGGCCTCGTCGATGCGGATCAGCCGCTCGCGCAGGTCGGTCACGATCTGGCCGGTCGCCTTCTCGGTGCGGTCGAGCCGCTCCGCCACCACCTTGCCGAGCGCCTGCTCCTGCTCGCGCAGCGAACGCTCGACCCGCTGGACGGTCTCGGCCTGCTGGCTGAGCGCCAGGGCGAGTTGCTGGCGCATGGTCTCGGCTTCGCCGCTACTGCGACGGGTAAGCGCCAGCACCAGCACCACGACCAGCAACGCGATGGCCGCCAGCAATATGATCGTCAGGGCATCCATTGGTGCCTTTATAGTCCGCCCGCTCCAGAAGCGCATCGACAAGCGCGCGGCTGCCCGTTAATCCAGCCTCCATGCCCCCTCTTCACGATCCTGACGTCTGGCTGTTCGACCTCGACAACACGCTCTACCCGGCGCGCTGCAACCTGTTCGCCCAGATCGACGTGCGCATCGGCCGCTATATCTCGGACTGGCTGAAGGTGACGCCGGAAGAGGCGCGGGTCGTGCAGAAGCAATACTGGCGCGACCACGGCACCTCAATGCGGGGCATGATGACTCTGCACGGCGTCGACCCGACGCACTATCTCGACTATGTCCACGACATCGACTACTCGCCGGTCGAAGCCAATCCCGCGCTCGAAGCGTCGCTCAGGGCCCTGCCAGGCCGCAAGATCATCTTCACTGCCGGCGACGTGCCGCACGCCGAGCGCGTCATGGAACGGCTGGGCGTGGCGCATCATTTCGAGGCCATCTTCGACATCGTGGCCGGCGAGTACTGGCCCAAGCCGCACAAGCAGATCTACGAGAAGCTCGTGAAGCAGCACAACGTCGATCCCACGCGCGCCGCCTTCGCCGACGACATCGCCGTCAACCTCAAGCCGGCAGCCGACATGGGCATGCGGACCGTTTGGATCCGCACCGAAGAGAGCGTGAAGCGCGCTGCCGACATCAATCTCGACCATATCCACCACCAGACCGACGACCTCGCGACCTGGCTCGCCGACTGGTTGGCGGAGCGGAACAACACCGGGAGCAAAGCGTGAAAATTCTCTTTCTCGGTGCCGGCGCGGTCGGTGGCTATTGGGGTGCCCGCCTTCACCAATCCGGTGCCGATGTCACGTTCCTGCTGCGCGAGAAGCGCGCCGAGAAAGTGCGGAAGGAAGGCCTGGTCGTGAAGAGCCCGAAGGGCGATGCAACTCTGCCGGTCAAGGTCGTGACCAGGGGCGGCGCCAATGGAACCATCGACGGCGGGCCCTATGACATCGTCGTCCTGGCCTGCAAGGCCTACGACCTCGACTCGGCAATGGATTCGATTGCACCGGCGATCGGTACTACGACGACCATCGTGCCGATGCTGAACGGTCACGCTCACTTCGCCACGCTCGATGCGAAGTTCGGGCCCGAGAAGGTGGCGGGCGGTCTTGCCCGCATCTCCGGTATGCTGGGGCCCAACGGCGAGATCCTGCATTCGGGTGCGTCGGGCGTGTCCTTCGGCGAACGCGACGGCAAGCCCGCGCGTGCCGCGCTCCTCGAACTCGATGCCGCCTGCAAGAAGGCCGGCATCGACGGCGGCATCAATGCCAACATCAACCAGGACCTCTGGGACAAGTGGATCATGCTGGCCACGATCGCCGGCATGTGTTCGTCCATGCGCGGCACCATCGGCGACATCATGGAGACGGCGGATGGTGCCGCCATCGTCGCCGAGACGCTGGAGGAGAGCCGCAAGGTTGCCGCGGCGGCGGGCCATGCGCCCAGCGACAAGGTCCTGGCCGACCTGCAAACGATGCTGACGCAAAAGGGATCGAAGGCCGTCGCCTCGATCCTCGGCGACATGGAGAAAGGCGGTCCGGCCGAAGGCCGGCAGATCGTGGGCGACATGCTGGCCCGTGCCCGCAAGGCCGGGATCGCCGCACCCAACCTGCGCTTCGCCTACACTCACCTGCAGACCTACGAAGCGCGCCGCGCACGCGGCGGCTTGAAGTAGTATTTGGGAGTTCGCGATGAAGATCCTGATCCTCGGCGCCGGCGCGATCGGCGGCTATGTCGGTGGACGCCTGCATCAGAGTGGCGCCGATGTGACGTTCCTCGTGCGCGAGAAGCGGCACGAAGCGCTGCAGCGCGACGGCCTGGTCATCAAGAGCACGAAGGGCGACATCACCCAGAAGGTGAAGACCGTGACGAGCGGAGACAGCGGCGGGCCGTACGACGTCGTACTGCTGACCTGCAAGGCCTATGACCTCGATTCGGCGATGGACGCCATCGCCCCGGCGGTCGGCGCCGGCACCGTGATCGTGCCGCTGCTGAACGGCATGCATCATCTCGACACGCTCGATGCACGTTTCGGCACCGACAAGGCGGTGGGTGGATTGGCGCGCGTCGGCGTTGCCATGAACGAGCAGGGCTGGATCCTGCATACAAGCCCGTTCGCCGCGATCTCCTTCGGCGAACGTGACGGCAAACCTCCGCGCGCCGCGCTGGTCGAGTTCGATGCCGCGATCAAGAAGTCCGGCGTCGACGGCGGGCTGAATCCGAACATCGTCCAGGATCTCTGGGACAAGTGGATCATGCTGTGCACGCTTGCGGCGACCTGTTGCCTGATGCGCGGTGCCTCGGGCGACATTCTCGAAGCCGATGAAGGCCGAGCGATCGTGCTCGAAACGGTCGAAGAAGGCCGCAAGGTCGCGGCCGCCGCGGGCCACGATCCCGGCGAGAAGGGCATCGCCACCATCCGCTCGTTCCTGACCGTGAAGGGCTCGAAGTTCGCCGCCTCCATGCTGCACGACCTTGAAAAGGGCGCGATGGTCGAGGCCGACCATGTGGTTGGCGACATGATTGCACGGGCCAAGAAGGCCGGCATCGCCACGCCCAACTTGCGCCTGGCCTATGCCCATTTGCAGGTCTATCTCGCGCGGCGCGGCCGCGACGGCGCCGCCAAGCCCGCCCCATAGGAAGAGGCGGCGGTCTGCGGCGGGTTGAAATCCGCGGCGCAGGCGCTTACTTCTATATGATGAGATTTTCGGCCTCGATCCCGCATGTCTTGCGGCGGAACCATCTGCTCGCAGGAGCGTAGTCCCCGGCCCGGTATTCCTGCGGTCCCGGTTCGGGGGCCGCGCGCTTCGCCCGACTGGGCGCCCGTGTTCCATGTTCAGACTAACCGCCAAGGCGGCGGTGGCGCCGCCCGAGGCGGGCTGCATCGTTTTTCAAGGAGGAAGTATCTCCATGCCCGACATCGTTCGGAGCCGCTCGGTTCCCCAGATCATCGTCAGCGAAGCCGACTACGAGCGCCTGACCAGTCTTGCGACAGCGGCGCTGGAGCGCTTGCCCGATGTCGCAGAGGAACTGTTGGCTGAGATGGAACGCGCCAAGATCGTCGGCCCCGAGGCTGTGCCGGAAAATGTCGTGCGCATGGGCTCGACGGTGACGTTCCGTTCCGACGATGGCCACAAGCGGCGGATGACGCTCGTCTATCCGGTCGATGAGGATATCACTCTGCACAAAATCTCGGTGCTGACGCCGATCGGCGCGGCGCTGATCGGCCTCGGCGAGGATCAGTCGATTTCCTGGACGGCGCGCGACGGGCGCAAGCACGAACTTACGGTTCTGAAGGTCGAGAAACCGGCCGCCGCAGCCAAGGCGCCCTGAGCAGGGCATCCTGGCCGGGCCGCGCAAGGCATTACCGCGCCGCGATCGCGCTGTGACGACGTGTTGAGTCGTTGAACCTGTCGAGGACGTGGCCAGGGCCCTTGGCGTACTTGGGATAGTCCTTGCCGTCGAACGTCCGCACGCCGTTGCAGAAGACGCCGTGCACGCCGATCGGCCGACGAATGGTACGGCGTCCGCCGCCCGGCAGGTCGGCCAGCCGCTCGGCGGGGCTGACACCTACGGCGGCGGGATCGAACAACAGCAGATCGGCATGGGCTCCCAGCGCGATGCGGCCGCGATCCTGGATGCCGTAGAGGTCGGCGGGATGGCTGGTGAGGCGTCGGATGCCTTCGACGATGTCGAAGTCGCCACGCTCGCGCACCCAATGACCAAGGAAATGCAGCCCGAATCCGGCGTCGCACATGTAGATGAGGTGGGCACCGGCGTCACTTAGCGCCACCACGCCGGCTTCGTGCTTCAGAAGGCGCGCCACGCCATCGTCGCCGACATTGAGGAAGCGGCCGAGGAAGGCGGTTTCCAGATCCTCGTCGAGGCTGAGATCGAGCATGATGTCGAGCGGATCGCGGCCTTCGGCCTTGGCGATGTCATGAAGATAGCGGTTCACGTACTTGGCGTTGGCGGGTTTTTGCGCCACGGCCACCATCACGCGGTCCCAGTTGCCCTGGAAGATCATGCCGGGCCGCGGGTTGCGGGCATTTTCGCGGAACTTGGCGCGCCACGACGGATCGCGATAGACGGCCGCGAGCTGCTCGGGCGTAAATGCCTTGATCGGGTCGAAGGCCGAATGGCTATAGAACGGGTAGGCATTGGCCATCGTGAAATCGAACGACAGCGGCTGACAGGGAATCTGGACATAAAGGCCGTTGCCGCGCCGGATGGCCGCGGCGCAGGCGTCGAAGATGCCGAGCGCGCGCGTCGGCTCCTGTTCGTTGTACATCGCCATGCCGGTGCCCTGGAAGAAGGGCCGGCCGTACCTGGCCGCCATCGGTTCCAGCTCCTCCGGCGTCTTTACGCCCGATGCGATGGCGATCACGCCCTTGCCCCGTGGGCCCATGGCGCCGACCAGCGCATCGAGCTCGCTGAGCGGCGCGATGGTCGAGGGCATCGGCACGCCGCCATAGCCCGAATGGTTGAGCGAGTAGGAGGCGCCGAGCCCGATCGCGCCTTGGGCCATGGCATCGGCCACCAGCGCCTTCATTTTTGCCAATTCCTCGGGCGTGGCGTCGGCGCGCTGCGAGGCGGCCTCACCCATCACCGCAGTGCGAATGGTCGAATGGCCGGCCAGCACCGCCAGGTTGGCGTAAGCCCCCCGCCGGCGCAGCATCGCCATGTAGTCGGCAAAGCTTTCGAAATCCCAGGCGATGCCTCGGCGCAGGGCGTCGAGGTCCATGCCTTCGACGACCGACAGGTTGCGGATCACCAGGTCGCGCACGGCAGGCGGCGCCGGCACGATGCCAAAGCCGCAGTTGCCGATCACCGCCGTCGTGACGCCAAGCGAGGGCGAGGGCGAGAGGGTGGTATCCCAGGTGACCTGCGCGTCGTAGTGGGTGTGCACGTCGACGATGCCGGGCGACAGCATGAGGCCGCCGGCGTCGATCGTCTCGGCGCCCTTGTCCTTGATCTCGCCAATCGCCGTGATGCGGCCGTCCGTGACCGCGAGATCGGCGCGCCGGGGTTCGTGGCCGAGGCCGTCGACGACGGTGGCGCCGCGAATGACGAGATCGACCATTGCTACCTCCGTGCGCTGAGGGCACCGTATGCGGCGAGAGCGGCATGGTTCACCAGGTCGCTCACCGTGGCGCCCATCGGCACGATCTGGACCGGCTTGTGCAGGCCGTCGATCACCGGGCCGATCACCGTCACGCCGCCCAGTGCCTGCATCAGGCGCGAGGAAATGTGTGCCGAATGCAGCCCCGGCATCACCAGCACATTGGCCGGGCCGGTGAGGCGGCAGAACGGATAGGTTTCGCGCAGCAGTTCGTAGTCGAGCGCCATGTCGGCCTGCATCTCGCCGTCGAATTCGAAGTCGACCTTCTCGGCCTGCAGGATGCGGATCGCCTTGCGGATGCGGTCGATGCGCTCGATCTCGCGGCTGCCGAAGTTAGAGAACGACAGGAACGCCACCCGCGGCTCGTGACCCATCTGCCGGGCGTTGCGCGCCATCTGTCGGGCGATGGTGGCGAGCTCCTCAGGCGACGGCGTCTCGTTGATCGAGGTATCGGCCAGGAACACCGTACCGTGCCGTGCCACCACGATGGAATAGCCCATCGGCACCTTGCCGGGCTCGACGTCGATGACGCGCTTCACATCGACGTAGCATTCGGGAAAGCGGCGGGTGATGCCGGTCACCATGCCGTCGGCGTCGCCCATCTCCACCATGCAGGCGCCGAACACATTGCGCCCCTGGTTGACCATGCGCTGCACGTCGCGGCGCAGATAGCCGTCGCGCTGCAGGCGGCCGTAGACCAGGTCGGTGTAGGGCGCGTTGCGCGTGGAAAGACGCGCATTGTGGATTTCGAGTCCCGAATCGTCCTTGATGCCGAGCGACTTCATGGTCTCGCGCACCTGCTCCTCGCGGCCGATCAGGATCGGCGTGCCGTAACCGTTGTCGCGGAACACGACGGCGGCACGGATGATGCGCTCCTCCTCGCCCTCGGCGAACACGATGCGCTGCGGGTTGGCCTTGACCTGGTCGAACAGGCTCTGCAGCCAGTGGCTGGTCGGATCGAGCCGGCCCGAGAGGTCGCGGCGATACTCCGCCATGTCGACAATGGGCTTTCGCGCCACGCCGGACTTCATCGCGGCTTCGGCGACGGCGCCGGAAACCGCCGAGATCAGCCGCGGGTCGAACGGCACCGGCACCACATACTCGGGCCCGTAGCGCAGCCGGCGGCCGGAATAGGCACGGTCGACCTCGTCGGGCACGTCCTCGCGCGCCAGCTTGGCCAGCGCCTCGGCGGCGGCGACCTTCATCTCCTCGTTGATCGTGCTGGCGCGCACGTCGAGCGCGCCGCGGAAGATGTAGGGAAAGCCCAGCACATTGTTGATCTGGTTGGCGTAGTCGCTGCGGCCGGTGGCGATGATGGCGTCGGCGCGGACGGCCTTCACGTCTTCGGGCGTGATCTCGGGGTCGGGATTGGCCATGGCGAAGATGATCGGCTTGGCCGCCATCGACTGCACCATCTCCTGGGTCACCGCGCCCTTGACCGACAGGCCGAAGAACACGTCCGCACCCTTCATCGCCTCTTCCAGCGTGCGCGCCTTGGTGCGCACCGCATGGGCACTCTTCCACTGGTTCATGCCCTCGGTGCGGCCCTGGTAGATGACTCCCTTGGTGTCGCAGAGGATGGCGTTCTCATGC
>CALDNT010000302.1 GCA_937915145.1 uncultured Reyranella sp.
CGGCTTGCCGCTCAGGAATGGTGCCGGCTGGTCGGGCACGCCGATGGTCAGCAGTACCTTGCCGTCGGTCGATATCTTGCGGACCGTGTGGTCGCCGTCGTCGGTGCAGTAGAGATTGTCGTCGCTGTCGATGTGGATGCCATGGGCACGGTTGAACAGGTCTTCGCCCCATGAACGCAGGAAGTTGCCGTCGCGATCGAACACCATCATCGGATGCTGGCTGCGGTTGAACACATAGACCCGATCCTTGCTGTCGACCGCGACTGCGGCGACATCACGGAACTCCCAGCCGTCGGGCAGCCTGGCCCAGTTTTCGACCACGCGATAACGATGCTCGCCGCTGCCCAGAACGACCGACATGCGAAGCTCCTTCAGTGCGCGGTGAGAATGGCGTCCGAGATCTTCTCGGCCGTCATCAGCGTCGGGAAATTGGTGTTGGCGCAGGGCACGACGGGGAACACCGAAGCGTCGACCACGCGCAGCCCCTGGGTGCCGCGCACGCGTCCCTGGGTGTCGACGACGGCCATCGGATCATCGTCACGGCCCATCCGGCAGGTGCAGGAGGCATGCCAGACACCGATCGTGGCCTTGCGCACGAAGGCCTCGAGCGCATCGTCGTCGGTCATCACCTGGTCGAAGGTGAAACCCTCGACGACGAAATTGTCGATCATGTAGCGCCGCAGCGCCGCCGGCCCGTCGAGCAGCGTGGCGACCGCCCGGGTCAGCCATTTGTTTTTGGTGCTGACCACGCCGATCTCGCGCACCTTGTCGGTGTACGACGCGGGGAAGGGGACGTCGGTTACCTTACGGAGCGCGTCGGTCATCTGAACGGCAGCCATCAGCTTGAAGCCGCTCATTAGGCGGTCGAGATCACGCTTGTCGGACAGCAGGTTGAATTCGACGAGCGGTTCGCTCCGCCAGTCGCGCGACGTGAGCTTTACCTGACCTGTTTCGGAGTAGGTCTTGTTGATGAAGGTAAGCAGCGAGGCGATCTGTTCGCCGACCGCATGCCAGGCCGACTTGCTGACCACGGCTACGAACATGTCGCCCTTGGGTATGCCTGGCAGGCCGGAAGAATAACGCAGGCCGAGATGAATGTGACGTCGTGTGTGTTCGGTTAGGCGCGCGCCCCGCCTGATGAACGACGACAGCGCGATGGAAGGATGATCCATCAGCCGTTGGCCGACGCCGGGCAGGGCCGAGATCACGGGAATGCCGAGTTCCGCGAGCTGGCCGACCGGCCCGATGCCGGCCCGCATCAGATGGGCCGGCGAATGGATCGCACCACTGGACAGGATGATCTCGCGGCCGCGGAAATCCTGCTCTTTGCCGCCTACCATGGCCGTGACGCCGACGCAGCGCGTACCCTCGAACAGCAACGATTTAACCTGGGTGTCGGTCGAGATCGTGAGGTTGGAGCGTTTGCGCGTTTCCGTGTCGAGATAGCCCATCGCCGCCGACACCCTGCGTTCGTCGGCATTGGAATGGGTGACGGGAAAATAGCCGTCGACGAATTCACCGTTCTGGTCAGGCAGGAATTTGAAGCCCTTCTCCTCGAACGCCTTGCCGACGGCCTGGGCATGGCCGGTCCAGTGCTCGCGCGGAATGCGGCGCACGGGAATTCGGCCGTCCTTGCCATGCAGTGGTCCGCCGAAGTCGAGGTCGCGTTCGACCTTCTTGAAGTAGGGCAGGACGTCGTTCCAGCCCCAGCCGGCCGCGCCGCGCGATTGCCATTCCTCGTAGTCGGTAGGCGCGCCGCGATTGGCCATCTGGCCGTTGATCGACGAGCCACCACCCAGCACGCGCGCCTGTTCGTACTTACGCAACGGCGGCCGGCTCTCGTGCGGATTGTTGTGGCTGACGACCTGGGTGTGGACTTTCAGCTCGGTCCAGTGAAAGCGCGGGTCGAAGTAGGCTGTGCCGGAATAGCTGTCGGCGATCTCGGGCGGCTCGGCGCCGGGAGGCGTGTCCTGACCTGCCTCGCACAGCAGGACCTTGTTGGAACTTCTGGCAGAGAGCCGGTTGGCCACGACCGAACCGGCCGAGCCGCCGCCCACGATTATGTAGTCGTACACCGCGCGTTTCCCCCGTTTGTTGGCGCTACGCTAGCACGGCTGCGGGCAGATGTGGGGATGACCTTGCCGGCGCCGGGGAAGCCTGCAATCGTTTCGGAACGCCACGCGGGAGGTTTCGTATGCCGGACATCGCAGCCGCAAACGCCGATATCGCCACGCCGGAACTCATGAAGTCGATTTCGGCCGCCTTCAACAGCCGCGACGTCGATCGCATCATGGCCTGCTTCACCGACGATGCCACCTTCTGGCTGGCGCGCGGCCCAGAGCCGGTCGGTCGAACGCTCAAGGGCAAGGAGGCGATCCGCAAGACGCTCGCCGACCGTTTCAAGGTGATCCCCGACATGCGCTGGGACCACAAGGAGTACATCTTCGCCGGCAACCGTGCGATCTCGGTCTGGACTGTCAGGGGCAAGGGGGCCGACGGCGAGGACCTCAACTACCAAGGCTGCGACATCTACACCTTCCGCGGTGGCAAGATCTCGGCCAAGGACACCTACTGGAAGCTCGTCGAGCAGAAGGATCGCCTCTGATGGCCCTGGACCTGTTGATTCGGGGCGGCGCGGTCGTCGATGGTTCGGGCGGGGCGCGTTTTACGGCCGATATCGGCGTTGCTGGCGGCAAGATCGTCGAGATCGGCCGCATCAAGGCCGTTGCCGCCCGGACCCTTGATGCCGACGGGCTGATCGTTTCGCCGGGGTTCATCGACGGCCATACCCATATGGATGCCCAGGTTGCCTGGGACCCGCTGGGCAGTTGCTCATGCTGGCATGGCGTTACGTCGGTCGTGATGAGCAATTGCGGTTTCGCGCTGGCGCCCTGCAAGCCGGAGGACCGCGACTGGTACGCGCGCTGCCTTTCGGCGGTCGAGGATATCCCGACCGCGGCGATGGCGGCCGGCATCGACTGGACCTGGGAGACTTTTCCCGAGTATCTCGCCACCGTCGAGCGCC
>CALDNT010000303.1 GCA_937915145.1 uncultured Reyranella sp.
GGCGATCTCGGGAATCATCGGCAGATAGATCGTCACCCGGTCGCCCTTCTTGATCTTCAGCTTGTTGACCATGGTTAGAGCACCTCAGGAGCAAGCGAGATGATCTTCATGAACTTCTTGGCACGCAGCTCGCGCGTCACGGGTCCGAAGATGCGGGTTCCGATCGGTTCATCCTGCTTGCTGAGGAGGACCGCGGCATTACGGTCGAAGCGGATGGCACTGCCGTCGGCACGGCGCAGCGCGAACGACGTGCGAACGACCACGGCGCGATGCACCTCGCCCTTCTTCACGCGGCCGCGCGGAATGGCTTCCTTGATCGACACCACGATAACGTCGCCGACGCTGGCAAATTTGCGGCGAGAGCCACCCAGCACCTTGATGCACTGAACTCGACGGGCGCCCGAATTGTCGGCAACCTCGAGATTGGTTCGCATCTGAATCATGTTCTGTGCTCCGTTCCGCTAGGCTTTCGCGGCCTCGACCAGAACTTCCCAGCTCTTGGTCTTGGACAGCGGACGGCATTCGCGGATGCGCACGACTTCACCGACTTTGCCCTTGAACACATTGGCTTCGTCGTGCGCGTGATACTTCTTCGACCTACGAATGAACTTCTTGTAGATCGGGTGCTGAACGCGCCGTTCGACCTTCACGATGATGGTCTTGTCCATCTTGTCGCTGACGACGACGCCTTCCAGGATACGCTTCGGCATTTCTGGCTCCTTAACCCGCGACCTTTTCGACCAGCACCGTCTTGATGCGGGCGATGTCGCGCCGGACGTGGCGCGCGCGGGCAGTCTTCTGCAGCTGGCCTCCTGCCTTCTGAAAGCGCATGTTGAACGCTTCCTTGCGCAGGTTGCCGAGTTCGGTCTTGAGTTCGTCCCTGGTCTTGGGACGCAGATCGCTGGCTTTCATGTCGACTTCCCTCAACCTTCGGCGCCGACGCGGGCGACGAAGCGCGTCTTGATCGGCAGCTTGGCAGCGGCGAGTGCCAAGGCTTCCTTGGCGACGAGCGCCGGCACGCCTTCGAGCTCGAACAGAATGCGGCCCGGCTTCACGCGCGCCGCCCAGAATTCCGGCGCGCCCTTGCCGGAACCCATGCGGACTTCAGCCGGCTTCTTCGATACCGGAACGTCGGGAAACACGCGGATCCACACACGGCCGGCGCGCTTCATATGGCGCGTGATGGCACGGCGGGCCGCCTCGATCTGACGGGCCGTCAGGCGATCGGGCTCCATCGCCTTCAGCCCATAAGAGCCAAAGTCGAGGTTGAAACCGCCCTTGGCCGCGCCGCTGATGCGGCCCTTGAAAGCCTTGCGGTACTTGGTGCGCTTGGGTTGCAGCATGGCGTCCTACGCGTCCCTCTGCTCAGTACGCTCGACCCGCGCCGGCGTGCGTTGCGGCGCGGCTTCCTCGGCGCGCTTGTCGTGCGCCATCGGGTCGTGTGCAAGAATCTCGCCCTTGAACACCCAGACCTTTACACCGCAAGTGCCGAAGGTCGTGAAGGCGGTGGCGATACCATAGTCGATGTCGGCCCGCAGCGTGTGCAGCGGCACGCGGCCTTCGCGATACCACTCCATGCGCGCGATTTCGGAGCCGCCCAAACGGCCGGAGCAGTTGATGCGGATGCCGCCCGCGCCCAGGCGCATCGCCGACTGCACGGCGCGCTTCATGGCGCGGCGGAAGGCGACACGACGCTCGAGCTGCTGGGCGATGTTCTCGGCGATCAGCGTGGCATCGATCTCCGGTTTGCGGATCTCGACGATGTTCAAGGCGACCTCGCCCTTGGTCATCTTGGCAAGATCGCCGCGGAGCTTTTCGATATCGGCGCCCTTCTTGCCGATCACCACGCCCGGCCGGGCGGTGTGGATCGTCACGCGGGCGCGTTTGGCCGGACGCTCGATGACGATCTTGGCGACGCCCGCCTGGGCGAGCCGCTTGCGCAGCACCTTGCGGATTTCGATGTCCTCATGGAGCATCTTCGAGTATTCGGCGCCTTCGGCGTACCAGCGCGAGTCCCAGGTCCGGTTGATGCCGAGCCGCAGGCCGATCGGATTGACCTTCTGACCCATTTACTTGTCCTCCGCCTCGGCGCGCTCGCGCACCACGATCGTCAGATGAGCGAACGGCTTGATGATGCCGGCCGAGCGGCCGCGGCCGCGTGTCTGGAACCGCTTCATGACCAAGCCCTTGCCAACCGACGCCTCGGCGACGACCAGGCGGTCAACGTCGAGATTGTGGTTGTTCTCGGCATTGGCGATGGCCGAGTTGAGCGCCTTCTTGACGTCCAGGGCAATGCGCTTCTTCGAAAAGGTAAGCTCGTTCACCGCCAACGATGCCTTCTTGCCACGGATCGTGGCGGCGACGAGGTCGAGCTTCCGTGGGCTGACGCGGACGGCGCGCAGCACAGATTTGGCTTCGTTTTCCGCCTCGCGGCGTGGAGTGGGTTTCTTGCTCATCGCGTCTAATCCCTGGACACCTTCTTGTCGCCCGAATGAGAGGTGAACGTCCTGGTCGGCGAGAACTCGCCGAGCTTGTGACCCACCATCTCCTCGGAGACATTCACCGGAATGAACTTCCGGCCGTTGTAGACGGCGAACGTCAGGCCCACGAATTGCGGCAGGATCGTCGAGCGTCGCGACCACGTCTTGATCACTTCGCTGCGCACGGTCTGGCTCGCCTTCTCGACCTTCTTGATCAGGCTGCCGTCCACGAACGGACCCTTCCAAATCGAACGTGCCACTTTGTTGCCTCCTCGCTACCGTCAGCGTGTCGAATGACGGCTGCGGATGATGTACTTGTCCGTCGCCTTGTTCTTGCGTGTCTTCTTGCCCTTGGTCGGCTTGCCCCAGGGCGTGACCGGATGGCGGCCGCCCGAGGTCCGGCCTTCACCGCCGCCGTGCGGATGGTCGACCGGGTTCATGACGACGCCACGGACGTGCGGACGGCGACCGAGCCACCGCTGCCGGCCGGCCTTGCCAATAACGATGTTCTGGTTGTCCGGGTTGCTGACCGCGCCGACCGTCGCCAAGCACGTACCCGGCACGAGGCGCAACTCGCCCGAGCTGAGCTTGATCTGGGCGTAGCCCGCGTCCTTGCCGACAAGCTGGGCATAGTTGCCCGCCGAACGGGCGAACTGGCCGCCGCGGCCCTTCTTGAGCTCGACATTGTGCACGATCGTTCCCACCGGCATGTTGCCGAGCGGCATGGCATTGCCGGGCTTGATGTCGACACGCTCGCCGGAGATGACCTGATCACCCGCCTTCAGGCGCTGCGGCGCCAGGATATAGGCAACCTCGCCGTCGGTGTAGGTGATCAGCGCGATGTAGGCGGTCCGGTTGGGATCGTACTCAATTCGCTCAACCGTCGCCGCCACGTCGAACTTGCGGCGCTTGAAATCGATGATGCGCAGGCGACGCTTGTGACCACCACCCATGTGATGGCTGGTGATACGGCCGTGATTGTTGCGGCCACCGGTATTGCTCTTGCCGCGAGTCAGCGCCTTGACCGGCTTGCCCTTCCAAAGGCCCGTACGATCAACGATGACCAGCTGTCGGAGCGACGGCGTGATCGGCTTGAAAGTCTTGAGTGCCATGTCTCGTTCCCCCGCCCTACAAGCCCGTGGTCACGTCGATCTTGTGACCATCGACCAGCGAGACGATCGCCTTCTTCCAGTCGCTCCGCACACCTGGGCGGCCGCGGAATACCTTGGTCTTGCCCTTTACGGTGACGGTATTGACCGCCTTCACCTTGACCTTGAACAGGCCTTCGATGGCCTGCTTGATCTGGGGCTTGGTCGCGTCCATCGAGACACGGAAGGTCACTTGGCTATGCTCCGAGCCATTGGTGGTCTTCTCGGTGATCAGCGGCGAGCGGATGACTTCATACATCCGGGCACGCGACACCGTTTCAGGCGTGTACCGCTTGGCGCTCATTGCAGACGCTCCTCGAGATGCTTCACGGCGTCCTTCGTCAGCACGAGCACGTCGCGGCGCAGGATGTCGTAAACGTTCGCGCCCTGCTGCGGCAGCACATCGATGTGGGCGATGTTCGCCGCCGCACGCGCAAAATTGATGTCGACCTCACCGCCGGCGATGATCAGCGCGCTCGCGATTCCGAGTTTGCCGAAATGAGCCGTCAGCTTGGCGGTCTTTGGCTCTGCCAGGGCGGCCGCCTCGACGATGATCAACTTGCCTTCGGCGGCCTTGGCTGACAGCGCCGAGCGCAGGGCCAGCTGGCGCACCTTCTTCGGCAGGTTGCTGGCATGGCTGCGTACGACCGGGCCGAACGCCTTGCCGCCACCACGAAACTGCGGCGCCGCCTCGTTGCCGTGACGGGCACGGCCGGTGCCTTTCTGGGCGTACATCTTCTTGGCCGTCGCCGTGACCTCGGCGCGTCCCTTGGTCTTGTGCGTTCCCTGCTGGCGGCGCGACAGCTGCCACACGACGCAACGGTGCAGGATGTCCTTGCGGACCGGCACGGCGAACACCGCGTCGGCGAGATCGATCTCACCGGCGCTGCCGCCTTCGATGGTTTTGACCGCGACTTTCATGGTTCTTTCCTCAAGCCGACGGAGCGGCGTCAGCCGCCGGAGCTGCCACCTCGGCTGCCTTGCGCAGGCCGGCCGGATAGGGCGCATCCTTGGGACGAGCACGCTTGGAGGCGTCCTTGACGATAACGTAGCTGTTGTTTGCCCCGGGAACGGCGCCTGAGACCAGCAGCAGGCCCTTCTCGTCGTCGACCGCGACGACCTTCAGGTTCTGCGTGGTTACGCGCTCGCTGCCGTAGTGGCCCGCCATCTTCTTGCCGGGGAAGGTACGCCCCGGATCCTGGCGATTACCCGTCGAGCCGTGCGAACGGTGCGAGACCGACACGCCGTGGCTGGCTTCCAGGCCGTGGAAGTTCCACCGCACCATCGAACCGGTGAAGCCGCGGCCGATCGTGGTGCCAACGACGTCGACGAACTGGCCGGCCACGAAATGGCTGGGCACCAGCTCGGCGCCGACCTCGAGGATGGCATCCTTGGCAACACGGAATTCGACAAGCTTCTTCTTCGGCTCGACCTTTGCCTTGGCAAAGTGTCCGCGCATCGGCTGGGTAACGTTCTTTACCTTGGCCTTGCCGTAACCGAGCTGCACCGCGGTGTACTTGTCCTTCTCTTCCGAGCGGACAGCGACAACCTGCAGCGTTTCCACCTTCAGAACGGTGACGGGCACATGCTCCCCGGCGTCGTTGAAGACGCGGGTCATGCCGACCTTCTGGGTGACGAGACCGCAACGCATGGTCTGTTCCTCTTCCCTTATCCCTGTCCGCTCAGGCGCCGAGCTTGATTTCGACGTCGACGCCCGAGGCGAGGTCGAGCTTCATCAGCGCGTCCACCGTCTGCGGCGTCGGATCGACGATATCGAGCACGCGCTTGTGCGTGCGGATCTCGAATTGCTCGCGCGACTTCTTGTCGATGTGCGGCGAGCGGTTGACCGTGAATTTCTCGATCCCGGTCGGCAGTGGAATCGGCCCGCGCACCTGCGCGCCCGTCCGCTTGGCCGTGCTCACGATCTCGCTGGTCGACGAATCGAGCACGCGATGATCGAAGGCCTTCAGCCGGATCCGGATATTGGTGTTGTCCATGGCCATGATGTCTACTCGCCTGTCGTCGGTATGCTTACTTTACGACTTTGGTGACGACGCCTGCGCCGACGGTGCGTCCGCCCTCGCGGA
>CALDNT010000304.1 GCA_937915145.1 uncultured Reyranella sp.
GTGGTCCCGGCGGACGTCCTCTACCGCCGTTACGGCGTCAGCTACGTGAAGCTGAAGGACGGCACCGAGGTCGTGGTCCAGCCCGGCCTGCCGGTCGACGGCGGCATCGAGGTGCTGTCGGGTCTCAACGAGGGCGACGTGGTCGTCCGGCCATGAAGCTCGGCATTTCAGGCGCGCTCACCCGGGCGTCCATCTCCTCGCCGATGACGCCGCTGTTCCTCGTGGCGGCCATGCTGGTGGGCATGCTGGCGTTGTTCGCCCTGCCGCGCGAGGAGGAGCCGCAGATCAGCGTGCCGATGGTCGATATCCTGGTCACCGCCAACGGCTACAAGGCCGGCGACGCCATCGAACTGATCACCAAGCCGCTCGAGGATATCGTCAAGGCGATTGGCGGCGTGGAGCATGTCTACTCGTTCACGCAGGACGATGCGGTGCTCGTGACGGCCCGTTTCTTCGTCGGCACCTCGGAAGACATCGCCCGCCTGCGCATTCACGAAAAAATCCGGGCCAATATCGCCGACCTGCCCAAAGGTATCCCCGAGCCTCTGATCATCGGCCGTGGCATCAACGACGTGGCGATCGTGGCCCTGACGCTCGAGCCCAAGGCCGCCGCTGCCGCACGCTGGACCGACAACGGGCTGTTCCAGATCGCCGACGAACTCCGGCACGAACTCGTCAAGGTCGACGACGTCGGCTTCAGCTACATCGTCGGTGGCAGCCCCAACCAGATTCGCGTCGAGCCCGATCCGGAGAGGCTGGCGCTTTATGGCATCACCCTCAACCAGTTCGTCGACAAACTTGCCAACGCCAACCGCTCCTTCGTGGTCGGGGCCTTTCGCCAACTCAACCGGAACATTCCGGTGGTAGTCGGCCAAACCCTGCAGGGCGTGCCGGACATCGGTCTCCTCCTGCTCACCTCGCGCGACGGTCGTCCGGTCTATGTAAAGGACGTCGCCAACATCGTCGTCGGCGCCGCCGAACCGGGCCACCGCACCTGGACGCTGGTCCGTGGCGCGTCCGGCGAACTCGAACGCCGGCCGATGGTGACCCTGGCCTTCGCCAAGCGCAGTGGCGCCAACGCCGTGATCGTCGCCGACGACATCCTGGCGCGGCTGAAGACGGTGCAGGGCGGTCTCGTACCTGACGACGTTACGGTGACCGTCAGCCGGAACTACGGCGAGACCGCGACGGAAAAGGCCGACGAACTGCTGTTTCACCTGGCGCTTGCCACGTTGTCGATCGTGCTGCTGATCGCCATCACCGTGGGCTGGCGCGAGGGCATCGTCGTGCTGGTGGTGATCCCGACCACGATCCTGCTCACCCTCTTCGCCTCGTGGCTGATGGGCTACACCATCAACCGCGTCAGCCTGTTCGCCCTGATTTTCTCGATCGGCATCTTGGTCGACGATGCCATCGTCGTGGTCGAGAACATCGTCCGCCACTGGCAGGCGCGCGGCGGGGCCGATCTCAAGACCACCGCCATCGAAGCCGTGGCCGAGGTCGGCAATCCCACCATCGTGGCCACCCTCACCATCATCGTGGCGCTGCTGCCCATGATGTTCGTGAGCGGCCTGATGGGCCCCTACATGAGCCCGATCCCGGCCAATGCCTCGATGGCGATGATTTTCTCGTTCTTCGTCGCCGTCGTCATCACGCCCTGGCTGCTGTACCGCGTCGCCGGCCGCCATTTCGCCAAGGCTTCCCCCACCGTGGGGCCGGCCGGCGGCGACGGCGGCGCGCTCGGCCGGCTCTTCCTCAGGGTCGCGCGGCCGCTGCTGCGAGGCCGCCGGCGCTCCGGTTTCTTTCTGCTGATCGTCGGGATCGCCACTCTCGCGGTCTGCGTGCTGTTCTTCACCCGCGACGTCGCGGTCAAGCTGCTGCCCTTCGACAACAAGTCCGAGCTCCAGGTCGTTGTCGACCTGCCGCAAGGCACGACGCTCGAGGAAACCGACCGCATCCTCATCGCCGCCGCCGGCCGGCTGAAAGACCTACCCGAGATGACCTCGATCCAGGTCCATGCCGGAACGGCGGCGCCGTTCAATTTCAACGGCCTGGTGCGGCATTCCTATCTCAGGGTCTCACCGCAGCAGGGCGACCTCCAGATCAACCTCCTTCCCAAGGCAAAGCGCGCCCGGGCCAGCCATGCCATCGCCCTCGACGTGCGCGAGCGGCTGAAGGGGCTCGACCGGCCTGCGGGCAGTGCGGTGAAGGTGGTCGAAGTGCCGCCCGGCCCGCCGGTGCTCGCCACGCTGCTGGCAGAGATCTACGGTCCCGACGAGAAGACGCGCCGCGAGACGGCGATCAAGGTTCGCGAGGCTTTCGAGAAGGTGCCGTTCGTCGTCGACCTCGACGACACCTTCCGCCCGCCGGGGGAGCGCCTGCGCTTCTCGATCAACCAGGAGAACCTCGAATTCTACGGCGTCGAGGAGCAGGCGGTGTACGACACCATCGCCGCCATCATCGGCGGCGTGAAGGTCGGCTACTCCCAGCGCGGCCACAACGCCAAGCCGATCGAGATCGTGGTCAAGCTGCCGCGCAGCGCCGAGTGGCTGGGCGAGCGCATCCTGTCGACGCCCCTGCCCGCCGGCGGCACCCAGCGCGAGGGTGCCAATGTCGAGCTGGGCGACGTCGTCACCGTCAAGCGCGAGCCAGCCTCCTACACGCTGTTCCGGCGCGATGGCCGCTTCGCCGAGATGGTGCAGGCCGAGGTCGCCGGCCGGTTCGAGGCACCGGTCTACGGCATGCTGGCGGTCGAGGACGAGATCGCCAAGCTCGACTGGGGCAAGGCCGGGCCGCCCAGGATTCTCTATCATGGCCAACCGGCCGATGAGTCCACGCCGGCCTTGCTGTGGGACGGCGAATGGGAGGTAACCTACGTGACCTTCCGCGACATGGGGGCCGCCTTTGGCGTGGCGATCCTCGGCATCTACCTGCTGGTCGTGGCCCAGTTCGGCTCCTACCGGCTGCCGCTGGTGATCCTGACGCCGGTACCGCTCACCCTGATCGGAATCGTGCTGGGCCACTGGATGTTCGGCGCGCCGTTTACGGCAACGTCGATGATCGGCTTCATCGCCCTCGCCGGCATCATCGTGCGCAACTCGATCCTGCTGGTCGATTTCATCCAGCACCGTCGCGCCGAGGGTGCGGCGCTGCGCGACGCGCTGCTCGAGGCGGGCGCCATCCGCTTCAAACCGATCTTCCTGACCGCCGCTGCGGCCATGATCGGCGCCGCCTTCATCCTCACCGACCCGATCTTTCAGGGTCTGGCGATCTCGATGGTGTTCGGACTGGCATCCTCGACAGCGCTCACGGTGCTGGTAATCCCGGCAATCTACGTCTGGCTGCGCGACGACGGCAGGGCAGCCGGCACGATCTCGCCGGACACACCGTCACCCGCAACCCGCGAGGTTCGTCATGACTGATACGCTCATTCTCGCCTGCCCGGCCTGCAACACCCTCAACCGGTTCCCTCGGGAGAAGCTGGCGGCCGGGAACGCCGGCAAATGCGGCCAGTGCGGCGCACCGCTTTTCGCAGGCCACCCGGTTGCCCTCGACGCCGGGAGCTTCGAGGCCCATGCCGCCAAGAGCGACATCCCGGTGCTGGTCGATTTCTGGGCACCGTGGTGCGGCCCCTGCAAGGCCATGGCGCCGCAATTCGAGAGGGCCGCCGGCCGCCTGGAACCCGCCGTCCGCCTGGCCAAGGTCAACACCGAAGACGAACAGGAACTCGCCAGCCGGTTCGCCATCCAGGGCATTCCGACGATGATCCTTCTGAAGCACGGCAAGGAAATCGCCCGTCAGTCCGGTGCCATGGACGCGACCGCCATCGAGCGCTGGACAAGGGACGCGCTCGGCCGGTGAGTGCCCCGGAAATCTAGGCGATGCGCTTCAGCACCGCCTCCGGCAGCGGCCCCTTGTTCACTGCCGCGATCGCCTCCTCGAGGTGCCCAAGCGTCGAATAGCCGATCAGCATGGTCGAGACGGCGGGATGGGAAATCACGAAGCGCTCGCCGAGTTCGGTGAGGCTCGTGGCCCCGGCTTCACGCACCAGCGGCGCCAGCTGCCCGGCGCGCGCCACGTCGCCGGCAAAGTCGGGCGCCGAACCGATCGGCGGGACGTCCTGCATGGCGAGCGGATGGCGGTCGGCGGTGCCGCTGAGCGCGCCGCCCGCCAGCGCACGGATGATGATGGTGCCCATGTCGGCCGCCTTCGCCTTGTCGAGCAGGCGGCCGTAGTCGAGCCCGGGCATGCCCTTGGGCGCCGGCCCGCCGGCGCTGGGGTTGAGCGCGTTGTAGACGACCTGGACGGTGTCGAAGAGCTTGGATTCGACGGCACGATGCAACATGGCGGGCTCGCCGACGCCGCTGAAACCGATGAAGCGCGTCTTGCCGGATTTGCGGAGCTTCTCCAGCGCCGGCGCCACTTCGTTCAGCGCGATTTCTATGGCGAGATGGTCGCCGGCATCCTTGGCGACCAGCGGATTGTGAAGTTGCAGGAGGTCGACGTGATCGCGGCCCATGCGCTTCAGGCTCTCATCCAGCGACTGCGCCGTGAAGCCCGCGACATCGGCCCGGTGCTGCGCGGCCAGACGGAACTTGGTGCCGACCACGACGTCGGCCTTGAGGCTTTTCAGCGCCCGGCCGAGATTGCGTTCCGACTCGCCGTTGCCGTAGAGCGCGGCGGTGTCGAAGTAGTTGATGCCGGCCTCGATGGCGCGCGCCGCGGCGCGTTCCTGGTCGGCCGCCGTGCCCTTGGTGAACAACCCGCCGACCGCGCCGGCGCCGTAGCCGAGAACCGATACTTCAAGGCCGGTACGCCCCAGTTTACGCTTCTGCATCTCAGCTCACTCCCTCGACGCGGACCTGGCCCGCTTCATTATCGACCACGACGTGATTGTCGTAATAGGTGACGGTCGGACTGGCGCCGAACGCGGCTTCCATGCGCTTCTCCCACTCCGGCGTGTACCAGGCGCGCGCCGCGGCCTCGGACTCCCAGAGATAGACGCCGCCGCCACCGGCATCGCCGTTAAGGTAATACTTGCGCAGCAGCCCCTTGGCGCCGAGCGCGGTGTAGGTCGGCGCCGACTTCTCGGCGGCTGCAACGGCGGCAGCGCGCGGCCGCCTGGTCATGGGAATTTGAACGATGGCGATGAACATGCATGCTAGCCTACGGGCTTGGACCGCCGCGAGCAATTCACGAGGAGAGCAATTCATGACAGCCACGCTGAGCGGGACGGAGATGTGCGTGTTCGACGCCTACGGCACGCTGTTCGACTTCAACTCGGCGGTCGCCCGCCACCGTGACGCCATCGGTCCCAAGGCCGACGCGCTGGCCGAGATGTGGCGTTCCAAGCAGATCCAGTACACTTGGCTGCGCAACGGCATGGGCGCCTATACGAAATTCTGGCAGGTAACGGGCGAGGCCCTCGACCATTGCCTCGCCGCCCACGGCATCGCCGATCCGTCGGTGCGCGACAAGCTGATGAACGCCTATCTGTCGCTCGACGCTTTCGCCGAAGTACCGGCGATGCTCGATCGCCTGCAGAAGGCCGGCCTGCGCCTGGCGATCCTGTCCAACGGCAATCCCGAGATGCTCGACGCTGCGGTTTCGGCGGCGGG
This sequence comes from uncultured Reyranella sp., assembly GCA_937915145.1. Lineage (GTDB taxonomy): Bacteria > Pseudomonadota > Alphaproteobacteria > Reyranellales > Reyranellaceae > Reyranella. Next base: position 5,619 of record CALDNT010000304.1, read on the forward strand.
ACTGGCCGCGCGTTTCGAGGCCGTGCTCAGTGTCGAGGATGTCGGCGTCTACAAGCCCGACGCCCGCGTCTACCGGTTGGTCGAGGCGCGCAGCGGCGTGAAGCCGGCCAAGGTCTGCTTCCTGTCGTCGAACTGCTGGGACGCCCATGGCGCGGCGCATTTCGGCTTCCGCACCGTGTGGGTCAATCGTGCCGGCGCGCCCGACGACAATTTGCCGGGCAAGCCCGTTGCCCAGCTCCGCAACCTGTCGGAACTGCCTGCGCTGCTCGGCGTAGCCTGATGTCACTGCCGGAATTTGCCGACGTCGCGGCCGCCGCGAAGCGCCTGGACGGGATCGCGCTGCGTACACCGTTGCTCGAGAACGCCCGGGTCAACGCCATGCTGGGCGGGCGGCTGTTCATCAAGGCTGAGTGCCTGCAGCGCACCGGCTCGTTCAAGCTGCGCGGCGCCTACAATTTCCTCAGCCTGATGAGCGAGGCCCAGCGCCGCAGCGGCGCCGTCGGCTGGTCGTCGGGCAACCACGCGCAGGGACTGGCCGAGGCCGGCCGGCTGCTGGGGGTGAAGACCACGATCGTGATGCCGGCCGACGCGCCGGCGCTGAAAGTCGCCAACACCCGGGCCTCGGGCGCCGAGATCGTGCTTTATGACAGGGTCAAGGACAGCCGCGAGGCAATCGGCCGGGAGATCGCGGCCAGGACCGGCGCCACCATCGTGCCGCCCTACGACCATGCCTGGATCCTGACCGGCCAGGGCACGGCGGGACTGGAAATCGTCGACCAGGCGCGGGCGCTCGGCGCGACGCTCGATGCCGTCGCCGCGCCGTGCTCCGGCGGCGGGCTGGCCACCGGTATCGCGCTGGCGGTCAAGGGCCTCAGCCCGTCGACCAGCGTGCATGCCGGCGAGCCGGCCGGCTTCGACGACATGATGCGCTCGCTGGCGGCGGGCGAGAAGCAGACCAACGCCCGGCTCTCGGGCTCGATCTGCGACGCGCTGCTGGCGCCGACGCCGGGCGACATCACCTTCCCGCTCGCGCGCGACCTCCTCGGCCCCGGTCTGGTGGTCAGCGACGAGGAAGTGCTCGATGCGATGGAACTCGCCTTCCGCGAGTTCAAGCTGGTGGTCGAGCCGGGCGGTGCCGTGGCGCTGGCGGCGGCGCTCACCGGCAAGATGCCGGTCAAGGGCCGCACCGTGGCCGTCGTGTGCTCGGGCGGCAATGTCGACCACGAGACCTTCGCGCGGGCACTCGCGCGCCGCGCCCCATGAGCCTCTCCCGCCGCCGGCGCGAATGGCGAATCATCCTGTGGGTCAGCCTGACCAGCGCGGTGATCAGCGCCTATTTCGGCTACGCCGTCGCGCCGCCCGGAGACCCGCCGCTGAGGGGTATCGTGCAGGGCATCCTCACTTCCGTGCTGATCGCCACACCGATCGTTTTCTTTGAGGTGCGGCGTGCGCGCTTCGACTCGTTGCGCTGGTTGCGCCGCCTTCCGCTCGCCGGCTATTTCGTCCTCAAGGTGCTGTTCTACTTCGTCGTGATCATCTCCGGCCTGATCCTGTCACGGGTATTGACCTCGGTCATCGTCCCGCACCCTGTCGTCTTCGACGCCGTCTTCCGCAATTCGCTCTTCTTCGCGGTCGGCATGTCGCTGTTCGGCAGCTTCATCTTCGAGATGGGCCGCCTGCTGGGCTACGGAACGCTGAAGAACCTGCTGGTCGGACGCTATGTCCAGCCGCGGCGCGAACAGAAGGTCTTCCTGCTGATCGACATGAAGGATTCGACCGGCCTCGCCGAGCGCCTGGGGCCGATCCGCTTCCACGAACTGCTCAATAATTTTTTCCGCGACGTTACCAGTGCCGCCCTCGAATGTGACGGCGCGATCCACAAATATGTCGGTGACGAAGCGATCCTGACCTGGCCCGGCGGGCCGGCGCTGGCCAATAGCGACTGCCTCGCCTGCCCCTTCCTGGCTCGCGATGCCATCGCCGCCAACCGCGAGCAGTACCATGGGCGCTTCGGCGTCGTGCCCGAGTTCCGGGCCACCCTTCATTGCGGCGAGATCGTCGCCGGTGAAATCGGCGACACGCGCCGCGAGATCGCCTATGTCGGCGACACGTTGAACGTGGCGGCGCGGTTGCTGGAGGCAGCGAAGACGACGGGCCACGACGTCCTCGTCTCGGCCGACCTGCTGGCGGCGGTGGCGATGCCGTCCGATCTCCGCGCCGAGCCGCTGCCGACGCTGGCCGTGCGCGGCCGCGTCGCGCCGCTCGAGATCTTCGCCCTATCGAGCGTCGGCCAGAATTAGGTCCGCCGCCTTTTCGCCGATCATCATGCAGGCGGCATTGGTGTTGGCCGACACCAGGGTCGGCATGATCGACGCATCGGCGACGCGAAGGCCGGCGATCCCGTGGACGCGCAGTTGCGGATCGACCACGGCGCCGGCGTCGCGCCCCATGCAACAGGTGCCGACAGGGTGATATGCCGACTGCCCGTCCTTCCGCGCATGCTCCAGGAAATCCTGATCATTCCAGGCCTCGACACCGGGCAGGAGTTCCTCGGTGACGATCCTCGAAAGGGCGCTGGTTCGGGCGAGCAGGCGCACGAACCGGATCGCCGACACCGCCGCCTCGCGATCGGCGTCCGCAGACAGGTAGTTGGCGACGATCTTCGGCGGTGCGGCAGGATCGGACGACGAAATGCGCACATGGCCACGGCTTTCCGGCCGCGAATGGTTGGCGAGAATCGTGAAGCCTGAAAACGGATGGGGACCACGATCGAGGCGGTCGGTCGACCAGGGGAAAAAGTGCAACTGCGTATCTGGCGCCTCCGACTGGGACCCCAGCCGAATGAACGCACCGGCAAAGGCCGGGCTGGCGGTCAAGGGCCCGGTCCGCAGCAGCGCATACTCGATGGCGGCACTGAGGCGGCGATGCATGAAATTGACGTCATCGTTTACGGTGAGGCGCCACCAGGTGCGATAAGTCGAACGCACCGCGAAATGGTCCTGCAAATTCTCGCCGACGCCAGCCAGGTCGCGGACAACGCCGATTCCCAGGCCGCCAAGCAGTGCCGCCGGCCCGATACCCGAAAGCTGCAAGAGTTGCGGCGACCCGATCGCCCCGGCGGAAAGGATGACTTCGCAACGCGCGCGCACGGACACGCTTCGGCCGTCCTTGCGGTAAATCACACCGGTCGCCCGCCTGTCCTCGATATCGACACGTTCGACCAGGGCGCCGGTGACGACATGGCAATTCGGGCGGCGGCGTGCTGGCTCGACATAGGCACGCCCCGTCGAAATGCGCCGTCCATCGCTGATGGTCGCGTGGTACAGGCCCGCACCTTCGCGATCGTCGTTGTTGAAATCGGCTTTGGTGGGCACGCCAATTTCCGCGCAGGCGGCGAAAAATGTGTCGCTCATTTCGTTGCGGTACTCATCCTGCGTGATCTTCACCGGACCGTTGCCGCCATGGCGGTCGGACTCGCCGCCGGGATAGGCTTCCAACCTCTTAAAGTACGGCAGGCAGTCGTCGAACGCCCAGCCCTCGTTGCCCATCTGCCGCCACCGGTCGTAGTCGGAGGCAAATCCGCGGGCATAGACCATGCCGTTGATCGCGCTCGACCCACCGACGACCTTTCCACGCGGCCAGTAGATCCGGCGTCCGTTGAGCTCGGGCTCCGGCTCGGTCGCGAATTTCCAGTTCACGCTGGGATCGAGGAAAGTCTTGGCGAAACCCAGCGGGATGGAAATCCAGCGGCTGGCGGCCTCAGGCCCGGCCTCGAGCAGCAGGACGCTATAGCGCCCCGACGCCGTCAGGCGGTCGACGATCGGCGCGCCCGCGGACCCCGCCCCGACGACGACAAAATCAAACTCATCCATTCCTATTGCTTGCTCGACGACCTTATGCGCGCCAGCAAGCTACCAAGAATGCCTTTGGGAAGGAAGATGATGAACACCACCAGCAGGACGCCGTAGACGAGGTTGTCCCAGCCCACCGCCTTGGTTCCAAAGCCGACCCGCAGCCCCTCGGCCAGCATGATGGTGATAATGGCCCCCACGGTCGGGCCCATGGCGACATAAATGCCCCCGACCACGACCGCGAACACCATCTGCAGTGAAACCGCAATACCGCTCACCGTATCGGGTGAAATGAACATCTGGTACTGGCAGTACATCGCCCCGGCGAACGCCGTCATCAAGGCGCTGATCACCGTGATCTTCAGTTTCTCGAATGTCACATTGACGCCGGCCGCCGCCGCCGCGTCCTCATCTTCCGAGATGGCTTCCAGGGCGTAGCGGTCCATGCTGCGGTCGACCCAGCGCCAGATCAGCAGACCACCGGCCCAGACACCGAGCGCGATCAGATACCAGGTCGTCTTGTCGTCGAACTGCAGCGCCGCCAGGTGGCTGCCCGTGGTCCGCGAAGGCGTATAGCCCAACGATCCGCCGGTCCAGTCGCGGGTCGCGGTGATGACCTGCAGCACGATGCCCGACAGCGCCAGCGTCACCAGGGCGAAGTAGTGGCCGGTGATGCGGAAGCGAAAACAGGGATAGGCGACGACCAGAGCCAGCGCGCCGGCACAGACCAGGGCAATGGGAATACCGACCCACGGCGAAACGCCGAGGTGGTTCCACAGCAACGCCGTCACATAGGCGCCGACTCCCATGAATCCGCCATGACCGAGCGACACCAGGCCGAAACGGCCCATCATCGACCACGAAGTATAAGCGAACGACCAGATCAGGATCAGGATCAGAATGTGCAGATGGTAGGGGTCGCCATAGACGAACGGCAGCGCGATCAGTGCGGCGCCGACGATCCAGGGGACGAGCTGATGCAAGGTCACCGACGAGGTCACGAGCGCCTCGCCAGCAACCCGGCGGGCCGGATGAACATCATGATGATGAAGAAGGCGAACGCGAGCACATAGCCCCACTCAAGATCGGAGAACAGGCCACCCAGAGAGATGATCTCGGCGAACAGGAACGCCGCCACAAAGCCGCCGACGAAATTGCCGAGGCCGCCCAGCACGACAATCAGGAAGGTGATCGGGCCGAACGACAGTCCGACGAAGGGATGAACATCGTACTGCAGCACCAGCAGGCAGGCCGCCAGGCCAGCCAAGCCGCCGCCCAGCGCCGAGGTCACCAGGTAGAGCTTGCGGGTGTCGACGCCCATCAGCGCCATGATCTGCCGGTCCTGCGAGATCGCCCGGATTGCCGTGCCCATGTAGGTACGGGTCATGAAGAGATAGACCACGACCATGCCGGCCAGCGCCGCCACGAAGGCGAGCAGGCGCGAGTAACTGAAGTACATGTCGCCGATCGACAGCACTGGCAGGCGGATGCCGAGGTTGCGGAAGTCGATGCCGAAGGCGACGGTGGCAAAGCTCTGCAGGAAGAACAGCACGCCGCCGGTGGCGAGAAGCTGGTTGATCGGTGCCGCGTCGAGCAGCGGCTCGATCACCAGGAAGTGCAGCATCAGGCCGAGAAACGCGACCAGCAGGATCGTGAGCGGCGCCGCGGCGTAATACGGCAGGCCGTAGTACTGGACGAGATAGTACATGCCGTACATGCCGATCATGATCAGCTCGGCGTAGCAGATCCACACGACATCGATGACGCCGAAGATCAGGTTGAGGCCGAGCGCCAGCAGCGCCAGCACACCCCCCAGCAGGAGGCCATTGACCATCGCCTCAAGCAGGTAGATGTCGAAATATTCCATCATCGTTTCACCTACACGCCCAGATAGGCTTGCTTGATCGTGTCGTTGGCCATCATCTCGGCCGAACTGCCCGAAGCCCGGATCGAGCCGGCCTCGAGGAGATAGGCCCGGTCGACGACGCGAAGCACCTGCTGAACGTTCTGCTCGACGATCAGCACCGTGAGGCCGCCGCCGCGGATGCGCTTGACCAGTTCGAAGACCTGCTGGACTACCACCGGCGCCAGTCCTGCCGACGGTTCGTCGAGCAGCAGCAACTTGGGATCCGACATCAGGGCACGGCCGATGGCGCACATCTGCTGCTCACCGCCCGACATGGTGCCGGCGAGCTGCGAGCGCCGTTCCTTCATACGCGGGAACAGGTCGAAAACGAACTCCAGACGCTCGGCGTACTTGGCGCGGGCCTCGGGCATGAAAGCGCCCATCTTCAGATTGTCGTCCACCGACAGGCGCGGAAAGAGCCGGCGGTTCTCCGGCACGTG
>CALDNT010000305.1 GCA_937915145.1 uncultured Reyranella sp.
TTCCCCGACCCTGTCACCGTCGCGCGCCTCGGGCTTGCTGCGGGCGTTGAGGCCTGGCGGGCGAGCAACCGCCGTGATGGCCTGCCGGGGCCGCTGTATCTGCGTGGCGTCAGCATCACCCTGCCGGATGGCGCGCGCCGGACGGTCGACTGAATGACCGCAATTCCGGCTTTGTGTCGCTTGGGCGCGCTCGACCTGGACCGGGCCGCCGCGCTGCATGGCGAGGCCTTTGGACCCCAGGGTGAGCGTGCGTGGACGCGGCAAGATATGGCCGAGTTGCTCGCCTCGCCCGGCGTCGCCGGCCTGTTGCTCCGCCGCGATGGGGCGGACATCGGCATGGCGGTCTACCGGGTCGCAGCCGATGAGTCGGAACTCCTGACAATTGCCGTCCGTCCCGCCGATCGTCGTGGCGGTGCCGGGCGCCGCCTGCTGGTGGCGGCCATCGACCATGCCCGGGCAGCCGGGGCGCGGGCGATGTTCCTTGAAGTTGGCGTCGACAATCCAGCAGCGCGGGCACTCTACCAATCGGCTGGTTTTCGCGCTGCTGGCCGCCGGCCGGCCTATCTCCGGCGCGGCGATGGACCACCGGCGGACGCCATCGTTATGCGCCTCGCGCTCGGCTGATCAGGTTCGCCGGATTGTCACGATATAGGTGTCGCCATGGCTTTCGACACCCAAAATGTCATGGCCTTCGTCCCGCGCGGCGCGCGGGACATTTCGGAGCGGCTCCTCACCTCGCAGCCTGACGCTCAAAATCTCCCCCGGACGCATGCGTTCGAGCTTGAGTTTTGTCCGTACGAACGTCATCGGACAGACCTCGGCCGAAATGTCGATGTCATGATCCGGCTGTATAGGGTCTGGCTGTATGGACATGCTCCCAACTATACCGCGAACGCCTGCCAGTGTAGAATGTTGTGGCATGCCCGATCACAAAGCCAAGCTTGAGATTCTCTGCATTGAACGCGGCCTCAAAATGACCGAACAGCGTCGCGTCATCGCGCGCGTTCTGTCCGACTCGTCGGACCACCCCGATGTCGAGGCGGTTCACCGCCGTGCCACGGCGATCGATGCCAACATCTCCATCGCCACCGTCTACCGTACGGTGCGGCTGTTCGAAGAGGCGGGTATTCTCGCCAAGCACGATTTCGGTGACGGCCGGGCGCGCTACGAGGAAACGCCGGACGAGCACCACGATCACCTGATCGATATCCAGACCGGCAAGGTTGTGGAATTCCACAACGATGAGATCGAGGAACTGCAGCGCAAGATCGCTGAAAAGGCCGGATACCGGCTGGTCGGTCACCGGCTCGAACTATATGGCGTGCCTTTGGATGGTAAGACCGGGCGTCAAAAATGAGTGGACGGAACCATCGCCACCCCGATAATGGGCGAATGATTGGGGCGGCTCCCTGCGGATGAAATATGCGCATCGACCGCGTTGACAGTGAAGCTGAACTCCTTGGGACTCCCACGTCGAGTGCGGAGATCGTCAAGGTTGTTGCTGGTGATTTCGAGGTTCGGCTGGCCGAGAACGCCGCCGAGATCGACGCGGCGCAAGCCCTTCGCTATCGGGTCTTCTACGAAGAAATGAAGGCACGGCCGGCGCCCGAGACTGCTGCCATTCGACGCGACATCGATCGCTTCGATCCGGTCTGCGATCACCTTCTCGTACTCGATCGCCGTCGCGGCGAGGGCCCCGGCGGAATCGTCGGGACCTATCGCCTGATCCGCCGCCCGGCGGCGGCCAAGGTCGGCACTTTCTATTCGGCGGCCGAATTCGATATCGGGACGATGGTCCGCTACCCAGGCGAGGTTCTGGAGGCCGGACGTTCCTGCATCGAGAAGGATGCGCGCAATACCGCGACCATGCAGATGCTGTGGCGCGGCATCGCGCTCTACGCGTTTCACTACAATATCAAGGTGATGTTCGGCTGCGCCAGCCTGCCCGGGACCGATCCGTCGCAACATGCGCTGCCGCTCAGCTATCTCTATCACAATCATCTCGCGCCGCCGGAGATCCGGGCGCGCGCGCTGGCCAGCCGGTACGTAAAGATGGACGTGCTGGCGCGCGATGCCTACGACCCGCGCAAGGCGATGGCGCGGGTGCCGCCGCTGATCAAGGGCTATCTGCGACTGGGTGGCTTCGTCGGCGATGGCGCGGTGATCGACGCGGAGTTCAACACCACCGACGTCTTCATCGTCGTCAAGACCGAATTGGTGACGGAGAAGTATATCCGGCATTACGAACGCGGGATTCGTGAACAGGACGATTGACGCGCCTGCTGCAGCAATGTGGATCGGGTCCCCGCTGCGCGGCGCGTTTCGGCTGCTGGTTTACCTGCTGCTGACGTTGCTGTTGCTGCCTATCCATTTGCTGGCGCTGGCGTTGCGAATCACGCCCGCCATCCGCTGGCTGCCGGTGATCTACCATCGAATTGTCTGCGTGATCCTGGGCATTCGCGTTTGCGTCCATGGCCAGCGCTCGACGGTGACGCCGACGCTCTATGTCTGCAATCATGTGTCCTATCTCGACATCGAACTGCTGGGCGGGCTGGTACCCGGCAGTTTCGTCGCCAAAGCCGAGGTCGCGACCTGGCCGTTCTTCAGCACGCTTGCCAAGGCGCAGCGCACCATCTTCGTCGAGCGGCGCTCGAGCAAGACCAGTTCCAGCCGCGACGAGATGCTGAGACGCCTCAACACCGGCGACAATCTCATGCTGTTTCCCGAAGGCACCAGCAGCGACGGCACCCGCGTTCTGCCTTTTCGCAGTGCCTTGTTCGCCGTGGCGCAGCTGCGCCGCGACGGCAAGCCGATCACCGTCCAGCCGGTGGCGATCTCCTACACCCGTCTCGACGGTATTCCCCTCGGCCGCTACTGGCGGCCGCTGTTCGCCTGGTTCGGCGACCTCGATCTGGTGCCGCATCTCTGGCAGATGGTCTGCCTCGGCGAGACCGAAGCGGTCGTGACGTTCTTCCCGCCGGTCGACATCGACCGGCTCGGCGACCGCAAGAAGCTTGCCGAGTATTGCTTCCAGCAGGTGTCGTTCGGCGTACAGTCGGCCAACGCCGGCCGTACCGAACTGCTGCCGCCGGCGCCGGGCGCCGCCTAGGGGCCCTCGACCCTGGCCGCGCCGGATGCTAAGAACGCGTGGTTCCAGCAACGGAGATCGATGAAGGACGTCCGCACCGCCGGGCAGCGAAAGCGCGTGTTCATTCGCACTTACGGATGCCAGATGAACGTCTACGATTCGGACCGCATGGCCGACGTCCTGCGGCCGCTTGGCTATGCCCTGTCGGACAGTCCCGAACAGGCCGACCTGATCGTCCTCAACACCTGCCACATCCGCGAACGGGCTTCGGAAAAGGTCTACTCGGAACTCGGCCGGTTGCGTGACCTCAAGGACGAGCGTCGCCGTGACGGGGCCGACCTCACCATCGCCGTGGCCGGCTGCGTGGCGCAGGCCGAGGGCGAGGAGATCGTCCGGCGGCAGCCCGCCGTGGATATCGTCGTCGGGCCGCAGGCCTATCATCGCCTGCCCGAGTTGCTGGCCCGGGCGGCGCGGAAGTCGGCCGAACGGCATGCCGGCGGGCGCCAGCCCGGCGCCGGCGTGCTCGACACCGAATTTCCCGCCGAGAGCAAATTCGATCACCTGCCGGCGCCGTCCGAAGTCCGCGCCGGCTCGGCTTTCCTCTCCATCCAGGAGGGTTGCGACAAGTTCTGCACCTTCTGCGTCGTGCCCTACACGCGGGGCGCGGAGTATTCGCGACCGGCGGAGTCGATCCTGCGCGAGGCCCGCACCCTGGTCGCCGCCGGCGCGATCGAACTCACGCTGCTCGGCCAGAACGTCAACGCCTATCACGGCGAGGCGCCCGACAGTTCGAACGTGGGCCCGGGTGCCGGCTCGACCTGGTCGCTGGTGGGCCTGATCAGCGCACTTGCCGGGATCGATGGCCTGGTGCGGATCCGCTACACCACCTCCCACCCACGCGACATGGACGACGATCTCATCGCCGCGCACGGCGAGGTGCCGCTGCTCATGCCTTACCTGCATCTGCCGGTGCAGTCGGGGTCGGATCGCATCCTCGAGGCGATGAATCGCGGCCATGATCGCGACCACTATCGGCGACTGGTCGATCGCCTGCGCGGCATCCAGCCGGATCTCGCCCTGTCGTCGGATTTCATCGTGGGCTTTCCGGGCGAGAGCGACGCCGACTTCGACGACACGATGAAGCTGGTCGGCGAGATCGGTTTCGCGTCGGCATATACGTTCAAGTACAGCCGCCGGCCGGGGACACCCGGGGCGGCACTGGGCGATCAGCTTGCGGAAAACATCAAGACGGCCCGTCTGGCAGCGCTGCAATCCTTGCTCGGCAAGCAGCAACGCGATTTCAACGCCTCGAAGGTCGGCGCCATCGTGCCGGTGCTGTTCGCGGAGGCGGGACGCAAGCCGGGCCAGGTATTGGGCAAGAGCCCGTGGCTGCAATCCGTTTATGTCGAGGGCGGTGCTGAAATGGTCGGGAATCTCGTGAACGTGCGGCTGCTTGCGGCCTATGCCCTGAGCCTGGCGGGCGAGATCGTGACGAATGAGCCGCCCTTCGAGGTCGCCGCGTGACCGGTCCGGCACCGGGCGGCGGTGTCCGCGCTGCCGACGTGCGCCGCATGACGTTCGACGACAACGCTTTGGTGGCGTTGCTGTACGGCAATCACGATCGTCACCTCGTGCGTATGGAACAGCTTGCGAATGTTCAGCTGAGTGCGCGCGGCAACCAGCTGGCGATTGCTGGCACACCCGACGATGCCATGGTCGCGCACAAGGCGCTCGGCGCGCTTTACGAGAGGTTGAAGCGGGGGCTTTCGATCGAGATGGCCGACATCGATGCGGCCATCCGCTTCGCACGGACCGGCGCCGAGCGGGGCGACGAAGACGGCATCCGCACGCGCCGCCGTACCGTGCAGGCCCGTTCGCCCGGGCAACGCGCCTATCTGGCGGCGTTGCGCGAGCGTGACATGGTGTTTGCGCTGGGGCCGGCGGGCAGCGGCAAGACCTACCTGGCGGTCGCTATGGGCGTGTCGCTGCTGCTGGCGGGCAAGGTCGAGCGCATTGTGCTGTCGCGCCCGGCCGTCGAAGCGGGCGAGAGGCTGGGCTTCCTGCCGGGCGACATGAAGGAGAAGATCGACCCCTACCTGCGGCCGCTCTACGACGCCCTGCACGACATGATGCCGGCCGAACTGATCGGCAGCCGTATGGAATCGGGCGAGATCGAGATCGCGCCGCTCGCCTTCATGCGCGGGCGCACGCTTGCCCATTGCTTCGTCATTCTCGACGAGGCGCAGAACACGACACCGATGCAGATGCGGATGTTCCTGACGCGCCTAGGTGAAGGCTCGCGCATGGTGATCACCGGCGATCCCAGCCAGACCGACCTGCCGGGCGGCCAGAAATCGGGCCTGAACGACGCGGTCGACACACTCGAGGGCATCGACGGCATGCGCTTCGTGCGACTGACCTCCAAGGATGTCGTCCGCCACGACCTCGTGACGCGAATCGTCGAGGCCTATGATGCGCGCGACAAGAAGCTCAAGGGCTGAACCTGCGCTGCGTTGCGCCGTCGTTGTGCTCGATGAAGCGTGGATCAAGGCGTTGCCTGGTGTCGAGCGGCTGGTCCGCAGGGCGGCGCGCGCAGCGGCGAGACGCGGCCGGTCCCTGACGGTCGCCCTCGCCGACGACAAGGCCGTGCGCGCGCTCAACAGGCGCGACCGCGGGAAAGACAGGCCGACCAATGTGCTCTCCTATCCCTCGGGCGACCGCGCCTTCCTGGGCGACATCGTGCTGGCGCGGCAGACCGTGTGGCGTGAGGCAAAGGCGCAGAAGAAATCGCCCGCCGACCACATGACGCATCTGGTGGTGCACGGCGTCCTGCATCTGCTCGGCCACGATCACGAGACCTCCGACGCCGATGCCGAGCGCATGGAGGCGCTGGAGCGGCGTGTGTTGGCGACGCTGGGCATCGCCGATCCCTACGTCGCCCGCTAAGGCCGGCGTCAGGGCTCGGTCGAGCGGAAGGGCTCTTCCTCCATCAGCTTTCTGGTCAGTGCACGCAGCTTCGGCATCTGCGTGTCCGTGTCGACGCCGAGGCCGCGCGCGATGCGCTCGGCGACGAAAGCGGTGATGTCGGCCTGGGTGAGACGTCCCAGCAGCAGGTAGGGCTCGTTCGGGTTCACCATCGCGTCGACCGCGGCAAGCGCGCTGGCCGCCTGGGCGATGCAGTCGTCGAACCAGGGTTGGTGCTGCTTCTCCGGGGGTGTGTGGTTGCGCGAGTAAGCCGCCTGCAAGGCCTTGTCGCAGGCACCCATCATCGTCGCCGCAACTTTCATCACGGCACGCCGGTCCGCGCCCGCTTCCGGTGTCAGGGCGCGGTTGCGACCGTGGGTTTCGTCGAGATGGTCGATGATGGCGCCGCTGTCGATCAGCGTCTCGCCGCTGTCGAGCACCAGCGCGGGGATGCGACCGAGCGGATTGCGGGTCCGAACCTCGGCGCGGTCGGCGAAGCCGGAAAGCGCTCGTTGCTCGAAGGGCATGCCGTAGGCTTTGAGCGTGATGGCGACCCGGCGCGTATATGGCGAACGGTTTACCCCGACGAGCAACATTCCGGCTCCGATTCTGCCGATGCGGTTAAAGCATCTCGAGCGGCTGCTTGCCCCTGGGAGGTGGAAAGGCGCGGTCGAGGCCGGCCAGGATCTGCGGCGACAGCGTGACCTCGAGCGCGCCGAGGTTTTCCTTCACGCGATCGCGCGACGACGATTTCGGTATGGTGACGACACCGGGTTGAGCCAGCAGCCAGGCGATCGCAAGCTGCGCCGGTGTGCAGCCGATCTCGTCGGCGAACTTCTTGAGGGCCGCCGTGCGCAACAGGCCACCCTGGTCGAGCGGCGAATAGGCCATCAGCGGAATCGAGCGCTCGCGCATCCACGGCAGCAGGTCGTACTCGGGGCCGCGCCGCGAGAGGCAGTAGAGGACCTGGTTGCTGGCGTTGAGGCCCTGGTCGAGCCGGGCGGCGTCTTCCATGTCGCCCAGGTCGAAGTTGCTGACGCCGAAATCGCCGATTTTGCCGGCCGTGCGGAGGCGGCGGAATGCCTCGAAGGTCTCCTCGATCCGGGCGCCGCCGCGCCAGTGCAGCAGGTAGAGATCGATCCGGTCGATCCGCATCCGCTTGAGGCTGCGCTCGCACGCGGCAATCGTGCCGGCACGCGATGCATTGTGAGGGTAAACCTTGCTCACGATGAACGGGCGGACGGCGCGGCCGGCAAGCGCCTCGCCCACGATTTCCTCGGCGCCGCCGTCGCCATACATCTCGGCAGTGTCGATCATCGGATAGCCGAGATCGAGCCCGTGTTTCAGCGCGTCGAGTTCCTCGGCGCGCCGCCTGGGGCTCTCGCCCATCCGCCAGGTGCCGAGACCGAGAACCGGCATCATGGCGCCGGAGGGCATTTTGCAGGAACGCATCAGGAACTTCCACGATTGCAACGGCGGGCCGTTAGCTTATCTTAGCAGCCATGCCCGATTCTACCGCGCACAGTACGAGGCCGGGCCCGCCCGGCCTGGCCTCTACAGGCGAACCCGCCGGGTCGCCGGCTCCGGAGACACCGTCTAGCGGCGGCTTCTTGCGCGCCATTGTTCGCCGCCTGCGTCGCCGCGACAAGAACGACGCAGTCCGCGAGGCCATCGAGGAACTGATCGAGGAGACGCCGGAGAGCGACACCCCGATCAGCGAGGATCAGCGGGTCCTTCTCGCCAACATCCTGAAGCTGCGCGACAAGACGGTCGCCGACGTCATGGTGCCGCGAGTCGATATCGTCGCCATCGCCGCCGATACCCCCCTCGACCAGGTCGTGCGGATGATCCAGACCGAAGCGCATTCGCGCTATCCGATCTATCGCGAGGCGCTCGACGACGTGATCGGGATGATCCACATCAAGGATGTGTTGGCCTACTGGGGCACATCGAAGAAGTTCAATCTGCGTGACATATTGCGCCGCGTCGTCTTCGTGGCACCGACCCTGCCGGTGCTCGACATGCTGCTCGACATGCGCCGCTCGCGCACCCACATGGCGCTGGTGGTCGACGAGTTCGGCGGTACCGATGGCCTGCTCACGATCGAGGATCTGGTCGAGGAGATCGTCGGCGAAATCGAGGACGAGCACGATGTCGCCGAGACGCCAACGCTCGCCCGCCGGGTCGACGGCACGATCGACGTCAACGGCCGCACCGCCATCGAGCTGCTCGAGCGGGAGATCGGTCGCGTGCTGTCGGACGACGAACGGCGCGAGATCGACACTGTCGGCGGATTGATCTTCTCCCTGCTCGGCCGCATTCCCGAGCGCGGCGAAGTGGTTCGCCATCCCTCCGGTGTCGAATTCGAAGTGCTCGACGTCGATCCGCGGCGCATCCGCCGGCTCCGAGTGAGGCAGCCGGCAGCGTCGCGGTCTGCCGCCTGATCGCCGCGCTGCTGCAATGAACCTTCGGGGATGGCGCGCCGCGGGCGCGGCTTTCTTGGCCGGCGCACTGGCGGCCTTGGCGATGCCGCCGCTCTACTGGCTGCCGCTGGCCGTCGTCGGCATGGTCGTCTTCGTCTGGCTGTGGGAGACAGCGCCCGGGCCGCGAAGCGCACTGCTGCGCGGTTGGGCATGGGGGATCGGCCATTTCGCCGTCGGCTCCTACTGGATCCTCGAGGCCTTCTCCGTACCGCCGGCCGACTACGAGCTGTTGGGCCTGCCGATCGTGGCCGGCCTGGCGGTGATCCTGGGCTTCTTCCCGGGCCTTGCCGCCGGCGCGGCCCGCTGGGCAGCGATGCGATGGCCCGCGCTGTCGGGCCGTTACCGCCGTCTCATTTTGCTGGCGCTGGCCTGGACGATTGCCGAGTGGTTGCGCGGCCATGTCTTCACCGGCTATCCGTGGAATCCGCTCGGCCATGTCTGGGCGTTCGCGGCGCCGTTGCTGCAGAGCGCGGCGTTGTTCGGCGTCTATGGCCTCGGCACCTTCACCTTCCTGATCCTGGCGGCGCCCACCGCCGGCTGGCGTGCTTCCATCGCAGCCCTGGTCGCGACGGGCTTGGCCGGTGCCGCGGGGCTGGCCGTCATGACGCCGGCCGGCGAGGGTGGCCCGATGGTGCGCGTCGTGCAGCCCAACATCCCGCAGTCTGAGAAATGGCGGCCGGATACGAGAGCGAAGCACCTGGCCAAACTGGTCGAGATGAGCCGCCGTAGCGGCTTCGACGGGCTTGGCGCCGTCATCTGGCCGGAGACGGCGCCACCCTTCATCGTCGAGCCCGGGTCCCCGGCGCTGGAGGTCATGGCCACGGCCGCGCCGCCCGGCGGCTATCTCCTGACCGGCGCCGCGCGTGGAACCGGTCGGCGCCAGGACGGCGTGTGGAATTCGCTGCTTGTCATCGACGGTGCCGGCACCATCCTTGCGCATTACGACAAGGTCCACCTGGTGCCGCTGGGTGAATACATCCCGTTTCACAAGCAGCTGGCGCCGGTGTCCGGCTTCATCGGCCGCGGTTCGTTCGAAGAGGGCGAGTCGCGCGCGACCCTCGGGTTTCCGCGCCTGCCGTCCTTCTCGCCGGTGATCTGCTACGAGGTGATCTTTCCGGCGGCGGTAACCGGTCCCGGGGAGCGGCCGCGTTGGCTCCTGAACGTTACCAACGACGCCTGGTTTGGCCTCTCGAGCGGCCCCTATCAGCATCTCGCCAGCGCCAGCTTGCGGGCGGTTGAGGAGGGGCTGCCCATGATCCGCGCGGCGAACACCGGCGTCTCTGCCGTCATAGATGCCTACGGCCGGGTTGTTGTGTCTCTGGGAATGAATCAGGAGGGCATCATCGACCATCCAATTCCAGGCGCGCGGGGAGCCACTCCCTATAGCCGCTGGGGTGACGGGATGTTGCTTGTGGTCATTGCCGTTCTTGGCACCGGTTTGTGGGCGGGCGGGCTCAAGGGCAACCGGCCTCGCGCGTAGATCGTCGCGACAGTTCAGCGGCCCGACGTTCGGCTTGCATTCTGGACAAGAGCGTTTAATGTCATATGCAGCTGTAGCGTGTAGATATGCATTTTTGCACAGGCGAGTGCGCCAAGCCATCGCGCTTCCAAAGTGTTTTTTTGCGTCGTTTCTGCAACTGACTTCAGAGAAATTGTATCAAGGGGAATTGAGGCCGATGGCAAAATCACATCCGGTTGACGTACATGTCGGGGCACGCATGCGTCAGCGGCGCACACTTCTGGGGATGAGCCAGGAGAAGCTCGGAACGGCCGTTGGGCTTACTTTTCAGCAGATTCAGAAATACGAACGCGGTTCCAACCGCATCGGCTCGAGCCGTTTGTTCGAGTTTTCCAAGGTCCTCGACGTGCCGGTGTCATACTTCTTCGATGAGATGCCGGCCAATGCGTTGTCTGGGCGGCCGATGTCGGGACGCGGTCGCAAGGGGTTTGGCGAAGCCGGCACACCGTTCGAGCAGGAAAAGGACCCCCTGATCAAGCGCGAGACCCTCGAACTGGTGCGGGCCTACTACAAGATCCGAGAATCCCGGGTGCGCAAGCGTATCTTCGAGATGGTGAAGGCCGTGGGCGCGGCCAGTCATGCCGAGGTCTTGGGCGGCCGCAAGGGTCGCTGAAGCGGGGCGAGGCGGTAGAGCGCAGGTTGCCTCTCCGCGAACCCCTTGATTTTCGTCGGCAATTAGAGTTTTTTGCGGCGCGGCCTCGATGGTCGATGCCGCCGCGGACGGATTTGGACGACTTGCCACCGCGAAAATAAAGGCTAAGCCGGACGTTGGCGGCCCTGCTGCCCTGCCCGGAGTCCAGTGTGAACCGTGGGAGGGCATTGTGGTGCTCAAGGACTATCTTTTTACCAGTGAATCGGTTTCCGAAGGCCATCCGGACAAGGTCAGCGACCAGATCTCGGACGCCATCCTCGACGCCTTCATCGCCAATGACGTGAAACTCGGCCATGCCGACGACAGCCACGCCAATACGCGGCTGGGCTGCGAGACCCTGGTCACCACCAACAAGATCGTCATCGCCGGCGAGGGCCGGGCCTCCGAGCCGTACATGAAGAAGTACGGCAAGCAGACCATCGTCAACCGCGAGGCGATCAGCGAGATCGCCCGCAACGTCGTGCGTGAGATCGGCTACGATCAGGACGGCTTCAGTTTCCACGGCGCCGACGTCGAGGTCCTGCTGCACGGCCAGTCGCCCGACATCGCCATGGGTGTCGATTCCAAGAAGAAGGGCGGCAATCTCGGTGAGCAGGAGGGCGCCGGCGACCAGGGCCTGATGTTCGGCTTCGCCTGCCGCGACAGCGAGGAATACGAAAAGGGCTCGTTCATGCCGGCCCCGATCTTTTTTTCGCACAAGATCCTCGAGACCCTGAGCAAGGCGCGGCGCTCCGGCGAACTCGGCGACCTGCTGCCCGACGCCAAGAGCCAAGTGACCGTGCATTATGTGAATGGCAAGGCCGTCGGGGCTGCCAAGGTCGTGGTTTCCACGCAGCATCGCGAGACCAACGCCAGGGGCAAGAAGTACAACTCCGGCCTGATCCGCGAGATGATTTCAGGCCATGTCCAGAAGTCGCTGCCCAAGGGCTGGATGCCCAGGAAGGCCGCCGACTTCTTCGTCAATCCGACGGGCAACTTCGTCGTTGGCGGTCCCGATGGTGACTGCGGTCTCACCGGCCGCAAGATCATCGTCGACACCTACGGTGGTTTTGCGCCGCACGGTGGTGGCGCCTTCTCGGGCAAGGACCCGACCAAGGTCGACCGCT
>CALDNT010000306.1 GCA_937915145.1 uncultured Reyranella sp.
GTGGATAGATTGTGGCAGTCGAGTAGAGCCGGAGTCGTGCGGTTGGCCTATCCGCTGGATGAGAGCAATGTCCGCCTGAGCGACGCGGTTCGCCGCCATCGCGGCCTGTCCCGCGAGGGGCTGCTGGAACGCCTGTTCGAACGGCTGTTCCGCGGCCTTGTCTATACCCAGATCTGGGAAGATCCCGAGATCGACCTCGAGGCGCTGGCGCTGGGGCCCGACAGCCATGTCGTGGCGATCGCCTCGGGCGGCTGCAATGTGTTGTCCTATCTCACGGTGGGGCCGGCCCGAATCACCGCGGTCGATCTCAGCCAGGCCCATGTGGCGCTCGGCCGCCTCAAGCTGGTGGCAGCCAGCCGCCTGCCATCGTGGGAGGCCTTTTACCGTTTCTTCGGCGCAGCCGACGACGAGGCCAATGTCGCGGCCTACGACCGTTTGATCGCGCCGCATCTCGATGCCGAAAGCCGCGCCTACTGGGAAGCCCGCAGCCTGCTGCAGCTTGGCCGCCGGCATATTTCGATCTTTGCCCGCAAGGCCTATCGCCACGGTGTGCTCGGCCGCTTCATCGGCTTCGCTCACGTCGCCGCGCGCCTCCATGGCGTCGACCTGCGCGATCTGCTGGGCGCCCGCACGATGGCCGAGCAGAGACACTTCTTCGAGAGCACGCTGGCGCCGCTGTTCGATCGGCGAGCGGTGCGCTGGGTGACCGGCAATCGACTCTCGCTCTATGGTCTCGGCATCCCGCCAGCCCAGTACGAGGCGCTGGCCGGCGGACGCGCCATGGAGGCGGTGCTGCGCGAGAGGGTCGAGCGGCTGGCCTGCGGTTTCGATCTCGACGACAATTACTTCGCCTGGCAGGCCTTTGGCCGCGGCTACAGCCGCGACGACGAGGGGCCACTGCCACTCTACCTGCGGCGCGACCGGTTCGAGCTGGTCCGTGCCCGCGCCGACCGGGTCGAGGTGTTGAACCGCTCGGTCACGGAGTATCTCGCGGCCTGCCCGGATGCTTCGCGCGATCGCTATGTGCTGCTCGATGCCCAGGACTGGATGACCGACGGCCAGCTTAACGCGCTGTGGCGCGAGATCACGCGCACGGCGCGGCCCGGGGCGCGGGCGATCTTCCGGACGGCGGCCGAACCATCGCTGCTTCCTGGCCGTCTCGACCCGCAACTGCTCGGGTGCTGGCGCTACGAGGCGGCAGCTTCGCTGGCCTTCACGGCGCGCGATCGTTCGGCGATCTATGGCGGCTTTCATCTCTATGTCCTGGAGGACTGACCGGTGAGCGATACCGTGGCGATGTCCGACCTGATGGACCGCATTTATCGTCGGCAACGTCATCTCTACGACAGCACACGGAAATACTATCTGCTGGGCCGCGACCGGCTGATCGAGCGCCTGTCGCCGCCGTCGGGTGGCCGCGTGCTGGAGATCGGCTGCGGCACGGCGCGGAACCTTGTGGCCGCGGCAGGGGCCTATCCGCACGCCAAGTACTACGGCATCGACATCTCGGCCGCGATGATCGAGACCGCCCGCGCGAAGGTTGCGCGGACGGGTCTGTCGCCGCGCATTCGGCTGGCCCGCGCCGACGCGACCCGCTTCGATTCCGACCTGCTGTTCGGCGTGCCGGGCTTTTCACGGGTATTCCTGTCCTACAGCCTGTCGATGATCCCCCAATGGCGCGCGGCACTCGCGCAGTCGCTGGCCTGTTTGCTGCCGGGTGGCGAACTGCACGTCGTCGATTTCGGCGGCCAGGAGCAACTGCCGGTCTGGTTCCGCCGCGGCCTGCGGATCTGGCTGGCGCAGTTCCATGTCGATCTGCGCGACGGGTTGGAAGCCGAGTTCGCTGCTCTCGAAAGGCACGCGGGCGGCCTGCGCAGCTTCGAGCGGCCCTACCGCGGCTATGCCCAGTACGCAGTGTTCCGGCGGGCTTGACAGGATAGTTTCCGCCCAGTAGGAAGTAGCCGGCCATGAACTTGCCGGAGCGTCGCCATGCGCAGTCCAACCTTTCTGCTTTCTGTCGGTTGATTGCGATGTCGCGGCGGAAGGCAGATTAAAGAATGTCGCGTTTTGCGCGACATGCGGCGGCTGCGCCCGATCCGGAAAACGCCGACAGATCAACCGGCTGAGAGGCGGTGCGGCACGCCGCGGCTTCGGCCTTAGCGTCCTGGAAAATGTCGCATGTCACGCCATGTCGCAGAGCGATAGCCGTCCTGCCGGCAGGGCATGGCAAGTTCTTCGGGGGGATGCTACCTCGGCAACCATAAATTTGCGTGGGAGTACCCAAGATGACCGAAGCCTTCATTTGCGACGCCATCCGCACCCCCGTCGGCCGCTATAATGGTGGGCTGGGCGCCATGCGGGTCGACGACCTGGCCGCTCATCCGATCAAGGCGCTGATGCAACGCAACGCCAACGTCGACTGGGGCGCAGTCGACGATGTGATCTACGGCTGCGTCAACCAGGCGGGCGAAGACAATCGCAATGTCGCGCGCATGGCGGGGCTGTTGGCCGGCCTGCCGGTCGAGGTGGCGGGCGCCACGGTCAACCGTCTCTGCGGCTCGGGCCTCGAAGCGGCCGGCCACGCCGCACGTGCGGTCAAGCTGGGCGAGGCCGACATGATGATCGCCGGCGGCGTCGAAGGCATGACCCGTTCGCCTTATGTCATGGGCAAGCCCGAGGGCGCCTTCGATCGGTCGATGAAGCTCGAGGACACCGTGCTGGGTTGGCGCTTCGTCAATCCGCGCATGAAAGCAGCCTACGGCGTCGATCCGATGGGCCAGACGGCCGAGAACGTCGCCCTGGAACACCAGATCAGCCGCACCGACCAGGACGCTTTTGCCTATCGCAGCCAGCGCCGCTGCAAGGCCGCGCAGGATAGCGGTTTCTTCGAGCGTGAAATCGTCAAGGTGTGCGTCAAGAAGGGCAAGACCGAGGTGATCGTCGAGAAGGACGAACATCCACGCGGCGACACCACGATGGAGACGCTCAGCAAGCTCCAGGCGGCATTCCGCGAGGGCGGCTCGGTGACGGCCGGTAATTCCTCGGGTCTGAACGACGGTGCCTGCGCCATGATCATCGCCTCCGAAGCGGCAGCCAAGGCCAACGGGCTGACGCCGCGGGCGCGCATTCTGGGGACCGTCTCCGCCGGCGTGCCGCCCAGGGTCATGGGCATCGGCCCGGTGCCGGCGACGCAGAAGCTGCTGGCCCGGCTCGGCATGACCCTCGCCGACTTCGATACGATCGAACTCAACGAGGCGTTTGCAGCACAAGCGCTCGCCGTATTGCGTCAGCTCGGCCTTTCCGATGATGCCGAGAACGTCAACCCCAACGGCGGCGCCATCGCACTCGGCCATCCGCTCGGCGCCTCGGGCGGCCGGTTGATGATCACCGCGCTCAACCAGCTCGAAGCCACCGGCGGCAAGCGCGCGCTTGCCACCATGTGCATCGGCGTCGGCCAGGGCATCGCCTTGGCGCTGGAGCGCGTCTGATCCTTACGCCGTTGCGTTCAGATTGATGCCGCCCTGGCGCATTTCGGTGAGCATCCGCCGGCGGCTGCCGTCGAGGTCGATGGCGGCGGTGGCCTCGACCACGACGGCGACATCGAAGCCCGCCTGTCGCGCATCGATCGCCGTCCAGGCGACGCAGTAGTCGAGGGCCAGGCCGCAGATCGTCAATTTGGTGAACCCCCGCGCCTTCAGGTAGCCGTCGAGGCCGGTGCGGGTCATGCGGTCGTTCTCGCGGAAGGCCGAATAGGAATCGATGCCGGTGTGGAAGCCCTTGCGTATCACCACCTGCGCCTTGGTGGCCTCGAGCCCGGCATGAAACTCGGCCCCCACCGTGCCCTGCACGCAATGGTCCGGCCACAGGATCTGCGGCCCATAGGGGAATTTGACGGTGGTGAACGGCTGGGCGTCGGCCCAGGCGCTGGCGAACGAGGCATGGCCCGGTGGGTGCCAGTCCTGGGTCAGGATCACATGGTCGAAGCGGCTGATCAGGCGATTGACCAGCGGCACGACCGCAGCCGCACCGGGGACGGCGAGAGCGCCGCCCTCGCAGAAGTCGTTCTGCATGTCGACCACGATCAACGCCTCGTTCGGCATCCGGTACGCTCCGTTACAATGGCGGGATGTCACCCAAGCTTTGTTCGCTCCGGAATGCGGCGATCCAGTGGCCGAGTGAGCGGCTCTCGATGGCACCGCGCAGCCCGCGCATGATGTCCTGATAATAGTGCAGGTTGTGCCAGGTTAGCAGCATCGAACCCAGGATCTCCTCGGACCGGATCAGATGATGCAGGTAGGCGCGACTGTGATTCCGGCAGGCCGGGCAGGCGCAGAGTTCGTCGATCGGTCGCGGATCGTCGCGGTGCCGCGCGTTGCGCAGATTGAGTTCGCCGCGGCGGGTGAAGGCCTGCGCCGTGCGGCCGGCCCGTGTCGGCATGACGCAGTCGAACATGTCGATGCCGCGGGCCACGGCGCCGACGATGTCGGCCGGCCGACCGACGCCCATCAGATAGCGTGGCCGGTCGGCAGGCAGCATCGGCACCGTGGTGTCGAGCGTGGCGAACATCAGTTCCTGGCCTTCGCCGACGGCCAGACCGCCGATGGCATAGCCGTCGAATCCGATAGCGGTCAGGGCCGCCACGCTTTCCTCGCGCAGGGCGGGGAAAATGCTGCCCTGGACGATGCCGAACAGGCCGTAGCCCGGCCGCTCCGTGAAGGCGTGCCTGCCACGTTCGGCCCATGTCATGGAAAGGCGCATGGAAGCCGCGGCGGCGGCCTCCTCGACCGGCCAGGTCGTGCATTCGTCGAACGACATGGTGATGTCGGCGTCGAGCAGGCGCTGGATTTCGATCGAGCGTTGCGGCGTCAGCCGGTGTTCCGAGCCGTCGGACGGCGAGCGGAACGTGACGCCGTCGGGGTCGAGCTTGCGAAGTTCTTTCAACGACATGACCTGGAAGCCGCCCGAGTCGGTGAGGATCGGACCTGGCCAGTTCATGAACTTGTGCAGGCCGCCCAGGGCTGCCACGCGCTCGGCACCCGGCCGCAGCATCAGATGGAAGGTGTTGCCCAGCACGATCTCGGCGCCGGTCTCGGCGACCGACTGCGGCAGCATCGCCTTCACCGTGCCGGCCGTGCCGACCGGCATGAAGGCCGGCGTTTCGATTGAGCCGTGTGCCGTGGCGATCCTTCCTCGCCGCGCCGCGCTGTCATTGCCCAGAAGTTCGAATGAAAGACTCATCGGCGCAACAGACAACAATCGCCGTAGGAATAGAAGCGGTATCGCTCCTGCACGGCATGGGCATAGGCGTCCTTCATGCGTTCCAGTCCGGCGAAGGCTGAGACCAGCATGAACAGCGTCGAGCGCGGCAGATGGAAGTTGGTGAGCAGCAGATCGACGGCCCGGAAGCCAAAGCCCGGCGTGATGAAGATGTCGGTCTCGCCGGTCCACGCCCGGATCGGGCCGGTCCGGGCGACAGACTCGAGCAGGCGGAGCGAAGTGGTTCCGACCGAGACGACGCGCTCCGCGCCGGCGATGGCATCGGCGGTGGCTTGGGGAACTTCACCCCATTCGGCATGCATGACATGGGCGTCGGTGTCGTCCACCCGCACCGGCTGGAAGGTGCCGGCGCCGACATGCAGCGTGACACCGGCCGTGGCGATGCCGGCGTCGGTCAACGCGGCCATCAGCTCCGGTGTGAAGTGCAGCCCCGCCGTCGGGGCGGCGACCGATCCGTCATGCCGGGCGAACAGGGTCTGGTAGTCGGCGCGATCGCGTGCGTCGGCGGTGCCGCCCCGAATGTAGGGCGGCAACGGCACGGCACCTTCCGCTTCGAAGGCCGCCCTGAGGGCGGCGCCACTCCGGTCGAAGGTGATGTCGATCGAGCCATCCTCATGCTTGGCCGCGACGTGAGCGCCGAGCTTGCCGAAGGCGAGCGCGTCGCCGCTCTTCAGCCGCTTGGTCGGGCGCGCGAAGGCCAGCCACCGGTCGGGCGTGCGTTCACGGATCAGGAGCACCTCGACCTTGCCGCCTGCCGGTCGTGTGCCCAGCAGCCGGGCGGGGATCACCTTGGTATCGTTGAAGACCAGAAGGTCGCCTTTGCGCAGCAGGCCGGGCAGGTCGCGCACACCGCGGTCATGAAGCCCGTCCGGTGCCACGTCGAGCAGCCGCGCCGCATCCCTTGGAGTGACCGGCCGCTGGGCGATGAGATCCTGTGGCAGCTCGAAGTCGAAGAGATCGACTCGCATCTGTATCAGGTCTGGCCGATATCCATGACCTCGGCGTCGGAGTCGTCGGCCGGCGGCGGGGCGTGGGCGTCGACCAGGGCGACGAAGCGATGCACGCCGTTCGCCACCACACGCTTCACGCGGGCGCGGGTTTCGAGGCAATGAAGATGCGCCAGCGTCTCGCCGAAGGCGAAGACGATCTGGTTGTTGTCGAGATGGCGTGGGAACAGCACGGGGACCATGTCCCAGCCGGTGGCGCCCTCGGCGCCGCGCTGGGCGATGGCGTAGGCGATGTCGTTCAGCCGTGCATCGTGATGGGCCACGAGCTGGTCGAGCCTGGTGTGCAGGCCGATGAAGGGAAATCCGTGGGACGGCAACACCAGCGCATCGGCGGGCAGACGGCGGAAGCGCGAGAAACCATCGAGGAACCAGGTCAGTGCATCGGCCAGCGGCTCGTTCGGCCACACGCCAACATTGGTGCTGATCTTGGGCAGGACCTGGTCGCCGGCGATCATCACATTGAGTTCTGGGCACCACAACGAGGCATGCTCGGGCGCATGGCCGCGGCCCACGATCACGTCCCAGCGGTGGCCGCCGATGGTGATGGGGTGGGCATGGATCAGGCGCTGGAAGGTCGTGGGCAGGGGCACCACGCCCTTGGCGTAGCCGCCCTTGTGGCGGTGAAAGTTGGCGATGCGGTCGGGGGGAACGCCGTTTCGCGCCACGTGGGCAGCGCGCGTCTCTTCGCTCTCGACGAAGTCGTTGCGCGCGGCCTGCGCGCTCATGTACTCGCCCAGCGTCATCGAGAGCGGTGCGTCCCACTTCTCGCACAGCCAACCCGCGAGGCCGATATGGTCGGGATGGAGGTGGGTGCCGATCACGCGAGTCACCGGCTTGCCGCCCAGGCGGGTGGCGAAGATCTTCTCCCACAAGTCGCGCGTATCCTGCGTGTTGATGCCGGTGTCGACGATGGTCCAGCCGTCCTTCTCCTCGACCAGCCACAGGTTGATGTGGTTGAGCTGGAAGGGCAGCGGCATGCGCAGCCAGTAGATGCCGGGAGCGACGTTCTTGATGTCGCCGGGTTCCGGCACATCGCCGCAGGGAAAGCGCAGTTGCGCCAGAAGGCGCTGGGACTCGGTGATGGCGTCAGGCATGGCTGCAATTTAGCGGCGATAACGGCCGGGTGTCACGATTTCCGGCCGACTGCCCGCCATGCGATATCGCGCCGACAAAACCCCTCTGGCCAGTCGATCAGGTCGACGGCGCGATAGGCCCTGTTGCGGGCCTCCTCGACGGTGGGTGCCATGGCGGTGACGTTCAGAACCCGTCCACCGTTGGCCAGGATGCGCGGGCCGTCGGCTTTGGTCCCGGCATGGAATATTTCCACGCCCTCGACTTTAGCGGCCTCGGCGAGGCCGCGGATCTCGCTGCCATTCTTGTAGGCATCGGGATAGCCCTTGGTCGCCAGGATGACGGTGAGCGCCGCCTGGTCGGACCAGCGCAGGTCGAGATGGGCGAGGCCGCCGTCGGCGCAGGCGATCAGGGCCGGCACGATGTCGGATTTCAGTCGCATCATCATGGGCTGGGTTTCGGGATCGCCGAAGCGGCAATTGTATTCGACCAGGCGCGGCTTGCCCTGGTCGACCATCAGACCGACATAGAAAACGCCTTTGAACGGTGCGCCGAGCTCCTTCATGCCGCGCACGGTCGGCAGGACGATCTCGTCCATCGTGCGCTTCTGCAGCGCGGCGTTGAAGATCGGCACCGGTGAATAGGCGCCCATGCCGCCGGTGTTCGGGCCCTTGTCGTCGTCGAACGCACGCTTGTGGTCTTGCGCCGCGACCAGCGGCAGCACGTCCTCGCCGTCGCACAGAACGAAGAAGCTCACTTCCTCGCCCTGCATGAATTCTTCGATCACAATCGACGATCCCGAGGCGCCGAACCTGTTGCCCGACAGCATGTCGCGCGCGGCGGCGATTGCCTGGTCGGTCGTCTCGGCGATGATCACGCCCTTGCCGGCGGCGAGCCCGTCGGCCTTGATCACGATCGGCGTCTTCTGAGCCTTGAGATAGGCCTCTGCCTTGGCGACGTCATCGAAGCGCTCATAGGCGGCGGTCGGGATGCCGTAGCGCTTGCACAAGTCCTTGGTGAAGCTCTTCGAACCTTCGAGCCGGGCGGCCGACCTGGACGGGCCAAAATGCTTGATACCGGCAGCGGCGAAGGCGTCGGCCATGCCCGCAACCAGTGGGGCATCGGGCGCGATCACGGTAAAATCGATTTTCAGGCGCTGGGCCAGCGCCACCTGGCCCGGAATATCCTCGGCCCCGACGTCGATGCATTCGGCAACCTGGGCGATGCCGGCATTGCCGGGAGCGCAGAACAGTTTGGTGCAAAGCGGTGAGGCCGAAATCGCCCAGCACAGCGCATGTTCGCGGCCGCCGCCGCCTACCACCAGGATTCGCATGGCGAGGCTTTGACCACAGTTTGCGCGGTGGGCACAAGCGGCTAGGCTACGCCACCCATGGATAACCTCGATCCGCCCGGCGCTGCGGGCGCCGCCGTCAGCAACGTCCCGGAATTCTCGGTTTCCGAGCTCTCCTTTGCGCTCAAGCGCGAGATCGAGACGGCGTTCCCGCGCGTGCGGGTGCGCGGCGAGATCAGCCAGCCGTCGTTTCCGCGCTCCGGCCACTGCTATTTTCGCCTCAAGGATGAGAATGCCGTGATCGACGGCGTTGCCTGGAAAGGCACCATTCCGCGGCTAGGCATCAAGATCGAGGAGGGGCTGGAGGTCATCGCCACCGGCAAGCTCACGACCTATGCCGGCTCCTCGCGCTACCAGATCATCGTCGATCGTCTGGAACTCGCCGGCGAAGGCGCACTGCTGAAGCTGCTGGAGGACCGGCGCAAGAAGCTCCAGGCCGAGGGCCTGTTCGACCCCGACCGCAAGCGCGAGTTGCCATTTCTGCCCGAAGTCGTGGGCGTGGTGACCTCGCCTTCGGGTGCGGTGATCCGCGATATCCTGCATCGCCTGGCCGACCGCTTTCCGCGCCATGTGCTGGTGTGGCCGGTTGCGGTTCAGGGCGAGAAGGCCGCAGCGGAAGTGGCAGCAGCCATCGCCGGCTTCAACCGGCTTTCGGTCGGCGGAAAGGTGCCGCGGCCCGACGTGTTGATCGTGGCGCGTGGCGGCGGCAGCCTGGAAGACCTGTGGGCCTTCAACGAGGAGATCGTGGTCCGTGCTGCCGCGGCCTCGGAGATTCCGCTGATCTCGGCAGTCGGCCACGAGACCGACACTACCCTGATCGATTTCGCCTCGGACCGCCGGGCGCCCACGCCCTCGGCGGCGGCCGAGATGGCCGTCCCGGTGCGCGCCGACCTCGTGACCGAAACGCTCGACTATGCCAAGCGCCTGACGGGCGGCATGACCCGCCTGTTGCGCGAGCAGGCGATGGAGTTGGCCGGTCTGGTGCGTGGTCTCGGCGATCCACGCCGCCTGATCGAGGAACGCCAGCAGCGACTGGATGTCAGCGGCGAACGCCTCGCGCTGGCCACCCGCCAGCTCGTCGACCGTCGCACCACGGCGCTGGCCGCAGCCCGGCTCATAGAACCGCATGCGGTCATCGCGGCCAAGGAACAGTTGCTATCTGCCGAGACGCGCGCTCTCAGGAGCGCGATGGAACGTTTCAAGGGCGACACTTTGCAGAAGATCGACCGCACTTCCGACCGGCTCGACCAGTTCGGCGAACGCCTGAAGCGCGCGGGCGGCGACCTTCTGGAACGCGGCCTTCAACGCGTCGAACAGGCCGCCAAGCTGATGGAAAGCTATTCCTTCCACTCCGTGCTCGGCCGTGGGTTTGCGCTGGTGCGCGACCAGGACGGTGCGCCGGTGCTGGCTGCCGCCGGGGTGCGTGCAGGCGATGCCCTCAAGATTCAGTTTGCCGATGGCAACGTCGATACGCGCGCCACGGACGCCCCCGTTTCGGCACCGCGACCGGCCTCGCCACCACGCCGTCGCGACGGTGGCGGCGGCACGCAAGGCTCACTTTTGTAGGAGAAATGTACATGACCACCGCGCCTCTGTCGGCCGAGACGATCAAGAACTTCATGTATGCGAGCACCGCCACCGTCTCGATGCAGATGCTGAAGCGCGGCTTTCGCAATTCGGCGGTGAACGGCGTGCGGCCACTCAATCCGAAGGCGACGCGGCTGGTCGGGCCGGCCTTTACCTTGCGCTACATCCCCGGCCGCGAGGATCTCGACAAGCCGCCGACGCCCAACGATCCGCCCACCGCCCAGCGTGCGGCGATCGAGGATACGCCGGCCGGTTGCGTGCTGGTGATCGGCACTGAGGGCAATACGCGTTCGGGTACGCTGGGGGACATCCTGGCGCTCCGGCTCAAGGTGCGCGGCGTCGCCGGAGTGTTGAGCGATGGCGCCATGCGCGACACGCCGGTGATCGGCAAGTTCGACTTTCCGGTCTATTGCACCGCTGCGGCGGCGCCGCCCAGCATGAACCATCTGCATCCCGTCGAGGTCCAGACGCCTGTCGGGATTTGCGGCGTGGCGGTCTATCCCGGTGACGTGATCGTGGCCGACGAGGACGGCGCCATCGTCGTGCCGCGCAATATTGCCGACGAGGTGGCGCGCGATTCCTTCGAACAGGAGCGGTTGGAGAAGTTCGTCGCCATCCGCATCGGCCAGGGCCGGGAAATTCCCGGCGTCTATCCGCCCAACGACCAGACCAAGAAGGACTATGCCGCCTGGATCAAGGCCGGCGAACCGCCAACCTGGCCAGCCTAACGCAGGTCGGCGAGGTCGCCGTAGGGCTTGGTGATCAATTCGAGCAGGTGCCCGTTGGGGTCTTCGAAATAGACTCCGCGGCCGCCCCAGTAACGGTTGATCTCGCCGGCGCCGCTCTTGTCCGGATGGGAGAAGTAGGGGATGTCGCGCGCCTGCAGTTTGGCGATTCCGGCATCGAACTCAGCGTCGTCGACGAGAAAAGCATAGTGCTGTGTGCGCACGTCCTTGGAATCGACGAAGTCGAGCGTCACGCCATTGGCGGTGCGCACCGGCACGAAGTGTCCCCAGGGTGGCTCCACGCTCACTCCGAGGATGTCGGCCAGAAATTGCGCCGAGGCGTGCTTGTCCCTGGCCGGAACGATGAGGTGATTGAGCGCTGCCATCGGACCTCCTGACGAGATCTCCTGCGGGATGCCGTCGACATAGGAACCACAACCGCAAAGTTCAATGCCGGCTGGAACGTCAGGACCACGCGAGCGGTAGCGACGCAAGACCGCGCATGCCCAACCGCGGCTGCCATCTCAACTCGTCATCCGGCACGGCGAGCCGCACGTCGGGCCATCGGGCAAACAGCCGTTCGAGGGCGATCTGCGCTTCGGCGCGGGCGAGATGTATGCCGAGGCACAGATGGAGTCCGCCGCCGAAACCGACGTGGCGATTCTTGCCGTCGCGCAGGATATCGAAACGCAGCGGATCGTCGAAGGCCGCTGGATCGACGTTCGCGGAGGCCAGCATTGCCATCACCCTGTCGCCGCGCTTGAGCCGCGTTCCGTGGAACTCCATGTCCCGGCGCGCCATGCGCGGCTTGGTCGCCTGCACCGGCGAGCAATAGCGCAGGATCTCCTCGACCGCCTGCGGCGCACGCGAGGCGTCGGCTTTCAGCAGTTCGAGCTGGTCCCGGTGCGTCAGCAGTGCGTGGATGCCGCTCGACAGCAGGTGCGTCGTGGTTTCGTGGCCGGCCGCGAACAGCAGTACGACCATCGACATCATTTCGTCGTCGGTCATCCGGTCGCCATCGGCCTCGGCGTTGACGATTTCCGTCAGCAGGCATGGCGGCTGCTCGACCTGGACGCGATCGATCTCGCGCCGGAGATAGGCCATCATCTTCCTGAGAGCCGGAATGACGCGGATCAGCGTCCAGGCATTCATCGCGCCGCTGAAATTTGCCATCCACGCCATGAACTGCCGGCGATCGCCCTGGAGACCTAAAATCTCGCAGATCACCTCGAGCGGAAGGGCGCGGGCGAATCCGGGAACGATGTCGCGCTCGCCGCGCGACTGGATCTCGTCGAGCAGCCGGTCGGCGATCCCGGCAATGGTCGGCCGGTAGGCGTCGATCCAGCCTCTGTGGAAGGGCGCATCGACAAGCTTGCGCAGCCGTCGATGGTCGGGCTCGTCCATCAGCAGCATGTTCTGCATCAGGATGCGGAGCGTGCGGGGAACCCAGCGAATGCCCAGGGAATTGCGCTTGCCGGCGTTGCGTCCGTCGGCCGCGAACCTGTCAGCGCCTTTCAGAAAGTCGGACGCCGACTCGAAGCTTGTCGCCCAGTGGACCTGGCCGAGCAGCGGCATCTTCCAGGCGACCATGGGGCCTGCCGCCAGAAGCCGCGCCAGCGTGGGATAGGGGTTGCGATGGTAGGCGGCGCTCTGAACGTCGAACGTCTCCAAGGCATCTCCTTCGCTCGCCTAACGGACTACGTCAGCCTCCACTGTACCAGTGTGAAGGGAGACTTGGCATCGTCATGCGGCTCGAAGACGGCTTCGACCTCGGCGCCGATCTGCACGTCCTGTTTGGGATCGCCCAGCAGGTTGCCCAACATGCGCACATTGCCGGCATCGGGCAGTTCGACCAGCACGACGATGTAGGGGCCGTGGCCCTGCAACGCCGGATGGACTGGATGCCATGGCCTTTCCCAGCTGTAGATGCGGCCCTTGCCGGAAACCTTGTGCCAGTCGAGATCGAAGGACAGGCACTTGTGGCAGATCCATTCCGGCCCCCACTGGAAAGTGCCGCAGCCCTTGCAGCGCTGGACCTTGAGCTCACCGCGCCGCGTTCCATCCCAGTAGGGCTTATCGAGGCCGTCGCTCTCCGGCTCGGGCGCCGGCAGTCCGTTCGGAAGATAGCTCACAGCGTTGCCTCCGTACCCAGGATCATGCTGGAGACCGGTGTTACCATCGGACCGGAGATCACCAGCGAGACCTCGGCATCGGGCACCTGCGACGTCGACTGGCCGCGCAGCTGGCGCACCGCCTCGACCTGCAGTTCCAGTCCGTGCATGTAGCACTCGGCCAGATTGCCCCCCGAGGTGTTGAGCGGCAGCTTGCCCGACGGTGCCAGGAGGTTCTCCGGCTTGAGGAAGTCGTTGGCTTCCTCGGCCTTGAAGAAGCCGTGCTCGACCAGGCTCATCAGCACGCCGCCGGTGAAGTTCTCGTAGCTCTGCACGACGTCGACATCGGCGGGCTTGACCCCGGCCATGTCGTAGAGCTGTGGCGCCACGGTGGTGAAGCTCGACGTGGCATAAAGCGGCGCGTTGTGACCGCGCGCCGCGTTGCGATACTCCGATCCCTGCGCCGAGCCCAGCAGGTAGGCGGGCTTCTGGCCAAAATCGTGCGCCCGCTCGGCCGGCACCACGATCAACGCCGCGGCACCGTCGTTTTCCATGCAGCAGTCGAACAGGCGCCATGGCTCCACGATCCAGCGCGAGGCGTCGTAGGCCTCGGCGGTCAGCGGCCGTCCGTGCATCACCGCGCGCGGATTGGACTGGGCGTGGTGGTAGGACGCCAGCGCGATCGCCCGTTGCGCGCTATCGGCGATCCGGTTCTCGTGCAGGAAGCGCATGGCCCGCATGGCGTAGCGCTGGGCAGGCGACATCACGCCGTAGGGTGCGTTGAGCGCGGCCTCGCCGGTGGCGCTGCCGCCGGGAGGGGCTGCGCCAAAGCGCTGGAACTGCCCCTGCGCGAGAGCGCGGAACACCACGACGCAATCGGCGATGCCGCAGGCGACTGCGGCCGCCGCGTTGCCCATGGCGGCCGAGCCACCACCGCCGCCGCCGCCCCAGTTCATGTTGGAGAAGCGCAGCGCCGGCAGGCCCAGCGCGGCGGCGAGCCGCGATGGGTCGTTGCGGTCGTTGGAGTAGGAGGCGAAGCCGTCGATCTTCCGGGGATCGAGGCCGGCGTCCTTGCAGGCGGCCAGGATCGCCTGCAGGGCCAGCTTGAATTCGGAGACCGGCGACTTGCCGTGCTTGTAGTAGGTGGTCTCACCGATACCGATGACGGCCACCTGGCCGCGGAGCGTGCGCTTGCTCATGGCTCAGTTGGCGCGGTAGCGCGGTGGGACGTCGATCCCGAGAAAGCGGGCGCAGTTGAGACCGAGCACCCGGGCCCGGGCGCCGTCTGACAACTGTCCCATGGTGCGCTCGATCGCTTCCGCCGAATGCGGCCAGGTGCCTTCGTGATGCGGGTAGTCGTTGGCCCACATGAAGTTGGCGTCGAGGCCGTACTGCTCGGCTAACGCGAGGCCGGCACGGTCTTCCTGGAACGAGGAGAAGCCGTGGGCGCGATAATAGTCGCTGGGCAGACCCTGCAGCTTCGGCCGCACCCAGAAGTGATGCTTCTTGTAGGCTTCGTCCATGGCATCGAGCAGCCATGGCACCCAACCGATGCCGGCCTCGATGGTCGCAAAGCGCAGCGTCTTGAAGCGCTCAAGCACGCCCGAGGCGCAAAGGTTGGCCACCGGTTCGATGGTGGGCGAGAGGGAATGCGACACGTAATTCACCACCGCACCGCCGTTGCCGCGCGCCGCCCGCGGGTCGCGTCCCGTGGAGACGTGGAAGGTGATCGGCAGGTTGGCGTCGGCGATCGCCGCCCACAGCGGATCGAAGTGCGGCAGGTTGTAGTTGACGTGGCTGCTCTCATGGCCGCCCCAGATCGGCTTGCACGGCAGCGTGAGGCACTTGAAGCCGAGCTTGGCCAGACGCTGTACCTCGGCGATCGAGCCTTCGAGATCGCCGGTCGCGATCGAGCCTGCCGGGATCATGCGGTCCTGGTGGGTGCCGAACTGTTCCCAGGCCCAGTCGTTCCACACCCGGCACTGTGCCATGGCGAACTGCGGGTCGGGCGTCGCCCACATGGCGAGGCCCTTGTTCGGGAAGATCAGCTCGACGTCGATGCCGTCGCGGTCGTGGTCGGCAAGGCGGCCCAGCGGATCGGCGCCGGCCTTGTTGCGTGCCATGTCCTCGCCTTCCAGCGTCGACAGGCGCAGCCGGTCGGGCCGGTAGCCTTCGCAGTAGCGCCACTGTACACCGTCCTTGTCGGTCACCACGCGCGGCAGGCGCTCGTGATATTTCTTGTCCATACGGTCGACCCACAGGGTCGCCGGCTCGTTGGCGTGGCCGTCGGCCGAGACCATGAAGTATTTCTTCGCAGCATTGGGACGGGCGCTGCGCGACCATCCGGCAGCGCCGGGAGTCTCCAGGCGCCATAGATTGGGTGCATTGATCTCGGTCTGGCTCATTGCTTCCTCCCGTTCTGCGATTCTTGGTGTCGACTTGGAGTCACCTCTTGGTGTCGACTTGGATTCACCCCGTCGTCATTTCAGGTCCGCTGTGCCGCCGGCTGGTCAAGCCGCTCGTCCAGTTCGCGTTCGATGTTGGCCAGCACGCGCTGGCAGATTTCGAGGTCGGCCGGCGGCACGCTGGCCAGCAGGCGAGACTGGATCTCGGCGCCCACTTTCGCCACCCGCACCGCCAGTTCGCGACCGGCACGCGTGAGATGGATGCCGCGTGCGCGACGGTCGGTCTCTTCTTCACGTCGCTCGATCAGGCCGCGGCGCTCGAGACTATCGAGCAGGCGGACCAACGAGGGCCCCTCGATCCCGAGTGCGAAGGCCAGTTCCTTTTGCCGCACGCCGTCGCCCAGGCGGCCTACATAGGCTAGCGGCCGCCACGTCGCCTCGGTCAATCCAAAGGCATGGAGTTCGGCATCGACGGTCTGGCGAAGACGTCGCGCGATCCGGGCGACATGGAAACCGAAATCCGAGTGGGCTTGGCGCGACATCTCATTAACATAGTACGCTAACTATCTAAATGACAAGACCGGTGTTGCTGTTCGTCGATCGGCTGGCTCAGGACGCGGCCGCGTCGGGCCGTACCCTGCGCTTAAGCGGCTGCCAGGCGGTGCGCGGAATGGGGTGAAGGGTCGCCAGGAACTGCTCGGCGCAGCTCGACCAGGTGAAGGATTCGGCGTGGCGGCGGCAGGCGACGGGATTGCCTGTTACCGCGGCGAGGCAGGCCGTACGCAGATCCTCGTCGATCGCGCCCACGGCGGGCACGGTGACGATGTCGAGCGGACCGGGCACCGGATAGCCCGCCACCGGCACGCCGGAGGCCAGTGCCTCGACCATGACGAGGCCGAAGGTATCGGTGCGGCTGGGGAACACGAAGCAGTCGGCCTGGGCGTACCGCATCGATAGTTCTTTGGTGTCTACCGTTCCGAAGAACTGGATGCCTTTGTAGCGGCGCTTGAGCTCGGCGAGCTGGGGACCACCACCCACCACCCACTTGGTGCCGGGCAGGTCGAGATCGAGGAAGGCCTTGATGTTCTTTTCGATGGCAACTCGACCAGCATAGAGCCAGATCGGCCGTGCACCGTCATGTGCCTCGCGGGGCCGCGGCCGGAAAGCCGCGATGTCGACGCCACGCGACCATGGCACGAGATTCCTGAAACCCCACGAAGCCAATTCGTCGCGAATCGACTGCGCCACCACCAGCACGGCCGCTGACGGCGCATGGAACCGCCGGACAAAGGCGTAGCTCCAGGCGAGAGGGATCCGGACACGGGCGCGGACATATTCGGGAAAGCGCGTGTGATAGGCCGAAGTGAACGGAATGCCGCGCTTCAGGCAGAATGCCCGGGCCGCCCAGCCGAGCGGGCCTTCGGTGACGAGGTGGATCGCATCGGGCGCGAACAGCTTCAGCATGTGGCTAAGCCGCGCCGAAGGCAGCAGCGACAGGCGGATTTCAGGATAAGTCGGGCAGGGCAGGGTATGGAAGCGGTCGGGACCGAATACTTCCACCTCGTGGCCCTCGGTCCGCAGGATCTGGGCTACGGTCTCGATGGTACGGACGACACCGTTGATCTGCGGGCGCCATGCATCGGAGACGATGGCGATGCGCATCCGGCTCATTCAGCCGCCAGCCGCGCCGGCGCCAGTGTCAGCACCTGTGCCTGCCGCCGTCGTTCCTCGGCCCAGTTCAAAATGCGCAGGCGTCCGTCGAAATCCTCGACCAGTGCCGTGCAGCTCTCGACCCAGTCGCCGTCGTTGCAGTAGAGGATGCCATCGATGGTGCGAATCTCGGCGTGATGGATGTGGCCGCAGACCACGCCATCGACGCCGCGCCGGCGCGCTTCGCTGGCTACCGCATTTTCGTAGTCAGCGATGAACTGCATGGCGTTCTTGACCTTGTGCTTCAGGAACGCCGACAGCGACCAGTAGGGCATGCCAAGCCGGCGGCGACCCCAATTGAACAGCGTGTTGAGGCGCAGGGCCGAGGCGTATGCCCAGTCGCCCAGAATGGCCAGCCAGCGGGCGTAGCGCACGATGCCGTCGAACTGATCGCCGTGGATCACGAGAAGCTTGCGGCCTTCCGGCGTCGTATGGATTGCCTCTTCGGCGACCTGCACGTCGCCGAAGGTGAGCTGGCAGTACTGCCGGGCGGCCTCGTCGTGGTTGCCGGGGATGTAGACCACGTTGGTGCCCTTGCGCGCCTTGCGCAGGATTTTCTGCACGACGTCGTTGTGCGATTGCGGCCAGTGCCACCAGCGCTTCAGGCGCCAACCGTCGACGATGTCGCCAACGAGGTAGAGATGTTCGCTCTCGTTCTTCCGCAGGAAGTCGAGCAACAGTTCGGCCTGGCATCCGCGTGTCCCGAGATGGATATCGGACAGGAAGATGGCGCGATGGCGGGCAGGTTGATGACGCTCGGCCGCGGACATGTGGATAAGACTCGATCACCACTAAATCTGTCGTGCGCGATTGCACAACACGCAGCCGATTGTGTAAGGAGGCCGTTGCGTGGCCGTGAATCGGTTGTGACAGTTAGATGACATTCCCCTCGGTCCGAGCCGTCCTGCTCATTCTCAATCCAACCGCCGGCCGCCGCCGTCGCGGGTTGGTCGACGCCGTGGTGCGTCGCGTGCGCGAACTGGGCTGGACAGTTGATTTGATCGAGACCGCCGCGGCGGGCGATGCGAGGCGAATAGCCGAGACCTGCGATGCTGCGCGTTATGCCGTGATCGCCGTGGCCGGCGGCGATGGCACGATCAATGAGGTGGTCAACGGCCTTGTCCAGCGCGGTGCGGCCGGGCCAGCGTTGGGTATCGTGCCGCTCGGTACGGCCAATGTGCTAGCGCACGAGTTGGGTCTCAGGTTCTCGGCCATTGCCCTCGCCCGGACGCTGACGGCCGGCCAGGAAATCCTGATGCGACCGGGCGAAGCCAAGGGTGTCGGCCGGGCGCGGCAGTTCTCGCTGATGGCGGGCGCCGGCTTCGACGCCAAGGTCGTTGCCGGGGTGAGCGCGCCGCTCAAGCGGCGGCTGGGTCGCGCCGCGTATGTCTGGCGTTCGCTGGTCGAGGTGCGCCGGTACCGGCCGGTGCGCTATGCCGTGGAGATCGACGGCACGCGCCACGAGGCAGCGTCGGTGATCGTGACGCATGGCCGGCACTACGCCGGCCCCTACGTCGTGGCGCCCGATGCGGGACTGGGAAACCCACTGCTTCACGTGTGTCTGTTCGAGCGTTGGGGGCGTTCGCAAACGCTGCGCTTTGGCCTTGCTCTGCTGCTTGGCCGACTGTCGCGTACGGCGGGGTATCGCGTGATCGCAGGGCGCGACATTCGTGTTTCGGTCCTGAGCACGGCGGGCGAGCAGCGTTGCCAGCCCGTGCAGATCGACGGTGACGATGCCCTCACCTTGCCGGTAACGATCGCCCTCGCCGCAGGAGCCGTGCGGCTGCTACGGCCGGCCTAGCGCACGGATTGCAGTCGCCGGACAGACTCCGCAGTGGGATGGCCGTCGGCTGGCAGACCGGTCTGCTGCTGGAACAGTCTCAGCGCCGAGCGTGTCTTGGGACCCAGAAGCCCGTCGGTGTCGTCCTTGTAGAGGCCGAGCTTCGCCAACCGGTCTTGGATGTCGATTACGGTGCTGCGGGACAAGGGTTCGTCGTCCGATGGCGCGGCCTGCATGACTCCGGGGCCGCCTGCGATCTGGCGGGCGAGTATCCCGACGGACAGGGCGTACAGTGTCGAGCGATTCCAGTTCATCACCGCCTTGAAGTTCGGGTAGATGATGAAGGCGGGGCCGCGGAAGCCGGCCGGCAGCAGGATCGACGCGGCATCATCGACCGCCGGCAGCGCGGCGCCGCCGGCCTTTTTGATGCCCATCGCTGCCCACGCGCGCACCGGCTTTTCGACCGAGCTGTCGGCCTGGTCGAGCGGGAAGCCGTTGGGCAGCACCACTTCTTCACTCGATGGCAGGCCGGGTTTGAATCCGATGCCGCGCAGGAAGTTGGCCGCCGAGGCGAAGGCGTCGGGCAGGCTGTTCCAAATATCGATCTTGCCGTTGCCATCTCGGTCGACCGCCCATTTGGTGAAGGTCGACGGCATGAACTGCATGTTGCCCATGGCGCCTGCCCACGAGCCGCGCATCTCGCCACTGGTCATGTGGTTCATGTTCAGGATGCGCAGGGCCTGGACAGTCTCGTTGCTGAAAAAGGCCGTACGCTTGGTCATGCAGGCCAAGGTCGACACCGAGCGCACGACGCGAAAGTCGCCCATGAAGGAGCCGTAGTTGGTCTCGATGCCCCAGAACGCCATGATGTACTGCGGCGGGATGCCGTATTCGGCCTGCAGCGCATCGAGCAGGGCGCGGTGCTGCGCCATCCGCTGCTGGCCCTTTACGATACGATCGGCCGTCACGGTGTTGCCGACATACTTGCCGTAGGTCAGCGAGAATTCCGGC
Organism: uncultured Reyranella sp.; assembly: GCA_937915145.1. Lineage (GTDB taxonomy): Bacteria > Pseudomonadota > Alphaproteobacteria > Reyranellales > Reyranellaceae > Reyranella. The sequence continues at coordinate 20,036 of CALDNT010000306.1, forward strand.
TGGCGCGAATCGAGGTCGATCACCTTCTGGTCCGGTGTCAGCCCCTGGAACGCCTTGTCGGCGATGCCACCGGGCACGCCCTGGCGCATCGCCTCGGTTTTGATGGTCTGTAGGCAATCGCGGTAATCGCCGCTTTGGGCGAAGGCCGGACCTGCAAGGAGCGCCGTCGTTGCGGCGAAGATCGTGATTCTGGAGAAGGGGTTCATGCCGTAGAGTTTATCACGAGCCGGCGACCGTCAGCCCTTCAATTCTCACTGTCGGCGCGTTGGTCGCGCCCTTGAATTGCAGGTCGCTGGCTGGCGTCATGTTGAGGAACATGTCCTTGAGGTTGCCGGCCACCGTGATACCGCTTACCGGCCAGGCGAGCTTGCCTTTCTCGATCCAGAAACCCGAGGCGCCGCGGCTGTAGTCGCCGGTGACGCCGTTGATGCCGAAGCCGATCAGGTCGGTGATGAAAAGCCCGCTTTTGATATCAGAAATCAGTTCGTCGACCGGGAGCTTGCCCTTCTCGAGGTAGAAATTCGAGGTGCTGGGCGAGGGCGGGCCGGAGACACCGCGCGAGGCATGGCCGGTCGGCTTCAGCTTGAGCTGGCGCGCGGCCGCCAGGTCGAGCAACCAGGTGGTCAGCACGCCGTCGTCGATCACGGCCATGCGCTTGGTCGCCAGTCCTTCGGCGTCGAACGGCCGGCTGCCGAGGCCGCGCAAGCGCCGCGGATTGTCGAGAATGCGGATGCCGTCGGCGAAGATCTTGGCGCCCATCTTGTCTTTCAGGAACGAGGTGCCGCGCGCCACGGCGCGGCCGTTGATGGCGCTCGACAAATGACCGACAAGGCCACCCGAGACGCGGCGGTCATAGATCACTGGAACCCGAGCGCTTGCCGCCTTGCGTGGATTGAGACGGCGGACCGCGAACTTTCCGGCGTTGCGGCCGACGCGGGATGGCGCCATCAGATCCTCGAAGTGGACCGCGCTGGTCCATTCATAGTCGCGTTCCATGCCGGTGCCTTCGCCGCCGACCACCGCGCAGGACAGCGACCAGCCGCCGCGGCTGTAGCCGCCGGAAAACCCGTTGCTGGCCGCCAGCATGACGGAGGAGCGGCCCCAGCCGGCCTCGGCGCCCTCGGAATTGGTGACGCCTTTGACCGCGCGCGCGGCGTCCTCGGTCTCCGCAACCAGAGCCAGCAACTTGCGGACCGAGGGCCGGCGCTTGTCGTCGAGATCGAGATCGGGCCAGGACCGGACCAGCAGCTCTTCCGGCGCGATGCCACAGACCGGATCCTCCGGCACCGCGCGCGCCATATCGACGGCGCGCTGGGCGACCGCTCGCAGCGTCTTGGCATCGAAGTCGGTCGAGGAAACGAAGGCCTGGCGCCGGCCCACGAACACGCGCAGGCCTAGATCGTGGCCCTCGCTGCTCTCGAGCTTCTCTCGCCGGCCAAGCCGCTGGGCGACCGAGATCGACTCGCCGTTGACGTAGAGCGCGTCGGCAGCGTCGGCGCCGGCGGCTTTTGCCCATTTCAGGAGATCGGAGAGAAGGTTGGTGTCGGGGGAGGATGTTTTTGCTTTGGCCATGGCGGCCGTTTTACGCGCTAACGGGCATTGTCGTCGAGGTAGTACGAGAAGAACAGCACACCGGTGGCTCCGAGCCCCAGAAGCCAGAACAGCCCCCGTGCCGCCTCGGCGACGAAAGCGGTTTCGGGCCACAGCCGGGCGATGGCATCGGCTGCGAACTGGTAGCCCATGACGCCGACCATCGTTCCCAGAAGAAGCGAGATCGCCGCGTTCCAGACATGCCGCGCGCCGCGCATCGCCGGGCCCTCGCGCCGCCGCAGCGGCGAACTGGGATCTGGTGCCACCGCCAGGTTGGAATTGGCGGCGGCCCGGGGCGCGGCATCGGTCGGTTTCATGGTTCTCCGAACGGACTAA
>CALDNT010000307.1 GCA_937915145.1 uncultured Reyranella sp.
GCCGACGATCCGTCCGGCAGGTGGGGTGGACCGAGGTGCGGGCAACGCATCCGAGAGCTGTTTTGACGGTCGTCTGTGGCTGCCCGAGGCGGGGCCGCAGGGTCGAATTTCCGCGATGTCACAGGTGGGCGCTCAACCTGTGTCACAACATTTGTCTCAACCTGGTGTGACACCTTTGGGTGCGACAGCCGGGCTGCCGGTCCGCCCACGTTCGTGCAGGCGCCAGAGCACCAACCCGGCCGCGGCACTGGCGGCGGCGGCGAGGGCATAATTCAGGGCGAAGGAGCCGAACCAGCCGAGCAGCAGGCTGAACAGCGGCGGCACGATCAGCGGGCCGGAGTAGGTGAAGAAGGTGGCGCCGCCGGTCATGGTGCCGGCCAGGCCTGGCGGCGCCTGGCGCGCGATCTCGGCGAAATAGACACCGTTCCAGCCCACCATGGTGATGCCCGCCAGCGCCGCCACCGCAGCCACCGCGCCGAACGACCAGCCCGGCTGGGCCGCGGCCAGAAGCAGAGAGGCGGCAGTCATGCCGGCGGCGAGGCCGGCCAGCACCAGCAACGGCCTGGCCGTGGCATCGGCCAGCAACCCCCAGGCGATGCGGCCGACCGCGCCGCAGGCGGTGCCGACCGCCAGCAGCAGGCCGGCGTCGACCAGGCTGAAGCCGAGGTCGTCTTCGAGATAGACCACCAGGAAGGCGATCACGCTCACCTGGGTCGAGGCGAAGACGAACGACACCAGAGCGAGCCGGCGCATCACCGGATGCCGCCATACCGCGACGACGGGATCGAAGAAGCCGCGGATTGCCCGGCCGAGCGGCGGCGCGGTGCCGTGGCGTTCGACATCGAGCCGGCCGCGCAGCGGCTCCAATGCACCGGCAAGCACGATGCAGCCGCCGCCCAGCGCCACCGCCGCGATCTGCCACGTCCACAGCGTCACCAGCAGCGGCACCACCAGGCCGGCCAGCACGTAGCCGAGCGGCACGCCGGTCTGCTTGATCGAGAACACGAGGTTGGCGAAGCGGGGCGGGGTGAGTCGCGACAGGACCTGCGAACTGGCCGGTGTGGCCGGCCCGTAGCCGATGCCCATCAGCCACGAGGCGAGGACGATCAGCGGCAGCCAGGCCGAACCGAACAGCACGAGCGCCAGTCCGCAGGTGCCGAGCGCCACCTGGCTGGTGCGCACCGCACCCCAGCGCGCCGCCATGATGCCGCCAGCGACCGCAGAGAAGTTGGCGCCCAGGAAGGTGAGCGCGGTGTAGTAGCCGACATCCTGCTTGGCGAGGCCGAGCGCGGGGGCGGCGACCGGGGCCATCACCGGCACCGACTGCTGCAGCATCGCCGTCAGCATCTGCACCGCCATCATCGCCCCCAGCGCCAGGCCGAAGGTGCGGCGCTCGCTCATCGCCGCGCCGCCCGCGCCAGCACGACCGAGCATACGGCGACGCCGCCGGCGAGGAGGAGATAGCCCGCGGCATAGGACTGGGTGAAGGCCAGCACGCCGCGGAACAACAGCGGCGACAGCAGCGCGCCGCCGAACACGAAGAGCTGGGTGGCGCCGGTGAATTCGGCGGCCCGGCCGGGCGGGGCGCGGGAGGCGGCCTCGGCGATGAACACGCCATTCCAGCCGACCGCGGTGCCGCCCAGGATCGTCCAGACGACGTAGACTGCGGTCGTCGGCCAGGCGGGAGTCGAGAAGGCCATCACCGTGGCGGCGACCGTGATGATGGCGCCGATGCCCGCCAGCACTGCCGAGGGCCGGCGCAGCAGGTCGGCCACCGCGCCCCAGAAGATGCGGCCGATCGCGCCGGCGACCGTCGCTGCCGACAGCAGGGCACCGGCCAGCACGTAGGACATCTTCAGGCCATCGACGGCGTAGACGACGGTGAAATTCACCACGATGGCCTGGGTCGCGGCGAACAGCATGCCGACGAAGCAGGTCGGCCGCAGGATCGGATCGCGCCAGGCCAGCCGCAATGGCTCGAGGATCTCGGCGATGCTGGGCAGCAGGCGGCGTGGGCCGCCCTCGTGGCGTTCGTCGTCGTAGAGCGCGCGCAACGGCTGGATCGCCACCGCCGTGAGCAGCGTGATGGCGCCTACGGATGCCGCCGCCCAGCGCCAGCCGAGGTCGAGCGCCAGGCTCGGCAGCACCGCGCCGCAGATGGCAAAGCCCAGCGGCACGCCGCTCTGCTTCAGCGAAAAGGTGACGTTGGCCAGCCGCCGCGGCGACACCCGTGCCAGGATGTGGGAACTGGCGACGGTGAGCGGGCCCGAGCCCAGGCCGACCACGAAGGCCGATACGGCGGCGATCGCCAGCCCGCCGGCGGCAAAGATGAAGGAGCCGGCGGCGGCGATCACCAACCCGATCTGAATGAAGCGGACCGGGCCGGTGCGCCGGCTGATGGCGCCGCCGCCCAGAGTCGAGATCATGGCCGCGAGATAGACCAGCGAGACATAGTAGGCGACGTCGGTGGCATCGACGCCGAGTTCGGGCGCCGCTGCCGGTGCCAGCACTGAGGCCTGGTTGAAGGCCAGCGTCGCGATGACCTGCACGAGGGTGAGCGAGACGAGCGCGATCAGGTAACGGCGGAGGTCGGTCGGTGCGGCGTTCATCCCGCCGCGGACTATAGCGGCCTACCTGAGGCCGGCGAGGAAACTCTCGATCAGCGGGCTCCACAGCGAAACGCCGCTGCTGGAACTGGCAAGGCTGTGGCCATCGCGGTCGAACGCCGGCAGCGCCTTGTAGTTCGCCTTGCCGCCGGCCGCGTCGTAGGCGGCGGCCATGCGGCCGGCGAGATCCGGGCCGAAGAAGCTGTCGTTGGCGGTGTAGATCCACAGCGACGGCACCCGCGCCGTGGCGCCGTACCTGGCTGCGGCCTGGACCAGGGCGGACGGCGTGCAATTGCCGAGACTGCCGCCCGGCAGCTTCTGGTGGCCGCCGCGCCCGCCGGCGAAGTTGATCATGCCCAATACGCCGGGCGGGTTGAGGCTTGAAAGCGCGACCGTCGCCCAGCCGCCTGCCGACTGGCCGACGACGATCGTGCGATCGGATGCCACGTAGGGTTGGCGGCGCATGAAGTCGATGGTGGCCTGGATGTCCGCCGCGCCTTGCAGTCCGGCGCTGAAATAGTCGGGCGTGTCGCAGCGGCCGTAGGCCTCGGCCCATCCGCCGCCGCTTTCGCCGTAGCCGCGCCGCAACGGCAGGGCCACGACATAGCCGCGCGCGAGGAACCACGACGACAGAGTGGTGAACCGCGGCGGCGTCATGCTGGCGCGCTGCGATCCATTGGCCGGCGATCCGTGGTTGATCACCACCAACGGCTGGCGGGCCTCGGCAGGTGGCCGCATCACTGTGGCGAGAAGCGTCGTCCCGCCCGGCCCGGGAAGGCGCACGATCTGCTCGCGTTGGCCATCCTGTGCGGCAGCCGGCCAGACGAATATGAAGACAAGCAGCGCTGCCAGAATCCGCGAGGGCATCCGGAATCTCCTAGCGGCCGCTGCGCCGGCCCGGCCGGCCGCCGGCGCCCGAGCCGGTGCGCACGCCACGGAAGACGCGGGAATGCTGCATCTTGCCGAGGTGAACGCCGACGTTGGCCGAAGCGGCCTGGCCCGGCAATTCGAGTTCGTGGGCCTCGAGGCGGCGGATTTCGTCGCGGATGCGGGCGGCTTCCTCGAACTCGAGGTTGGCGGCGGCATCGCGCATGCGCTTTTCGAGTTCGGCGATGTGGCTGCGCAGATTGTGCCCGACCAGTTGGACGTCGCCCGAAACCCCGGTGTCGATCGTGTAATGGTCGCGTTCGGCGGTCGATTGCAGGATCTCGGAAATGTTCTTCTTGATCGAGGCCGGGGTGATGCCGTGGGCCTCGTTGTAGGCGGTTTGCTTGGCGCGGCGGCGGTCGGTTTCGGCGATGGCGTACTTGATCGAGTCGGTCATCTTGTCGGCATAGAGGATGACCCGACCCTCGACGTTGCGCGCGGCGCGGCCGATCGTCTGCACCAGCGAGGTCGGCGAGCGCAGGAAGCCTTCCTTGTCGGCGTCGAGGATGGCCACCAGCGCACATTCGGGAATATCGAGACCCTCGCGCAGCAGGTTGATGCCGACCAGCACGTCGAACGCACCCAGCCGGAGATCGCGGATGATTTCAATGCGCTCCAGCGTGTCGATGTCGGAATGCAGGTAACGGCAGCGGATGCCGGCCTCGTGCAGATACTCGACGAGGTCCTCGGCCATGCGCTTGGTCAGCACCGTGACCAGCACCCGTTGGGCCTTCTTCGCACACTCCTTGCATTCGGCGATCAGGTCGTCGACCTGCTTCTCGACCGGACGGACGATCACCGTCGGATCGATGAGGCCGGTCGGCCGGATCACCTGCTCGATGAAGGCGCCCTGGGTGCGCTCCATCTCCCACGGCCCGGGTGTGGCGCTGACGAACATGGTCTGCGGCCGCAGCGCTTCCCATTCCTCGAACTTCAGCGGCCGGTTGTCGATCGCCGACGGCAGGCGGAAGCCGAACTCGGCGAGCACGCTCTTGCGGTTGAAGTCGCCACGGAACATGCCCCCGATCTGCGGCACCGTGACGTGGCTTTCGTCGACGACCAGCAGCGAGTTCTCGGGGAAGTACTCGAACAGGGTGGGCGGCGGTTCGCCCGGCTTGCGGCCGGTGAGATAGCGCGAGTAGTTCTCGATGCCGGCGCAGGCGCCGGTCGTTTCCATCATCTCGATGTCGAAGATTGTCCTCTGCTCGAGCCGCTGCGCCTCAAGCAACCGGCCGGCGCGGTTGAACTCGTCGAGCCGCTGCTTGAGGTCGGTTTTGATCTGCTGGATGGCGTGCTGCATGGTCGGGCGCGGCGTCACGTAGTGACTGTTGGCATAGACCACGATGTCGGAGAGCGTCGCCGTCTTCTCGCCGGTCAGCGGGTCGAACTCGACGATCGATTCGATCTCGTCGCCGAACAGTTCGATGCGCCATGCCTTGTCTTCATAGTGGGCGGGAAACAGGTCGACGGTGTCGCCGCGCACGCGAAAGGTACCGCGCTGGAAGGCATTGTCGTTGCGCTTGTACTGCTGCTCGACGAAGCGGCGGAGCAGGGTAGAACGGTCGACCTTCTCGCCCTTGGACAGGCGGAAGGTCATCGCCTGGTAGTTCTCCAGCGGGCCGATGCCGTAGATGCAGGAGACGGAGGCGACGATGATCACGTCGTCGCGCTCCATCAGCGCGCGCGTTGCGGAATGGCGCATGCGGTCGATCTGCTCGTTGATCGACGAATCCTTCTCGATGTAGGTATCGGTCCGCGCGACATAGGCTTCGGGCTGGTAATAGTCGTAGTACGATACGAAGTACTCGACCGCGTTCTCGGGGAAGAATCCCCTCATCTCGCTCCACAGTTGCGCGGCCAGCGTCTTGTTGGGCGCCAGCACCAGTGCCGGCTTGCCGGTCGTGGCGATCACATTGGCCATGGTGAAGGTCTTGCCCGACCCGGTGACGCCCAGCAGTACCTGATCGCGCTCGCCCTCCGACACGCCGCCGAGCAACTGGCGGATCGCCTCGGGTTGGTCGCCGGCCGGCGTGTAGTCGGACACCAGCTTGAAAGGTTTGCCGCCGACCGTTTCGGGTCGCCGCTGGATGTACGGCATGAGGAGTGGGACGGCCGAGACCGCGAGATTCTTTGAGGGCATGGCCTGCATTATATGATGCTCGGGCGCCGCCGCGGCAATGATAGCGTCCGGCCGCCATGCCCGACCTGTTGACTGTTCCTTTCCTGATTTCGGCCGTCGTTGCGATCGTTGCCGGCATGGTGCGGGGTTTTGCCGGATTCGGGGCGGCAATGCTGATGACGCCGATATTTTCAGCCCTCTACGGACCCGCCGTCGGGATCGCCCTTTGTTTGCTGCTGGAGATTGCGGTGGCGCTGCCGCTGCTGCCCCGGGTGGTGCGGCTCGTCGACTGGCGGCGGATCGGCCTGCTGTTGCTGGCCGCTGCCTTCGGTGTGCCGCTCGGTAATGTGGCCCTGACCCATACCGAGCCGGAGCCGATGCGCTGGGTGATCTCGGCGATCGTCCTGTCGGCCGTCGTCCTCCTGGCGAGCGGCTGGCGGTTCCGGGGACGGCCGAACGTTGCGACCACATTTGCAGCCGGTGCGACCAGCGGCTTTTTGAATGGACTCTCGGGAATGGCTGGGCCGCCGATCGCGTTTTACTATCTGGCAGGAAAAGATTCGGCCGCGCGCGTGCGCGCCAATCTCACGACCTATTTCGTGTTCGTCGACCTGTTCGCAATCGCCGCATTCGCGTCGCGCGACCTGATCGGCTGGAGTACCGGCGTGCACGGCCTTTTTCTTGCCCCAGCAATAATGTTGGGTGGCGTCCTGGGCGAGCGTCTGTTTCCCCTCGCCAGCGAAGGCTTTTATCGTCGACTCGCCTTGGTGTTGCTGGCGGGCGTCGCTTTGGGTTCCTTGATGCTATAAGGCTCGACATGAAGATCTGGGACAAGATCGTGGAAGGCATGAACGGGCTCGGCATCGCCGAGTTGCTGGGGCTGTCCATGCCGCCGGCCGATGACGGTGGTCATCCCGGCCTGCGTCAGATCGGCTTCACCATCGGCGTCATTGCCCTTGGCGCCAAGATGGCGCGGGTCGACGGCGACGTGTCGGAAGCCGAAGTCGCGGCGTTCCGCGAGTTCTTCGACGTACCGGCGGGCGAGGAGGAAAACGTCCAGCGCTTCTTCGATCTTGCGAAGCGCGACGCCGCAGGCTTCGAGACCTATGCGCGTCAGGTCGCGGCGCTGTTCCCCGATGCGCCCGAGATCCTTGAGAATGTCATCGAAGGCCTGTTCGGCATCGCCCGTGCCGACGGAGAGGTCGATGCGGCGGAAGCGGATTATCTCGCCGAGGTCGCGCGCATTTTCGGGCTCGCGAGTTCGCGCTTCGAGCGCGCCAAGGCCGCCGCACTTGGCGGCATGGAGTGCGAGCCCTGCATCGTTCTCGGCATCGATCCGCTGGCGACCGATGAGCAGATACGCGAGGCTTGGTTGCGGCAGGTCCGGGCCAATCACCCCGACAGGCTGGTGGCGCAAGGACTGCCTGAAGAGGCCATCGCGATGGCCAATCGCAAGCTGGCGCTGATCAACGATGCCTACGACCGCCTGCGCCGGGAACGCGGCCTGGTCGCCGCCCGAGGGTGAATCCCATCGAACTGCCTTCGCCCAACCATGCGCCGCGAACCGGGGGCGCGCCGGTCGACGTTCTGGTGCTGCACTACACGGAGCTGCCGCTGCAGGAGTCGCTCGATATCCTGTGTGACGGTGCCCGCGAGCATCGGGTCAGTTCGCACTACGTGCTGGCAGAAGACGGCACGATCTATCGTTTGGTGCCGGAAGATCGCGTCGCCTGGCACGCCGGCCGCTCGCATTGGCGTGGCCGCGAAGCACTCAACGCCACGTCGGTCGGCATCGAGATCGTGAATCTCCACGGCGACCGTCATGACTACCCGCCGCAGCAGATCACCGCGTTGATCGATCTTTGCCGAACGATACTGGAAGGCAACCCGGCCATCGTTCCGCGCAATGTCGTCGGTCACTCCGACATCGCGCCCAGGCGCAAGATCGACCCCGGTCTGCGTTTTCCGTGGCACGAGCTGGCACGGGCGGGCATCGGCCTGTGGCCGCGTCCCGACGCCAGACCGGTCGAAGGCGATATCCAGGCGGCGCTGCAGCGCTTCGGCTACGTCTCGCCGCTTGAGGTCGCACCGGCCGATATCGTCATGGCGTTTCAGCGTCGCTACCGGGCGAACCGCGTCGATGGGGTCGCCGATGCCGAAACCCGTGCCCTGCTGGCGGACCTGCTTGACCAGGTCGGAGGAGCGCCCTAGCTAGGGCCGTGGGTCAGATGGCTGGATGGCTGCGCTGCCGCGGGCAACCGTTGTGGTGAGGAAAGTCCGGGCTCCACGGAGACACGGTGCCGGATAACGTCCGGCGGGGGCGACCCCAGGGAAAGTGCCACAGAAAACAAACCGCCGGGTTGGCCCGCTTTCGAGCGGCAAACCAGCCAGGCAAGGGTGAAACGGTGGGGTAAGAGCCCACCGCGCGACCGGTAACGGAAGCGGCACGGCAAACCCCACCGGGAGCAAGACCAAATAGGGGCGACATGCCGGGCAACCGGCAGCGGTGTTTCCGCGTCGTCGCCCGGGTCGGTCGCGAGAGGCGTTCGGCAACGGACGTCCCAGAGGAATGGCCATCCATCGCCCCCCGGCTTGCCGTGGGGCGTGGACAGAACCCGGCTTACAGGCCATCTGACCCGCTTTGCACGGCCAGAGTCTGCTTACACAACCAGTTGAGGGTCTATGCCCGCGTAGTACAATACATATTGTGCTTAAGTCCTTCAGATTCCTTTCTGAATCATGCGTTTCAGCATTGCATCCCGGAATTTCCCATGATATCCCATATCATCCCGAGAGCAGGGAAGTGCAGGGGCGTGGGGCACCTGCCATTGATGTAGGGGAACAGGGTTGTGGCCTTTCGGTCCGAAATCCTGATCAAGCTGGACAGAAAAGGCCGGGTCCTGTTGCCCGCAGCCTTCCGCGACGAACTGCCTGCCGACGATCGCGGCGCCTTCGTTCTCTATCACTCACCCAATGTGCCTGGCATCGTGAACGGAAATTCGCGCCTCGGCTTTGACGCCATGCTCGAGCGGCTGCGGGTCGAGGCGTTGGGCCCCAAGGGCTCGCTCAAGGCGGCGCTCGACGACGAGGCTTTCGACCCCGCCGGCTATCTCTCGGCCAGCGCCCGCACGATCGCCATGGAACCGGACGGACGTTTCTCGCTGCCGGTCGAGTTCGCGCAGACGCTCGAAGTCGACGAGGGCGTCATGCTGGTCGGCAAGGGCGACAAGTTTCAGATGTGGAACCCCAAGCGCTGGCAGGCCCGCCGCGACAGTGACCGCGCCAAGATGGCGACCTTCGTTCGCGGTCTCTCGGACAGGAGCGACGCATGAGCGGCGCCAGCGGGCATGTTCCCGTTCTTGCACGAGAGGTCGTCGAGGCGCTTCGGCCGCGTGATGGCGGACGCTATGTCGACGGTACTTTTGGCGCCGGCGGCTACACCGCTGCGATGCTCGACCGTGCCGACTGCCAGGTGATCGCCATCGACCGCGACCCCGATGCCATTGCCGCCGGTCAGGCCCTGGCCACGCGCTACGCGCCGCGACTGCGTCTGATCGAAGGCCGCTTTGGCGACATGGCCGAACTCCTGGCCGCCGAAGGCGTCGAGAATGTCGACGGCGTGGCGCTCGATCTCGGTGTTTCATCGATGCAATTCGACCGCGCGGAGCGCGGCTTCTCCTTTCGTGGCGACGGTCCACTCGACATGCGGATGGAAAAGCGCGGGCAGTCCGCCGCCGATCTCGTCAACGAGGCCGACGAAACCGAACTTGCCGACATCTTCTGGCGCTACGGCGAGGAGCGGCGCAGCCGCCGCGTGGCGCGCGCGATCGTCGAGGCACGCAAGACCAAGCGTATCGAGACGACCGGCGAACTTGCCGAGATCGTCCGCCGTGCCGTCGGGCCCTCCGCGAAAGACGAGAGCGATCCCGCGACACGCGCCTTCCAGGCGTTGCGCATCGTCGTCAACGACGAGCTTGGCGAGCTCGATCGTGGCCTCGTCGCCGCCGAGTCGGTTCTGGCGCCGGGTGGCCGTCTGGCGGTGGTATCGTTCCATTCGCTGGAGGATCGCGCGGTCAAGGAATTTGTGCGCGCCCGCGCCGGCCGCACGCCCGGCCCATCGCGCCATGCCCCGCCGCGCGCGTCCGAACGCCCGGCCACGCTGCGTGATCTTACGCGCAAGCCGGTATCGCCGACGGCAACGGAAGTGGCGGCCAACCCTCGCGCGCGCTCGGCCCGCCTGCGTGTGGCCGAGCTGCTCGATGTCAGTGGAGGCCGCGCATGATCAATCGCGGGCTCGTTTTCTGGTCGGTCGCCGCGGTCGCCACGGCGGTCGGTCTGTTCTCTGTGAAATACAGGGTGCAGGACCTCGAGGAAAAGATCGACCGCATCAACCACAGGATCGTGGAAAGCCAGCAGGCCACCCACATCCTGCGGGTCGAGTGGGCTCACCTCAACGAGGCCGAGCGCATCGAGAAACTCGCCCAAAAACATCTGAAGCTAGAGCCGGCCTCGATCAAGCAGGTCGTCCGGCTCGACTCGCTCAACCCCGAATCTGTCCCCCCGCGGCGCGATCCACCACTCCCTTCCCCCCCACGTACGGGCAACGACGTCCCCTCGTCGACTTTGCCCGGTGGTGGTCGCGTCGCAGCGGAGGCCGGCAGCCCCTCGCCGGCCTCCGCACCCCCTTCAGGGCGTTCCACCGGACCCACGACGCCCCCTCGACCGGCCACGCGACAAGAGCCGGCAACAGCGGGTCCGGTTGGCGACAACCAGAGCGTCGCGGCCTCAATCGACGAAATCCTCTCGCGAAACGACGGAGGACGCCGGTGAGGCTGTGGCGCAGGTCTGGATCGCCCGACCCGGCCGCCGCGCACCGCGCGGCGGCCGGCGCGCGTCACGGCTCGCCGCAGGACCGCCTCAAGGGCGATGCACAGGAGACCGCCCGCCAGCGCCTCGTCGTTGCCTCGGCGATCTTCGTTGTCGCCTTCGCCGCGGTCGGCCTGCGGATGGGATACGTCTCGCTGCTGCGCGACGGTGCCGAGCCGACGCAGCGCGTGGCCGCTCGCGGCGGCTCGATCCAGTCGGAACGCGCCGACATTGTCGATCGCAATGGCTCGGTGCTGGCGACGTCGGTGCCGGTGATGTCGGCCTTCGTCAATCCGCGGCTGTTGCTCGATCCTCAGGACGCCGCCCGCAAGATCGTCACTGCGCTGCCCGACCTGAAGTTCGACGACGTCAGGGAGAAACTCGAAGGCGACAGGACCTTCGTGTGGATCAAGCGAGGCCTCAGCCCGCGCGAGCACAATCTCGTCAATCGCCTTGGCATTCCCGGCCTCGAGTTCCAGGCCGAAGAGCGGCGCATCTACCCGCAAGGCTCTGCCGCTGCGCACATCCTGGGCTATGCCAGCATCGACAATACCGGCCTTGCCGGAGTCGAGCGCTACTTCGATCAGCAGCTGCAGAGTGGCGAGACGGTGCAGCTCTCGGTCGACCTGCGCCTGCAGCGCATGGTCGAGCGCGAGATCGCGCGCGCGGCGCAGAAATTCTCGGCAATCGGCGCCACTGCCATCGTCATGGATGCGACCAACGGCGAGGTTCTCGCCATGGCATCCCTGCCAACCTACGACCCCAACAGTTCCAGGACCATTACGAACGAGGCGTTGTTCAACCGCGCCACTCTCGGCGTTTACGAGCAGGGCTCGACCTTCAAGATTTTCAACACTGCGATGGCACTCGACAGCGGTCGGGTGACGATGACCAGCATCTTCGACGCAACGTCGCCGATCAAGATCGACCGCTTCACCATCAACGACGACCACGCGCAGCGCCGCCCGCTGTCGGTGCCGGAAATCTTCAAATACTCGTCCAATATCGCATCGGCCAAGATGGCGGTGGAAATGGGCTCCGAAGCCCAGCGGTCCTTCTTCGAAAAGATCGGCTTCCTGAAGCCATTGTCGACCCAGCTCACCGAAGTGGCGGGGCCGCTGTACCCACGGCACTGGACGAAGATCAGCACCATGACCATCGCCTTCGGCCATGGCATATCGGTGACGCCGCTGCACCTTGCGACAGGGTCGGCGGCCATGATCAACGGGGGCACCCTCTTTCAGCCAAGCCTGGTCAAGCGTAATGCCGCCAGTGACCAGGGCCGGCGGGTCATTCAGACCAAGACATCGACAAGCCTGCGTCAGCTCCTGCGGCTCAACGCGGTCGAAGGGACCGGGCGGAATGCCAACGTCCCCGGATATGAGGTCGGCGGCAAGACCGGCACAGCGGAAAAGCCAGGGCGCGGCGGCTACCGTCAAAAAGCCCTAATCAGTTCGTTCGTTGGGGCGTTTCCCATGAACGATCCGAAATTCGTCATTCTTGTCTCGCTCGACGAGCCCAAAGGTCTTCCCGAAACCGGCGGCTACGCCACGGCCGGCTGGGTTGCAGCGCCGTCGGTGAAGAGCATCATCGAGAGTATCGTGTCGCTCTATGGCATTTTGCCGGGCGATCTCAAGGAAGGCCTGCCGCCGATCGAGATCGCGTCGACGCCAGTGCCCGCGCCGGCGGTTGCGCCGCAGTTCGTGCCGGCGAATGCGCGGTTGCGCGCGGCGGAGCGGCGCAAGGCCCTGGCAGCGCGATCCGGTGCAGCCCAGACCGCGGCGGCACCCGCGACGGGAGTGCGTCGCGTTGCGACTGAGTGAGCTCATGCGCCGGAGCGCACACGAGATCGCAACCCTTCCAGCGCTGCCGCGCGACCCCATTCTCGCCGGCCTGACGCTCGATTCGCGCAAAGTCCGGCCCGGCTACCTGTTCGCGGCGCTGCCGGGATCGCACCACGATGGGGCGGCATTTGTCGCGGACGCCGTGGATCGGGGTGCTGTCGCGATCCTCGCAGCACCCGATGCGCGGCTGCCTGCCCTCGATCCCGGCATCGTTGTCGTGCGTGACGCCAATCCGCGCCGCCGCGTCGCACTGATGGCGGCCGCCTACACTGGCCTCCAGCCGGCCACGATCGCCGCGGTGACCGGGACCAACGGCAAGTCCTCGATCGTCCATTTCGTGCGCCAGATATGGACGACGCTTGGCCTGAGGGCGGCGAGCGTGGGAACGCTGGGCATCGTCTCGCCGGGGCTCACGCGGGAGGCTGGCCTCACGACTCCCGATCCGGTGCAACTCCACGAGGATCTCGCGATACTCGCACGCGAAGGCGTCGCGCACCTGGCCATCGAGGCGTCGAGCCACGGTCTCGACCAGCATCGTCTCGACGGGCTTCGCTTGTCGGCGGCGGCCTTCACCAATCTGACGCATGAGCACCTCGACTATCACGCATCGATGGATGGCTATTTCACGGCCAAGGCGCGGCTGTTCGACGTCCTGCTGCCAGGCGACGGTACGGCGATCGTGAATGCCGACAGCGACCGTGCCGAGGCGTTGGCCGCGATCTGCCGGCGCCGCGGCGTTCGCTTCTGGACCTACGGCATCAAAGGCCACGAGTTCCGGTTGCTCGGCGACGATCCGATACCTGTCGGCCAGCACCTGAAGATCGAAGTTCTTGGTACGCGCTACGAAGTCGACCTGCCCTTGGCTGGCGGTTTCCAGGCTTCGAATGCCCTGGCGGCCCTGGGCCTCGTCGTCGCGACCGGCGGAGATCCAGCTCGAGCCGTGGCGGCGCTGGCCACCATGAGCGGCGCGCCCGGCCGCCTGCAATTGGTTGCCCGGCATCATGTTGGCGCGGCGGTTTATGTCGACTACGCCCACAAGCCCGAAGCGCTGGAGACGGTGTTGCGCGCGCTGCGGCCGTTTGCGCGGGGCAGGCTGGTCGTGGTGTTCGGTTGTGGCGGCGACCGGGATCGCGGCAAGCGGCCCGTCATGGGCGAGATCGCCACCCGCCTGGCCGATCGCGCCATTGTCACCGACGACAACCCGCGCAACGAGGATCCTGCCGCGGTTCGTGCCGAGATCGTCCGCGGTATTCCGGCCGACCGGACGAACTGGATCGAAATAGGCGAGGGCCGGCGCCAGGCGATCACGGCTGGCATGGCGGAACTCCATAGTGCTGGCGACTTGCTGTTGATCGCCGGCAAAGGCCACGAGACCGGGCAGACGATCGCTGGCGTCACATATCCTTTCGACGATGCCGAAGTGGCGCTCGACCTCGCTGGACGCACCGCGTCCAGGGCGGCGCGGACATGACCGCGCTTTGGACCTCGGACGAAGTCGCACGTGCGCTGGCGCCGTCGTCGATCACCGCGCCGTTCGAAGCCAGCGGCGTGACCTTCGACAGCCGATCCGTTGCCAAAGGCGACCTGTTCTTTGCCTTGAGTGGCGAGACCACCGACGGCCATGCCTTCGTAGCCGACGCGTTGAAGCGTGGGGCCGCGGCCGCCGTCGTGTCGCGCGATATCGCGGGCGCGGATGGCGCGCTGGTTCGCGTGCCCGATACGATGAAGGCCTTGGTCGACCTTGGTCGTGCTGCACGGCGGCGCAGCAAGGCACGAATTGCGAGCGTGACCGGCTCGGTTGGCAAGACCAGCACGAAGGATGCCTTGCGCGCGATGCTGTCGGCGCAGGCGCCGACAGCCGCCAGTGTCGCCAGCTACAACAACCACGTCGGCGTGCCGGTCAGTCTCGCGCGCCTGCCTCGTGACGTCCGCTACGGTGTTTTCGAGATCGGCATGAACCATCCCGGCGAGATCGAGCCACTGGCGCGCCAGGTCGGGGCGCATGTCGGCGTCGTGACCAACGTCGGCCCGGTGCATATCGGCCATATGGGTTCGGAAGAGGCGATTGCCGACGAGAAGGGCCGCCTGTTCGCCGGCATGGCCGAGGATGCGGTCGCTGTGCTCAATCGCGACTGCCGCCATTTCGACCGCTTGCTCGGTCATGCCCGCCGCCTCGGTGTCATGCGTGTGGTTGGTTTCGGCCGCAACGCGGCGGCAGAAGCGCGGCTGGTTTCCTGCCGCATGGACGACTCGGGCAGTGACGTCGTGGCTTCCTTCCAGGGTCGCCGGATCGAGTATCGCCTGGGCGCGGCGGGCGAGCACTGGGTATTGAACAGTGTCGCGGCACTGGCCGTCGTCGAGGCGCTGGGTGCCGATATCGTCAAGGCCGCCGAGACGCTGGCAGGGGTCAAGGCCTTGCCGGGACGCGGGGCGCGCCGCCTGCTGAAATTCGGCCCCGGTTCGATCGAACTGCTCGACGAAAGTTACAATGCCAACCCCGTGTCGATGCGGGCAATGCTGGCGGTTTTGGCGCGCACCGCGCCCGGTCCCGGCGGCCGGCGACTGCTGGCGATGGGCGACATGCGCGAATTGGGCGAGAGCGCCGACAACTACCATGCCGGCCTCGCTGACGCGGTTGCGGCAAGCGGCTCGGCCGAAATCTTTCTTTGCGGGCCTCACATGCAGGCGTTGTGGCAGCGCCTGGCACCAGCGCAGCGCGGTGTGCACCGGCCGGACTCGAGTTTGCTGGCGAACGAGGTTGCGACGGCATTGCGGGCCGGCGATGTGATCGCGGTCAAAGGGTCTCTGGGATCAAAAATGAAGATCGTCGTAGACGCCATTGTGGCGGCAAGCGGCGGCGAGATGGGACGTTAGGGATGTTCTACAATTTCCTCTATCCGCTGGCGGATGTGTTCGGGCCCTTCAACCTGTTCCGCTACCTGACGTTTCGCTCGATCGGTGCGTTTCTGACGGCCCTTGTGCTGAGTTTTCTGATCGGTGGTGTTCTGATCCGCTGGCTGCGCAGCAAACAGCAACAGGGCCAGCCGATCCGCGATGACGGCCCTGCCAGCCACCTGCTGACCAAAAAGGGGACGCCCACGATGGGTGGGCTGCTGATCCTGATCACGCTCACCGTCGCCACGCTGCTATGGGCTGACCTCTCCAATAGATATGTTTGGATCGTGCTTGGAGTCACCTTGGCGTTCGGCGCGATCGGCCTGTGGGACGACTTCCTCAAGGTCACAAAACGCAACTCCACGGGCGTGCCGGGCAAGGTAAAATTCGCGATTTCAGTCGTGGTAGCCGGCGTCGCAACCTACCTGATCGCGCAGGCATCGCCGGCGCCATTGCGCTACATGCTGGCGTTGCCGTTCCTCAAGGAAGTACTGCTGCCGCTGGGCGTTGTGGGCTTCGTGCTGTTCGGCGTTCTTGTGATGGTCGGCGCCTCCAATGCGGTCAATCTGACCGACGGGCTCGACGGTCTGGCGATCGGTCCGGTGATCATGGCGTCGGCGGTGTTCGGTCTGATCACCTATGTCGTCGGCAACATTATCCTCACGAACTACCTCTTTCTTCATCACGTCCCCCGTTCGGGTGAACTGGCGGTGCTGCTGGCCGCACTTGTCGGTGCCGGACTGGGCTTTCTGTGGTTCAACGCGCCACCGGCGATGGTGTTCATGGGCGACACCGGGTCGCTGGCCATCGGCGGCGCGCTGGGCGCCGTGGCGGTCGTTACCAAGCACGAGATCGTGCTGGCGATCGTGGGCGGGCTGTTTGTGCTCGAAACCATCTCGGTAATCGTCCAGGTGCTGTCCTTCAAATGGACCGGGCGACGTGTTTTCCGCATGGCACCGCTGCATCATCATTTCGAACAGAAAGGCTGGGCCGAGCCCACGATCGTCTTCCGCTTCTGGATCATCGCCGCCATTCTTTCGATGGTCGGTCTCGCCACCCTGAAGTTGCGGTGACCGGATGATCGACCTCGCACCGCTCAAGGGATCGTCCTTCGTCGTGCTGGGGCTCGCGCGCTCCGGCCTGGCGACGGCGCGCGCCCTGACGGCGGCCGGAGTCGGCTGCGTTGCCTGGGACGACAATGCAGCCTCGCGCGACGCGGCCGCCAACGCCGGTGTCGTTCTGGCGGATCCCGGCTCGATCGACTGGCCGCGCATGACGGCGCTGGTCATCAGCCCTGGCATACCCAGCCGCCTGCCCACGCCGCATCCCGTGGCGGTGGCGGCGCGTGCCGCCGGCAAGAAGATCATTTGCGATGTCGAGCTGCTGGCCCGTGCCGTGCCCATGGCGCGGTTCGTTGCGATTACCGGTACCAATGGCAAGTCGACGACGACGGCACTGATCGGCCATATCCTCGACCACGCTGGCATGCGTTGCGAAGTCGGCGGCAATATCGGTCGCGGCGCACTTGATCTTGCACCACTCGACGAGAGCGGCATCTACGTTCTGGAACTGTCGTCGTATCAGCTCGAGTTGCTCGAGACCTTCCACGCCGGTGTTGCCATCTGGTTGAACGTCACGCCCGACCATATCGACCGCCATGGCGACATGACGGGCTATGTTGCGGCGAAGGAGAACATCTTCGCTCGCCAGGAGCCCGGTGACTGTGCCGTGATCGGCATCGATGACGAACCGTCTCGCGCCGTGTGGGACAGGATCTCGTCGCGGCCAGGCATCGTTGCAGTGCCGGTGGCGTTCGACCGTCCGATTGCCGGTGGCGTGTCGTTCCGCGCCGGCTGCCTGATCGACGCTGACGGCTACGCGCTCGACTTTTCCGATGTGCCGACCCTGCCGGGCGATCACAACGCACAGAACGCCGCCTGCACCTGGGCGGCCTGCCGCTGGCTCGGCGTGCCGCGCGAGAAGATCGTGGAGGGGCTACGCGGCTATGCCGGCCTGCCGCACCGTCAGGAGCGGGTGGCCGCGGCAGGCAACGTCGTCTACATCAACGATAGCAAGGCGACCAACGCCGATGCGGCGGCGCGCGCGCTCTCAAGCTACAGCGATATCTACTGGATCGCCGGTGGCCAGGCGAAAGAAGGCGGCGTGGCGCCGCTCGTTCCCTATTTCGACCGCGTCCGTCATGTCTTCCTGATCGGTGAGGCGACCGACCTGTTCGCCGGCCAGCTCGAAGGCAAACTTGGATACAGCCGCTGTGGCGATCTGAAGGCGGCGCTCGATGCCGCCCATGAGCGGGCTCAACGCGAGGCGCGTGGACCGGTGGTGGTCCTGCTCTCGCCGGCCTGCGCGTCGTGGGATCAGTGGAGCAGCTACGAACATCGCGGTGATGCGTTCCGCGCCATGGCGCGGGCTTTGCCCGGTGCGCAGCATTTGGGGAGGGCGGCGTGATCCAGGTCCCGCGCGACGACCGCAGTGTCATTGGCCAGTGGTGGTGGACCGTCGACCGCTGGTCGCTGGGCGCGATCCTGGCGATCATGGCGTTCGGCGTCATGCTGACGCTGGCCGCCTCGCCGCCGGCCGCCGAGCGTATCGGCGCCGACACCTTCATGTTCGCCAAACGCCAGTTCATTTTCCTGCCACTGGCCCTCGTCGTGATGCTCGCCATTTCATTGGCCTCGCCGCGACACGTGCGGCGGCTTGCATTGCTGGTGTTCTGCGGCAGCGTGGTGTTGCTCGCCGCTACCTTCGTCATTGGGGTCGAGATCAAGGGCGCGCGGCGATGGATTTCGGTGCCCGGTTTGTCCAGCCTCCAGCCTTCGGAGTTCGTCAAACCTGGCCTTGCGGTGATCTCGGCCTGGCTGCTGGCCCAGAGCCGCACGGAGCGCCGGGCGCCGGGTTACTTCCTCTCGACCTTGCTGGTGGGCGGTGTGCTCGCGTTGCTGATCCTGCAGCCAGATCTCGGCATGAGCATCGTCGTGGCGGCGGTGTGGGCGGCACAGCTCTTCGTCGTCGGGCTGCCGATCTGGATCGTCGGCATCGGCGTGATCGGCGGTGCCGCTTCACTCGTCGGCGCCTACTTGATGTTCGGCCACGTGCGCAGTCGCTTCGATCGCTTCCTCGACCCGACATCGGGCGACAACTACCAGGTCAACACCTCGCTCGAGGCGTTCATGAACGGCTCGTTGTTCGGACGCGGCCCCGGCGAGGGAACGGTCAAGGCACAGCTTCCCGACGCGCACACCGATTTCGTGATGGCCGTCGCCGGGGAGGAATTCGGCCTGGTTGTCTGCCTGCTTATCCTGGCGCTGTTCGCGTTCGTGACGCTGCGCTCGATGTCGCGCGCTTCGAAGGAGACCAGTCTCTTCATCACCCTGGCCGCCACCGGTCTCGCCGTGCAATTCGGACTGCAGGCCGTCATCAACATGGCCTCGACCATCCAGCTCATTCCCGCCAAGGGCATGACGCTGCCGTTCATCTCCTACGGCGGCTCCTCGGCTCTGGCGATGGCGATTTGCGTCGGGATGATGCTGTCGCTGACGCGCGAGCATGCTGGCTTGCGGGAAGCGGTGTGATGATCCAATCGCGTCCCGTGGTTCTGGCGACCGGTGGTACCGGCGGGCATGTGTTTCCGGCCGAGGCGCTGGCCGGCGAACTCGAGGCGCGCGGCCTGCGTTTTGCGCTGGTGACCGACGCGCGCGGCCGGCAGTGGCAGGGCGCCGTGTCGCGGCGTCCGATCCACTACATCCGCTCGGCCAGCCCGACCGGCTCGTTGTATCGCCGCGTGGCGGCGGCTTTGGCGCTCGGCCTCGGTCTGTTCGATGCCTGGCGCGCGCTCGGCCGCATAGGCCCTTCGGCGGTCGTCGGGTTCGGCGGCTACGCTTCGGTGCCGACCATGATTGCCGCGCGGTTGCGCCGGTTGCCGGCGATGCTGCACGAACAGAATGCCGTCCTCGGCAGGGCGAACCGCCTCGTCCTGGGGGGCGTCGGGCGGGTGGCGACGTCTTTCGAGCGGACACAATACCTTGCAGCCGACGATCGGCGGGCCTGTCTGGTCGGCAATCCGGTGCGCGAGCCGGTGCGGGCCCTGCGTGACTCGCCTTATCGCGCGCCGGGAGAAGGCCGTGTCATCGACCTCCTGGTGTTTGGCGGCAGCCAGGGTGCGGCTTCGTTCAGCCAGGTTGTTCCCGAGGCGATCCTTTCGTTGCCGGCGGCGCTGCGCGTCCGCATCCGTCTGGTCCAGCAGTGCCGGCCCGAGGATCTCGAGCGTGTGCGACTGCGCTATGCCGAAGCCGGTGTCGTGGCGGAGTTGGCGCCGTTTTTCGCCGATCTTCCCCGCCGGCTTGCCGCCGCGCATCTCGTCATCGGGCGTTCCGGCGCCTCGACGGTGGCCGAGCTTGCAGCCATCGGCCGGCCTTCGATCCTGGTGCCTTACCCTCATGCCGCCGACGACCATCAGGCCGCGAATGCCCGTGCCTTCGAGGCGACGGGGGCCTGTATCGTCGTTCCGCATGCTTCTTTCACCGCGGCCGTGCTGACCGCGCATCTCCGGTCACTGTTCGAGGCGCCACAACGCCTGGCGGACATGGCCGCTGCTGCCCATGCGGCCGGGCGTCCCGACGCGGCCGCCCGTCTCGCCGATCTGGTCATCGAAATGACCGGCCTCCCGCTTTTGCCGTCAGGAGCCGCCGCATGAGAGCGCTGCCACTGGATATTGGTCTCATCCATTTCGTCGGCATCGGCGGTATCGGCATGTCGGGCATCGCCGAGGTGTTGCACAATCTGGGCTACCGGGTTCAGGGCAGCGATGTCGCCGAGGGTGCCAACACGCGGCGGCTCGCCGATCTAGGTATCAAGGTGGCAATTGGCCATCGCGCCGATAACATTTCCAACGCCCAGGTCGTCGTCGTTTCCAGCGCGGTCAAGAAGGACAATCCGGAAGTTCTGGCGGCGCGCGCGCGCCTCGTGCCGGTCGTGCGTCGCGCCGAGATGCTGGGCGAATTGATGCGCCTGAAGTGGTCGATCGCGGTTGGCGGCACCCACGGCAAGACCACGACGACGTCGCTGGTCGCCGCCATGCTCGACACCGGCGGCCTCGATCCGACGGTGATCAATGGCGGCATCATCAATGCCTATGGCACCAACGCCCGGCTCGGCGCAGGTGACTGGATGGTCGTTGAATCGGACGAGTCGGATGGGTCGTTCCTGCGGCTGCCCGCCACCATTGCCATCGTGACCAATGTCGATCCGGAACATCTCGATCACTACGGCACCTTCGACGCGTTGCGCGAGGCGTTTGTGCGATTTGTCGAGAACATCCCGTTCTACGGCTTCGCAGTGCTGTGCTTTGACCATCCGGAGGTCCAGGCGCTGATCCCGCGCGTCGCCGACCGGCGCATCGTCACCTACGGCATCGCGGCCAATGCCGACGTGAGGGCGATCAATCTGCGGCTCGATCGCAATGGCGCCGACTTCGACGTCATGGTCCAGCACCGCACCACCAACGAGTCGCGGATCATCAGCGGCCTGCGCTTGCCGATGTTCGGTCAGCACAACGTGCAGAACGCGCTGGCGGCGATCGCGGTCGCCCAGGAAATGGGTCTGTCCGACGACACGATCCGCCGCGCACTCAGTTCGTTCGCCGGCGTCAAGCGGCGCTTCACCAAGACCGGCGAGGCGCACGGCATCACCGTCATCGACGACTATGGCCATCATCCGGTCGAGATCTCCGCTGTACTGCGCGCAGCACGCCAGGCCTATGGCGGATCGGGTCGGGTCATCGCGGTCATGCAGCCACACCGTTACACGCGGCTCGCCTCGCTCAAGGCCGAATTCGCCACCTGCTTCTCCGATGCCGATGCCGTGATCATTGCCGATGTCTATGCCGCGGGCGAAGCGCCGATCGAGGGGGTCAGCTGCGACATGCTGGTCGGCCTCGTGCGTCGCGCCGGCCATCGCGATGTGACGCCGCTCGGCACGCCGGACAGCCTGCCGGGTTTGATCTGGCAGACCGCGCGGCCCGGCGACGTCGTGGTCTGTCTGGGCGCCGGCAACATCACCGCATGGGCGCACGCGTTGCCCGGCCAGATCCAGCAGCTTGCCGCCGAGCGGGCCGGTCCGCGCGGCATCGCCAGCGCCAACGACCCGGGATCGGCGGCATGATGGCGCATTCGACCGCCCATGCGCATCTGATCGACCGCCTGCCCAGGCCGCGCGGCCGGATCGTGGCCGATGCGCCGCTCGGTCCGCAAACCTGGTTTCGTGCCGGCGGGCCGGCCGAAGTCCTGTTTCGTCCGCTCGATGTAGAGGATCTGGCGTCGTTTCTGAGCCAGCTGCCAGCCGACGTGCCGGTTACGGTGTTGGGTGTCGGCTCGAACCTCCTGGTGCGCGATGGCGGCATAAAGGGCGTGGTCGTCCGGTTGATGCGCGGCTTTACCGCGATAGCCGTCGACGGCCACGAGGTGGTGAGTGGCGCCGGCGCACTCGATCTCAATGTAGCCCTGACGGCGCGCGACAATGCGCTTGCCGGCCTCGAGTTCCTGAGTGGAATTCCCGGCACCATCGGCGGCGCCGTCGCCATGAACGGTGGCGCCTACGGTGGCGAGCTCGCCCAGGTTCTGGTCTCGGCCGAGGCCGTCGATCGTGCCGGCACGGTGCACCGTGTCGGCGCGGCCAGGCTGGGGTTCACATACCGCCACAACGCCGCACCGGCAGACTGGATTTTCACGTCGGCCAGGTTGCGGGCGATACCCGGTGACCAGCTCGTGATCGCGCGACGCATCGCCGAGATCGATGCCGCCCGTACCGACTCCCAGCCGCGCAGCCGCACTGGCGGGTCGACCTTCGTCAATCCGCCTGGCCACAAGGCGTGGGAATTGATCGATCGCGCCGGTTGCCGCGGTTTGCGCATCGGCGAGGCGCAGGTGTCGGAAAAGCACTGCAATTTTCTGATCAATCTCGGTGCCGCGACGGCTGCCGACATCGAGGCGCTTGGCGAGGAAGTGCGCCGGCGCGTGTTTGCGCACAGCGGCGTGCGGTTGGAGTGGGAGATCAGGCGCATAGGAGTGGCCGGATGACGGGTATCGTCGCGGTCCTGATGGGCGGTTGGTCGCCCGAGCGAGAGGTCTCTCTGGTGAGCGGTCGCGCCTGCGCCGAAGGGTTGCGGGAAGGCGGCCACGACGTGGTCGAATACGACGTGAAGCGTGATTTGCGCGCGCTGGTCGACTTCCTGCGCCCGGCCGGCGGCGGCGGGCCGGATGTCGTCTTCAATGCATTGCACGGCCGATATGGCGAGGATGGTTGCATACAGGGCGTCCTCGAGATTCTGGCCGTGCCGTACACCCATTCCGGTGTGTTGGCCTCGGCGATCGCCATGGACAAGCCGATGGCCCGCCACGTCTTCACCTCGCTGGGTCTGCGTGTTGCCGCCGGCAAGGTGATCGAGCGTCAGGCGCTGGCTGCCGGCGACCCGATGCCGAGGCCCTATGTCGTAAAGCCGATCGACCAGGGCTCCAGCGTCGGCGTCCATATCGTGCGTGACGGCGACAACCTCGCCGCAGTTGAAAATGCGGAAGCAGCATTCGGCGAACGCGTGCTGATCGAGAAGTTTGTGCCCGGGCGTGAGCTGACAGTGGCGGTGATGGGCGATCGCGCCATTGGCGTGACCGAGTTGCGTCCGCGCACCCGCTTCTATGACTACGAGGCGAAGTACACCGACGGCATCACCGAACATCTCGTGCCCGCGCCGGTGCCGGCTGAAATCTATGACCTCGCCAAGCAATGGGCGCTTGCCGCCCATCTGGCGCTCGGCTGCACCGGCCTTAGCCGAACAGACCTGCGCTGGGACGATTCGAAGGCGGGCACGATGGGACTGGTGGTTCTCGAGCTCAACACCCAGCCCGGTATGACGCCGCTGTCATTGGCGCCGGAGCAGGCGAAGTGGGCCGGCATCTCGTGGTCCGAACTCATGACCTGGATGGTCGATCACGCAAGGTGCCCGGCATGAGCGCCGCACCCAAGACTGCTTCCAAGAAGTCACCGGCTGGCCGGCGCGACTACGATCGCCGCAAGAAGCGCGGCCCCATGCGCAAGACCAGCCGGCCGTTGTGGCGGCAGCCGATGCTGCTTGGGATCGTCGTGGCGCTCCTGGGTTGCGGCGTCGGTGGTGGCTGGTGGGCATCTCGCGAGGGTTGGCTGGTCGAAGCGCAAGCCCGGCTCGACGCCGTTTCACGTAGCGTCGTCAGTGCCATCACACCGTTCAAGCTGGCCGACGTCACGGTCGAAGGACGGGACTACGTCGAACGCGACGCGATCCTCGCTGCGCTCGACGTCAAATCCGGAGATTCGCTGCTGGGCGTCGACTTGCAGGCTTCGCGTCAACGCCTCGAGGCGATCGACTGGGTGGCGGGTGCCACCGTCGAGCGTCGGCTGCCGGACACTTTGTACGTGACGCTGAGGGAACGCCGGGCGGTGGCGTTGTGGCAGAACGGCACGGAATACACTTTGATCGACCGGAACGGCCGCACCGTCCGCGCCAGCCGCATGCCGCCCGGCGCCGAGTCGCTGCTGCTGCTGGGTGGGCCGGGCGCGCCGGAGCATGTTGGCGAACTTCTTCTGCTGCTTGCCTACGAGCCGGCGCTCACCAGCCAGCTGCGCGCCGCGGTATGGGTCGGTCAGCGCCGCTGGAACCTGGTTCTGAACAGCGGGGTGGAGATCTGGTTGCCCGAAGAGGACGCGGTTGCCGCCCTCCAGCAGGCCGCCAAGCTCGAGGCCCAGCACAAGCTGTTGTCGCGCGAATTCGGCGTCGTCGACCTTCGGCTGCCGGACAAACTCTACCTCAGGAAACGCGGCCCGGACGGCGCTGTGCCGTCGGGACCGGCATGACTTCAGAAGAATTCAAAGTGTACGCGTAAGGACGGGGGACACAGTGGCCAAGGCAAGAAATGGCGTCATCGCCGCGCTCGACATCGGAACCAGCAAGGTCGTCTGCTTCGTGGCGCGTGTCGACGGGCAGGGGCTGAGGGTGGTTGGCATCGGCCATCAGGCCGCCCAGGGCATGCGCTCGGGCAACATCGTCGACATGGAGGCCGCGACGCGCGCGATCTCCTCGGCGGTGTCGACCGCCGAGGAGATGTGCGGCGAGCATGTGCGCGAAGTGATCGTGGGTGTGAGCGGCGGTTCGGCAGCCTCGCATAACCAGACCCTCGAAGTCGCGATCGGCCATCATGAGATCGGCGAGCGCGACGTCCGCCGGGTGCAGACCCATATTCATCTGCCGGCCGAGACCGCCGACCGCGACATCATCCATTCCGAGGCGATCGGCTACAGCGTCGACGGTATCCCGGTGCGTGATGCCCGCGGCATGTTCGGCGAGCGGCTGGGCGTCGACGTACATCTCGTCACGGCGACGAGCGGCGCGATGCGCAACCTGCAGGTCTGTGTACGTCGTGCCCACCTCGAGATCGCCGAGCGCGTGGTCGCGGCTCACGCCGCCGGCCTGAGTTCGCTGGTGTCCGACGAGCGCGACCTGGGCGTTACGCTGATCGACATGGGGGGAGGTACGACGTCGATCGCCGTCTTCTATGAAGGCCACCTGGTTCATGTCGATTCGATCCCGGTCGGCGGTGAGCACGTCACTCGCGATATCGCCCGGGGGTTGTCGACGCC
>CALDNT010000308.1 GCA_937915145.1 uncultured Reyranella sp.
TGCCGCCGGCGTGCAGCGCGCGCGAACAGGAAGACGACCGACAGCACCGCCACGACGCGAAAGCCGTAGAAGTCGCTGGTGATATAGATCAGCAGCAGACAGAGCGGCGCGAACTCGATCAAATTGGCGTGTGCCCGGATCGCCGCCACCATCTCGGGATCGCTGCCGTCGCCCAGGTTGATCTTCTTCTTTCCGCGCAGGCGCACGACATTCATTGTCAGGATCGCCGCCAGAAGACCGATCAGGCCGGCACATACGAAAAACACAGGCATCAGGCGCGCCTCCCTCGATTTGACGGCAGTGTATGGCCATATCGCCCAGAGACGAAATTGGGGGGACGAATGCAGACCCCCTCCGCCCTGACCCGGGGGAGGTGGCGCGTAGCGCCGGAGGGGGCGGCCTCTACCTCACGGCTTCGAGCGCTGCCACGAACCGATCCAGTTCGGCCTCGGTGTTGTAGACGTGCACCGAGGCGCGCATGACATCCCTGAGGCCGCGGCCTTTTAGATCGAGCCGCGACGAGAATTGCGTCGACATGCTCACGTTGATGGCTTGGGCGCGCAGCGCCAGCTTGAGCGCAGTGTGGTCGGCACCTTCCACGGCGAAGGTGACGATGGCGCCTTTGACCTGGCCAAGGTCGGTCAGCGTGATGCTCTTCAGCGGCGCCAGCCGGGCGCGCAGGCCATCGGCCAGCTCGCGCAGACGGGCCCAGATCGCGTCCATGCCGAGTTCGTTGGCCTGGTCGGCGGCAACCTTCAGCCCGATGACGCCGGCGAAGTAGCGCTCCCAGTTCTCGAAGCGCTTGGCATCGCCGGCAACCGTGTAGCCGTTGTCGGCCGTCCACTTGGCGGCGTGGTTGTCGAGGAAGATGGGCTCGATATGCGCCGTCGTGGCCTGCTTGGCGTAGAGAAAGCCGGTGCCGCGCGGGCCCCGCAGGTACTTCCGGCCGGTCATCGACAGAAAATCGCAACCGATCTTCCTGACATCGACCGGCAGTTGCCCGACCGACTGGCAGGCGTCGAGCAGGTAGAGCACGCCGGCATCGTTGGTGATCTTGCCGACCGCCTCGGCCGGCTGCACCAGCCCGCCCTGCGTCGGCACGTGGCTGATCGACACCAGCTTGGTGCGCTTGTCGATCGCCCGCTCCAGCCCGCCGAGGTCGATCTGGCCGTGCCTGTCGTCGGGAACGACGACGATCTCCGCACCGGTCTTTTTCGCCACCTGCAGGTAGGAGATGTAGTTGGACGAATATTCGCTGACGCAGGTCAGGATGCGGTCGCCCGGCTTGAAGTCGAGCGAGTAGAACGCAAGATCCCAGGCGCGGGTGGCGTTCTCGACGAAGGCGATCTCGCCCGCTTCGGCGCCGATCAGCCGGGCAACCGAGGGATAGAAACCGTCCAGCGTCTCGCGGGCCCGGTCGGCGGCCTCGTAGCCGCCGATCTCGGCTTCCAGCCGCAGGTGATCGAGCGTGGCGTCGAGCGTGCGGCGGCTGGGCAGGGCGGAGCCCGCGGCATTGAGATGCAGCACATGGGCGCAGCCCGGCGTTTGGGCGCGGATCAGGGCGATGTCGAGGCTCACGTCGGAACGCTCCCTGTTGTATGATTCCAGCCATGTCGTTGCCGGATTTCGTGCGTCGTCTCGTCCTGCCTAAATCCGCTCCGGCGCCGGAGCAACTGACCATTGCTCATGCCGGCGATATCCTGCCGGTGACCTTCCTGCGTTCGGCCCGTGCCCGCCGCGCCTCGCTGCGCGTCGATGCCGCCCGCCGGCGCATCGTGCTGACGGCGCCGCTGCGCATGGCGCGCGGAACGGCGGTCGACTTCGCCCACGCCCAGGCCGGCTGGATCGCCGCCCGCCTGAAACGCTTGCCGGCACATCGGCCCTTCGTCGACGGCGCCGAGGTGCCGCTGTTCGGCGCGCCGCACGTCATCCGCCATCGCAGCGACCGCCGCGGCACGGTCTGGCGTGACGGTGGGGAGATCCATGTCGCGGGCAAACCCGAGCATCTGCCGCGCCGCCTGCGCGACTGGCTGACGGCGGAGCTCCGGAGCGAGCTGGTGCCGCTGGTGCATGCCAAGGCGCAGAAGGTCGAGCGGCCGGTCAGGCGCATCACCGTGCGCGACAGCCGCTCGCGCTGGGGAAGCTGTGGGCCCGATGCGACCCTGTCGTTTTCCTGGCGGCTGGTGTTCGCACCGCCCGAGGTGCTGGACTATCTGGCGGCGCACGAGGTCGCCCATCTCGTGCACCTCAACCACAGCCCGCGCTTCTGGGCGCTCGCCCGCACGCTGTGCGCCGTTCCGATCGAGGGTCCGCAATCCTGGCTCAAGAAGAACGGCGAGATCCTGCTGCAGTACGGAGCGTGAGCGTTCTGGCATTGCTTGCATTTGAAAATTTGCAGGTTTCTGCTGTTCATTTTGACACGATGGAAGACGCCCGACGGAATGATCCGCCGGGCGCTTTTGTGGTCCCTGTGCGCCCGGTCCGGGCGGCAATTTCAGGACATCCATTCCGAAGAGCGCCCGTCGTCGGTGGCACAGTTCGTCGGGACGGGATTCCTCTTTCGAGTCAGGCAGTTGATTGCATTTCGTGGCACAGGCCGGTGAACAACGCGTGGCACAACGAGCTGTGCCAGAAATCGGCCTCTTCAGGCGCCGACTCCGACCGCTTAGCCGAAGCGGCCGGGATCGCAGCCCGCGAACGTGTCCGCCAGGGTCTCGCCCTCGATCTGGCGGGCGATCAGCCGGCCGCTCGCGGTGGCCAGCGTCAGGCCGAGATGCTGGTGGCCGTAGCTGCAATAGACGTTGGCCAGGCGCGGCGCACGGCCGATGGCGGGGCGGTAATCGGGCAGCGTCGGCCGCTCGCCGATCCAGCGGCTACGCTCCTCGCCGCCGACGCCGGGGAAGATGTCCTTCAGGTGCTTCACGAGAAGATCGGCGCGCTGCCATGACGGCGGCTGGTGGGGGGCCGCCAGTTCGACGGTGCCGGCAATGCGCAACCCGTCCTCCATCGGCGTGAAGAACAGGCCGCGCTCGGGCGGGCTGACCGGCAGGTCGAAGCGCACATTGTCGGGTGCCACCATGACGTGATAGCCGCGCTCGGCGACCAGCGGCGCGTTGAAGCCCAGCAGGCGGGTGAGCTCGCCCGAGGCGCGGCCGGCGGCGATCACCACCGCCTTGGCCGGCAACGAGGCGTCGGTGATCTCCACCGACGTCACGCGATTGCCCCCATTGGCGCCCTCGCGGCCAAAGCCGCGCACGCGGCCGCGCTGGATGGTGCCGCCGTCGGCGGCGAAGCGCGCGGCCAGGGTTTCGACCACGCGGTAGGGATTGATGGTGTGGCTGCCGTTGGGATAGTGGATGCCGCGCACGATGTGCGGACTGAGGCCCGGCGCCAGTTCGCGCGCCCGGTTGCCGTCGACGATCTCGAACTCGGTGCCTTTGTCGCTCTGCAGGCCGCGCATCTCGTCGGTGCCGAGGAAGGCCGCCTCGCTTTCGTAGACGTAGAGCGCGCCCTTGGTCTGGAAGAGTTCGCCCAGGCCCGATGCCTGGATCTCGGCCTTCCAGGCGACATCGGCCTCGATCATCAGGGCTCTGAGGGCGTCCTTGCCCTTCTGCACTTCGGCCGGGCGGAGGGCGGCCACCGCGAAGCGCGCCATCCAGGGCATCAGCCACGGCAGGCTGGAGCGATGGATGGTCAACGGCCCGGTGCGGTCGGTCAGCATCCTGGGCAGGCTCTTCAGGGTCGAAGGCCGGGCAAGCGGTATCAGGCTGTCGAAGGAGAGATAGCCTGCATTGCCGAAGGACGTGGCGCGGCCGGGCTCGGCGCTGTCGAGCAGGGTGACGGTGTGGCCGGCACGCTGCAGGGCGCGGGCGGCGGCTGTGCCGGCAATGCCGGCACCGACGACGACGATGGGGGCTGCTTCGTTCATGGGCCGAAACTAGCACGCCCCGTCAGATAGCCCAGCGCGGCCTGCGTCACGCGGCGCTCCAGCGCGGCCGGATCGACCTTGCCGCGGGCGACGGCGCTGTCGATGAGGGCCCGGGTCATGGCGATCAGGTCGAATGCCGCCGCCTCAAGGTCGCCGACATGGATCTCCGCGCGGTGGGTGCGCAGGACGGCCGTCATGTGACTGGCAATATCGCGGGTCAGTGTCCGGTCGGTTTCGTCGAGCACCAGTCGCTGTTCCTCGAAATCGAGCACGCGGGCGAGGTCGGGCCGTGCGAGCTGGCGGTGGATCGCGACCCGCGCCAGCTGCCGCAAGGCGGTGGCCAGCGCGAGCCCCTGTGCCTGCCGCGCCGCTGCGGCGATCTCGGTGCCCAGCAAAGTGCGCTCGCGGGCACTCAGCGTGGCGATGAGCGCATCCTTGTTGGGGAAATACTGATAGAGCGAGCCCACGCTCACGCCGGCTTTGTCGGCCACGGCGTTGGTGTTGAAGCCGGCTAGTCCTCGCGTCTCGAGAATGCGAGCCGCGGCCTCGACGATCGCCTCGACCGTACGTTCGGAGCGCGGCTGGGAAGGGGTTTTGCGCGGCCGGGTGCGCGCGCGGGCAATGCGAGTAGGCAATGTGAGCAGTTATTCGCATCATGATTGCCACGTCAATCGAGGAGAGCCCGATGTCCTGTCGATTTACCTTCTTCATGCTGCTCCGAAGTGCACCCGCCTGGCTGCGGCTCAGCCGGGAAGACCGGCAGCGCTTCCAGGCGACCCATATCGCGCCGGTGCTGGCCCGCTATCCAGCCGTGACGGTACGGTTCTACGATGCCGAGGCGTTTTCGGGCCGTTGCACGGATATCGGTGTCTTCGAAACCACGGACCTGCAGGCCTACACGTTCCTGATCGATGGCCTGCGCGATACGGCGTTCTTCTCGGAGCCTTATTTCGAGGTCGTGGATGTCATTCCGGCGGTCGAGGATGGCTACGCCGCGTACGATCGAGCGCATGGGGTGTCCGCCGCCTGACCTTGCCGGCGCAGGGAACAATTGATTTCGGGCCGTGAATGACTATTTACGTGCCATGTCTGCTTCCTCCGAGAGTTCCCCCGCGCCCGGCTGGCACGCCACGACCATTCTCTCCGTCCGCAAGGGCAACGAGGTGGTGATGGCAGGCGACGGCCAGGTCTCGATGGGCCAGACCATCGTCAAGGGCAACGCCAAGAAGGTGCGCCGCCTCGGCAATGGCCAGATCGTGGCCGGCTTCGCCGGCGCCACGGCCGATGCCTTCACCCTCTTCGAGAGGCTGGAAGCGAAGCTTGAGCGCCACCCCGGCCAGCTGCTGCGCGCCGCCATCGAGCTGGCCAAGGACTGGCGCACCGACCGCTATCTGCGCCGGCTGGAGGCAATGATGGCGGTCGCCGACAAGGACGTCTCGCTGCTGCTGTCGGGCACCGGTGATGTGCTGGAGCCGGAAGGCGGCATCATCGCCATCGGCTCGGGCGGCAACTATGCGCTCGCTGCCGCGCGGGCGCTGGTCGATATCGAGGGCCTGGATGCCGAGGCGATCGCGCGCAAGGCGATGAAGATCGCCGCCGACATCTGCGTCTACACCAACCATAACCTTGTCATCGAGAAGCTCTGAACAACGCAATGAACAAAGACTTTTCCCCTCGCGAAATCGTCTCCGAACTCGACAAGCATATCGTTGGCCAACAGGACGCCAAGCGCGCTGTCGCCATCGCGCTGCGCAACCGCTGGCGCCGCCTGCAGCTGCCCGAGGCGTTGCGTGAGGAGGTTCTGCCCAAGAACATTCTGATGATCGGGCCGACCGGCTGCGGCAAGACCGAGATCGCCCGCCGTCTCGCCAAGCTCGCCGATGCGCCCTTCATCAAGGTCGAGGCGACGAAGTTCACCGAGGTCGGCTATGTCGGCCGCGATGTTGAGCAGATCGCGCGCGACCTGATGGAGGTTTCGATCGACATGGCGCGCGAGCGCCTGCGCAAGGACGTCCGCGCCAAGGCCGAGATGGCGGCCGAAGACCGCGTGCTGGACGCACTATGCGGGTCCGGCGCCAGCGAGGAGACGCGGCTGCGCTTCCGCCACAAGCTGCGCACCGGCGAGTTGAACGAACGTGAGATCGAGGTCGAGGTTGCCGATGCCGGCTCGCCGATGCAGTTCGAGGTCCCGGGCCAGCCCGGGGCGTCGGTCGGCATGATCAATATCGGCGACATGCTGGGCAAGGCTTTCGGTGGGCGGACCAAGAAGCGCAAGATGACCGTGGCCGAGTCCCACGAGGCGTTGATGCGCGAGGAGAGCGACAAGCTGCTCGACCAGGAACGCGTCGTGCGCGAGGCCCGCGAATCGGTCGAGCAGAACGGCATCGTCTTCATCGACGAGATCGACAAGATCACGGCCCGCAGCGAATTCCGCGGCGGCGGTGACGTCAGCCGCGAGGGCGTGCAGCGCGACCTGCTGCCGCTGATCGAAGGCACCACGGTTAACACCAAGCACGGCCCGGTGAAGACCGACCATGTGCTGTTCGTCTGCTCCGGCGCGTTCCACATGGCCAAGCCCTCGGACATGCTGCCCGAACTGCAGGGCCGGCTGCCGATCCGCGTCAGCCTGACCTCGCTGGGCCAGGACGATTTCCGCCGCATCCTGACCGAGCCCGAGGCGAGCCTGGTCACGCAATACAAGGCACTGCTGGCCACCGAGAAGGTCGATCTCGAATTCACGGACGATGCGATCGACGAACTCGCGCGGTTGTCGGCCGAGATCAACGAATCGGTCGAGAACATCGGCGCCCGCCGGTTGCATACGGTGATGGAGAAACTCCTCGAGGAGATCAGCTTCACCGCCTCGGACAAGCCCGGCCACAAGCTCGAGATCGATGCGGCTTATGTCCGCGAGCATGTGAGCGAACTCGCCAAGAACACCGATCTCAGCAAATTCGTCCTCTAGCCTAGAGGCAGTAGGCGGCGATCAGGTCGACGAGGTAGGCCGGGCCGTTCAGGCCCCACAGGACGAACGATAGAGCGGTCGCCGCGACGACCAGGGCGGCAGCGCTCCACAGCAGCATCGCGCGCCAGCCGTGGGTCATGCCGGCTGCAGCCCGGCGGCGGGCCGGACCAGCCGCTCTTCGACGATCGGCCAGTGCATCGCCGCCGCCACGAGGCCGAGGCCGATCGAGATCCACCACATGGTGTCGTAGTTGCCCTGGAGGTCGAACAGAAGCCCGCCGCCCCAGCCGCCGGCAAAGCTGCCGACCTGGTGGCCGAAGAAGACGATGCCGTTCAGCATCGTGACATGGACCGGTCCGAAGATGTAGCCGACCAGCGAAGTCGTGAGCGGCACCGTGCCGAGCCACAGGAAGCCCAGCGAACCGGCGAAGATCAGGATCGAGGCCGCCGACAGCGGTGCCACCATGAAACCCAGGAACACCAGAGACCGCAGAAGATAGAGCAGCGACAGCAGGTTCTTGCGCTTGTACCGGGCCCCCATGGAACTCCACAGGATGGCGCCGGCGATGTTGAACAGGCCGACCATGCCGATCGCCCAGCCGCCGAGCTCGACCGGCGTCAAGTCGATGCCGAACAGCGACAGGCCGATCCCCTTGTCGGAGATATAGGCCGGCAAATGGCCGCCAACGAAGGCGACGTGAAAGCCGCAGACGAAGTAGCCGACGACCAGAAGCACGTAGCTGCGCAGCCCGAACGCTTCGGCCAGCGCCTCGCGGGTCGTCTGCGAACCGCCGCTGCCCTTCCTGGAGGCGGCGATCTCCGCGCGGTCGTTCAGTCCGATCGGCAGCACGATGATCAGCACGGCAAGAATTGTGAGCGCCCACATGGTCGGCCGCCAGTCGCCGAAATGGCTCTGCAGCACCGCCGCCAGCGGCACGATGAAGAACTGGCCGAACGAGCCGCCGGCCGAGCAGATGCCCACGGCCAGCGCCTGCTTCGCCGGCGGGGCCACGCGCAGGATCACGCCCAGTACCGGCCCGAAGGTCGCGGCCGACAGGCCGATGCCGACCAGGACGTTGCCAAGAATAAGCATAGCCCCGGAATGCATGGTGGCCGTCACGATCATGCCCAGCACATAGACCACGCCGCCGCACGCGATCGTGGGGGCGGAGCCGAACCGGTCGGCCAGCCGGCCCGAGAACGGCGCCACTGCGCCCATCAGCAGCATCGACAGGGCGGTGCCGAACGAGAACAGCTCGCGGCCGACATGGAGCTCGGCCGAGACCGGCTTCAGAAAGATGCCGAAACTCTGCCGAACGCCCAGGCCGATGGTCAGGACGAGGAAACCGCACCATACGGCGGTCCAGTAGGAGCGGGAGGTCATGGCCGGAACTTAGCGCCTCCCGTTCGGTACCGCCCATAGAATTACTTCATGCAGCCACAAGCGCAGATGTGGCAGAACCGCTTCATGGTGCGGCTGATTCAATACGCTCTGGCAGGATTGCTGCTGGCTTTGGCAGGGAATGCCACGGCGGCGCCGCGGCTCGAGCGCGAACGCTGCGTCTTCAAGCCGCCACGCGGCGATCGCCTCGAGTGCTTCGTGCTGGTCGTCCCGGAGAACCGCGATATTCCCCAGGGTCGCGAAGTCCGCCTGAAGGTGGCCGTGCTGAAGGCCAAGCGAACCACCAGCAGCGAACCTCTGATCTACCTCTCGGGCGGTCCTGGCGACGCGCCCCTGGTGGCATCGACCCCCGGCGCCGATGCCCTCTCCGAGGGTGACTGGTGGAACGAAACCGCCGTTCTCCGCCGCCGGCGCGACGTCATCGTCCTCAGCCAGCGTGGCGCCGGCGGGGCGACCCCCAATCTCGACTGCTTCAGCCCCCGCGCGGCCGAGTCGGGCAAGGCTCGCCGCCGGCCGGCGGCCGAGCTGCAGGAACAGGAGATCCTGAAGCGCTGCCGGGCCGCGCTCGACCGGCGCAAGATCGATCTGACGATGTACACCACCCCGGTGCTGGCCGACGACGTGGCCGATCTTGCGGCGGCCTTCTCGCTGGCGAAGATCAACCTCTACGGCGTTTCCTACGGTACGCGCTGGGCGCTGGAGGTGATGCGCCGTCACCCCGACCTGGTGCGCGCGGCAGTGCTGGACGGAGTTTACCCGTTGCAGGTAAACGGCGAGCAGAACGAACCGGAAATCATTGGCCGGGTGTTCGCCCGGCTCTATGCCGATTGCGCCGCCGACCCGGTGTGCCGTGAACTCCATCCCAACCTGCGGGCCGACATCGAGGGCTCGATCGCGGCAGCTGAACGGGTGCCGCTGGAAATGACCCTGCAGCTTGAAGAGGGCCCGCAATCGGTCCGTCTCGATGGCGCAAAACTCCTCACGGTGCTTCTGAACATGATGCGCGAAGGCGATGGCGCACTGATCCCCGCAACGATCGCCGCGTCCCGCCGCGGCGACCTGCGCCCACTGCGCATGTTCGCCGAGGATCTTGAAAGCAACGACGGCGGAATTGTCGATGCGAACGCCCAGCAGTTCGATGGGCTCTACAACAGCATCGAATGCCGCGAAACGTGGGCGGCCGTCGACCTCGCGGCGCGGCAACGCGCGATCCGGAACAGCGGCGTCTACGGGCTGGGCGCCCGGTTCAGCAAATCGCAGATCTTCTGCGCGGTATGGCGTGTGCCCGCCGCGCCGGCAGACGAGCGGCAGCCGGTCAAATCGGCGATTCCGACACTGTTGCTGAGCGGCGGCTACGACTGGTTGACGCCGCCGGCGTGGGGGGTTGAGGCCGCCCGGCACCTGTCGCAATCGCGTCATGTCGTGTTTCGCGCCAAGGGCCATGGCGTGGTCAGTCAGGATCCCTGCGCGGCGCGGCTGCGCGACGCCTTCATCGACAGTCCGGACCCCAAGCGGGCACTGCCGTGCCGCGCCGATACGCCGCCCAACTTCACCGCCGCCTACGAACGCGTGCGGAACCTGCCGTGAGGCCAACGGAGAAGTACGAATGAATCGCGTCCTCGCCCATACCGGCGTGAAGTATCCGATCGTGCAGGCGCCGATGGGTTGGATCGCCCGCAGCCAGTTGGCATCGGCGGTGTCCAACGCCGGCGGGCTCGGCATCATCGAGACATCCAGCGGCGAGGTCGATGCCTGCCTGGCCGAGATCGCGAAGATGAAGGAACTCACCGACAAGCCGTTCGGTGTCAATCTTCCGCTGCTGTTCATCCGTGAGCCGCGCGTCGTCGACCTGGTGGCAAACAGCGGCGTGAAATTCGTCTCCACGTCGGCGGGCTCGCCGGCCAAACTCTTGCCGACGCTGAAGGCGGCGGGCCTGATCGTCTATCACGTCGTGCCCAACCTCTCCTCGGCCTTGAAGGCCGTGGAAGCGGGCGTCGACGGGCTGATCGTCGAAGGCGGCGAAGGCGGCGGCTTCAAGAATCCCGACGATGTTTCCACACTCGTTCTGCTCCAGGCGGTACGCGAGCAGACCGGCGTTCCGATCATTGCCGCCGGCGGCATCTGCGACGGGCGCGGCATGGCGGCGGCTTTCGCGCTCGGCGCCGAGGGCATCCAGATGGGGACGCGCTTCGTGAGCGCCGCCGAAAGCCCGGTGCACGCCAACTACAAGCAGGCGATCGTCGATGCCGACGATACCGGCACGGTGATGCTCAATCGCAAATCCTCGCCCTGCGTGCGCGCGCTGAAGACGGATCGTGCCAAGGAGATCGATCGTGCCGGCTCCTTCGACCGGTCGCTGTTCGGCAATGTGCGGGATGTCTATTTCGGCGGCGACATGGAGGCCTCGCTTGCGCTGGCCGGCCAGACCGTCGGCCTGATCCACGAGGTGCTACCGGTGGCCGACATCATCGGCCGCACGGTCGAAGGCTTTCACGCCATCCGCAAGCAGCAGGGTGAGCGCTCGCAGGCCGGCGGGTTCTGAGCGCTATTTCAGCATCTCCGGCACCAGCAGGCGCGGCAGGAACAGCGGGATCTCCGGCCACACGATCATCGCCGCCAGTACCAGCATCATCGGCACCAACATGATCAGCGTGTCCTTGATCGCGAAACGCAGCGGCACCCCGGCCACCGCGCAGGAAATCATCAGGCAGAGACCGTAGGGCGGCGTCACCAGCCCGAACGCCAGCGACACGATCGATACGATGGCAAACTGAACGGGGTGCATGTCGACCGATTTGGCGAGCGGTTCCAGCACCGTGCCGACGATGATGATGGCCGGAATCGCATCGAGGAAGCAGCCGACGACCAGGAACACGAAGGCGATGAAGAAGCCGACGCCGATCGCGCCCATGCCCCAGGTCGAGACATTGGCCAGCAGCTCCTGCGGGATCCTGTAATAGGCCAACAGCCAGCCGAATGCGCTCGCGGTGCCGATGCAGAACAGCGCCACGGAGGCGAGGCGTCCGGTGTCGAGCAGCGCCTTGTAGAGCAGATGCGGTCCCATCTCCCGATAGACGACGATCGACAGCACCGCCGAATAGAGCACGGCAACGCAGGCCGATTCGGTGGCGGTGAACCAGCCCAGCAGGATGCCGCCGACGATGATGAAGGGCGTCATCAGCGCCGGGATCGACACCCAGAGCGCGCAGAGGAGCTGGCGGAACGAGGAGCGTGGATAGGTCGGATAGCCCCGTCGCACGGCATAGATGTGAACCGTGGCCATCTGGGCGCCGGCGATCAGCAGGCCGGGAATGACACCGGCGAGATAGAGCGCGCCGATCGAGGTCGAGATCAGCCCGCCCCATACGATCATCAGGATCGAGGGCGGGATGACGACAGCCAGCACGGCCGACACGGCGGTGATGGCGATGGAGAAGGAGAGGTCGTAGCCCTCCTTGGTCTGGGCATCGATGAAGATCTTGCTCTGGCTGGCGGCATCGGCCGTCGACGATCCCGAGATGCCGGCAAAGAACACCGAGAGCACGACATTGATCTGCGCCAGAGAGCCCGGCCAGCTTCCGACGAGCGAGCGTGACAGGGTCACCAGCCGGTCGGTGATGCCGCCGACGCTCATCAGGTTGGCCGTCAGCAGGAAGAACGGCACCGCAAGCAGAATGAAGGAGTTGTAGGCATTGAAGGTCTCCTGCGCGAGCATCATGGTCCCGAGACGCGGCTCGAAATAGAACAGCGGCAGGCAGGCCAGGCCGAGCGCAAAGGCCACCGGGATGCGCAGGATCAACAGCGTGAAAAAGACGCCGAACAGAATCGCCGCTGCCTCGCTCGCGCTGAACAACGCACCGGTCATGACGCGGTCCGTCCGAACAGGATCCGGGCCTCATCGACGAACTGCTCGCCGAGAAAGACGATCCAAGTGACGCCGGCGGCCGGCCAGGCGATGTGGATCATCCATAGCGGCAACTCGGCCAGCTCCGATGTCCGGTACCAGGCGAACCGCGTGAATTCGATCCCGCCAACCACGAAGATCGTGGCCATCGCCAGGATGCCGAGCCGCGCAATGATGCGTATAGCCGCCTCACCCCGTCGCGGCAGCTTGGGCCAGACGTCGACCTCGAAGTGGGCGCTTTCGCGCACGCCGACCATGGCCCCGATCATGATCATCCAGATGAAGAGGAAGCGCGCCATCTCTTCGGTCCAGATGTAGGCCGGGATCAGTGCGGTGTAGCGCGAGATGATCTGCAGCGTGACCGGAATAACGAGGATCGCCACTGACAGTGCCAGCAGCCCTGTGAGCAACCGCGCATAAAGGACCGTGAACCGGCGCCAAAGGCCCGGCCGTGGGGCAGCTGAAGGAGACATCGGGAAACCGTGCGGGAGGGAACGCCGGGAGACGCGCAGCGGGCAAGTCGTCCGCTGCGCGGCGGGATCAGTTCAGCGCCACGATCTTGGCATAAATCGCGTCGGCGCCGATCTCCTTGGCGTAGGTGGCCATGACCGGATCGACCATCTTTTTCATCTCGGCGCGATCCTTGAACGGGATGCGTTTCAACTTGCCGGCCTTCTCCATCGTCACGAGCTTCTGGGCATCCTCGGAACTCTCGATCTGGCGGCCATAGGCACCGGCTTCCTTGCCGGCTTTGATGATCGCGGCCTGCAGGTCTTTGGGCAAGGTCTTGAAGGTCTTGCCCGAGAAGCAGATCGGCCGGATCGTGATGGCGTGTTCGGTCATGGCGAGGTTGGGCGCCACCTCGTAGAACTTCATCGTCTCGACGCCGGCCGCCTCGTTCTCGCCGGCGGCGATGACGTTGTTCTGGATGGCGTTGTAGACTTCGTTATAGGCGATCACCGTCGGCGACATGCCGGCCGCGGCGAAGGTCTTGGACCAGATCGGTGCGCCCTGGACGCGCACTTTCAGCCCCTTGATGTCGGCCAGGGTGCTCATCGGCTTGTTGATGAAGATGTTGCGCGTGCCGCCGCCGGCATAGCCGATCAGCATCACATCAGCCTTTTGCGCAACCTCGTCGCCCACCGGCTTCAGAAGGTCGGCCTCGAGCACCTTGTTCCAGTGCGCGAGGTCGCGGAACAGGAACGGCGCGTCGATGAAGGGGGCCGCCTTGGAAAAGGTCGACATGTGGGCCGGCGAGACGATGGCGTAGTCGACCGCCTTGCCCTGCGCCATATACTCGAAATACTGCTTCTCGAGGCCAAGCGCCGAATTCCGGTGCAGGACGAAGTTGATCGGCTTGCCGTAGTACTTCTTCACCAGTTCTTCGAACTTCAGCAGGGCCTTGTTGAAGGCGTGATCGTCGTTGAACTGCACCGCGCCATTGAGAGTGATCGGTGCCTGCGCCTCTGCCGAGCCGACAAACGGCGCTGCAACGGCGGAGGCGGCAATGCCGCCCATCAGGATTCTGCGTTTCATCTCGTTTCCTCCGGAGGCCCTGATTGCTGGTTGTGTCATCGAGCCTTTCGCCAACTATGCAGCGAAATAGCACGCGACACCAGAATCTGCGCGGCAACGGCACATAGGCGCAGGCGTTGCATCAGGGTTGTGACCCGTCACCATATCGGTTAGAATAATACACAAATATTTAGTCAAATGAGTGTTGAAGCGCCACCGTCCCAATTGATCGCTCGCCCGAGCTTCGGTGCCCTCTTTCTGCCGAAGCTGGTGACGGTCCTGCGCGAAGGCTATGGGCTGGCTGCCCTGCGCGCCGACGTAGCCGCCGGCCTCACCGTGGCCATCGTGGCCCTGCCGCTTTCGATGGCGATCGCTATCGCCTCGGGTGCGCCGCCCGAGCGCGGGCTTTTCACCGCCATCGTCGGAGGTTTCCTGGTCTCGGCGCTGGGCGGCAGCCGCTTTCAAATCGGCGGGCCGGCTGGTGCCTTCATCGTGCTGGTCGCAGCGGCCGTCGATCGCCACGGCATCGACGGTGTCGTGCTGGCGACGACCATGGCGGGCGTCTTTCTCATGGTGGCGGGCTACCTGCGCTTGGGCACCTTCATAAAGTTCATTCCCTATCCGGTCACCGTGGGCTTCACCGCCGGCATCGCCGTCATCATCTTCGCCAGCCAGGTCAAGGACCTGCTCGGGCTCACGATCGCCGGCAAGGAGCCTGGCGAGATCATCGCCAAGGTCGAAGTGCTGGCGCGCGCCCTGCCCACCATCAACCCGGCGGCGCTGGCGTTGGCACTGCTGACGATCGGTGTGATCTTCGGACTGAAACGGGTCCGGCCGCATTGGCCGGGCATGTTGATTGCCGTCACAGCGGCGGCGGCCGTAACATGGGCGTTCGCGCTGCCGGTCGAAACCATCGCCAGCCGCTTCGGCGGCATTCCGTCGATGCTGCCGGCGCCGGTACTGCCGGAATTCTCGCTCGCCAAGGCGCAGGCCGTGCTGCCCGACGCGATTGCCTTTGCGTTGCTTGGTGCGATCGAATCGCTCCTCTCCGCGGTGGTTGCCGATGGCATGACCGGCCGTCGCCACCGCTCGAACTGCGAGCTGGTGGCTCAGGGCGTGGCCAATATCGGCTCGGCGCTGTTCGGTGGCATATGTGTGACCGGCACGATCGCGCGCACTGCCACCAATGTGCGCGCCGGCGCGCGCGGCCCGGTTGCCGGCATGCTGCACTCGGCATTTCTGCTTCTGTTCATGCTGCTGGCAGCCCCCCTGGCAGGGTACATCCCCTTGGCGGCCCTGGCCGGCGTGCTCGCAATCGTGGCGTGGAACATGGCGGAGAAGCATGAGTTTGCGACGCTGCTGCGCAGTTCGCGCGGCGACGCCGTGGTGCTGCTGGCGACCTTCCTGC
This sequence comes from uncultured Reyranella sp., assembly GCA_937915145.1. Taxonomy (GTDB): domain Bacteria; phylum Pseudomonadota; class Alphaproteobacteria; order Reyranellales; family Reyranellaceae; genus Reyranella. Next base: position 15,122 of record CALDNT010000308.1, read on the forward strand.
TGACGGTGTTTCGTGATCTCACCGAAGGCATCGTCGTGGGCTTTGCCCTTGGCGCGGTGCTGTTCATCAGCCGTATGGCCGTGGCGACCGGTGTCGAAGAGCATGCACCCTTGGTGCCGTCGGATCGCGCCGACGCCAACGGTCAGCGCACGCCCTACGATTCCCGCCTCGCCACCGACACCAAGGTGGTGGTTTACCGCCTCGCCGGGGCTTTCTTTTTCGGCACGGCATCGACAGTCGGCGCCGTCCTCGACCGCATCGCCGATCAGCGCAAGGCCTTCGTCATCGATTTTTCCGCCGTGCCCTTCGTCGATTCCACGGCCGCCAATGTCATTGCCGGAATCGGCCGCAAGGCCGAGCGCCATGGCGTGCGCGTCTATGTCACCGGCGCGGTGCCTGCCGTCCGCCGCGCCCTGCTGCTGGCCGGGGCGCGCCGCCCGCAAGTCCGCTACCTTCCCCAGATCGACGACGCCGTGCGCGAGGCGCACCGGCTTTAGGCCCAGACGGCCGGTCTGGCGCCCTCTTCACGCTGCCGGCTTGGCCGCCCATGATGCTGCATGACTGATATCGTTTCGATCGCGGATTCTAGCCTCAGTGCCCGGATATCGGCGACGGGCGCGGAGCTTGTGCGGCTGCGGGATCGCCATGGACTGGACCTGCTTTGGGACGGCAACCCGGCCTTCTGGACCGGTCGTGCGCCGCTGCTGTTTCCGTTGGTGGGCGAAGCGAAAGGCAATGTCATCCGGGTGGACGGCGTCGCTTACGGGATTCCGCGCCACGGCTTTGCCCGCACGTCGCACTTTGCCCTCGTCGCGCGGACGCCCGCGGCATGCACCTGGCGGCTCGAGGCGAGCGAGGCGACCTGGCGGCAATATCCGTTCGACTTTCGCCTCGACGTCACCTACGCGATCGAAGGTGGGGTGCTGCACATGACGGCGGAGGTAACGAACAAGGGCAACCGAATCATGCCGGCTTCGTTTGGCTTCCACCCTGCGCTGCGCTGGCCCTTGCCCTACGGCAAGCCGCGCGCTGGGCATGAAATCGTCTTTGAACGGGATGAGTCCGCGCCGATCCGGCGGCCCATAGGTGGCCTGCTGAGTTCGGCACGATATCCGTCGCCGGTGCGTGATCGCTGCCTCGCATTGCACGACGGCCTGTTCGAAGACGGTGCCATCGTCTTCGATCGTCTCGAAAGCCGCAGCCTCATCTATGGCGGCACCATGCGCGTGGCCTTCCCGGACATGCCCCATCTCGGCATCTGGACGAAGCCGGGCGCAGGTTTCGTCTGCATCGAGCCGTGGCAGGGCCATGCCAGCTCCGAGGATTTCGACGGCGAGCTTGCCGACAAGCCCGGCATGGTGTCGATCGCGCCGGATGCTACGAGGCGCTTCGGGGTGTCGATCGGTCTGATCAGATCACCGTAGCGCGGCGGTGAGCGCCGCTGCACTCCGCCACACCTGTTTCTGGCAGATGAACAGCACGCAGCCCTCGATCGCCAGTGTATCCGTGGCGGTCTGGCGGACAGTCGCGCGGTAGGTCTGGCCATCCTCGGGGTTGTAGATGCGCCCGGCCCAGCCGCCTCCCGCGGCCGGCGTCAGTCCGGAGAGGATGGAAAGGCCAACCAATGGCCGTGCGCGCAAGGCGGCATCGATATTCTGGGTATCGAGGCGTGGTCGACCCTTCTCGTCGATGGCGTCCCAGAGCCAGCGGATCGTGCCGCAGAGACCTGATGTGTCAGCGCAGGGCGCGAGTTCGACGACCGCGGCGACACCGGGGGTCGCCCAGCGCCCGACTGGACCCCCGACCATGCCGTCGTTGGCCCTCACGGGCTCGGCCGCAACGATAAGCCCGCCGGCCAGCATGAGAGCGGCGATCGTCCGCACGAGGACACGGCCGGCAATCGCAGGCGACGCGGTCTTTGCCTCGGGCGCGATGATCGCCTCGAACTTGGTGCAATAGTCGGGATGCTCGGTGCCCATCAGCTTGTCCCACCAGCGGAAGTAGAGGCCGTAGTTGTAGCGTCCGGCTTCGTGATGGAGATCGTGATGGGTCGTGGTGTTGTTCCAGCCCAGCCAGCGGCCCGGTCCGAAGGCGGCAGAATGCACTTCGGCGCCGGCATGTCCCATGACGTTGCGCAGGATCATGATGATCCCGAAGGCGAAGAGCGCCACCACGTGCATCGGCACGACGAGGACGAACAGCGGCACGAAGGCGGCGTGGACGATGGCCTCCGGCACCGCGAATGAATAGGCCGCCCACGGCGTCGGCGTGCGCGACAGATGGTGCGTGCGATGGAACAGCGCAAACAGGCGGCGATGGTGCATCGCGCGGTGGGCCCAATAGAAATAGGCGTCATGGGCCACCACCATCAGAGCCAGCGACCCCGCGAGGTAGAGCGGCCCCGCCTGGCCGAATCCCTTGTAGATCGTCATCCAGCCCTGATGGTCGCCGACCGCGACGATCGTGCCCAGCAGCGAGAAGATGAAGGCGGTACGCAGCGAGGCCAGGACCTCGCGCTGCTTGTCGGCCCCCGTGGCCTCTCGGGCCTGCAGCTTGCGCCGGGCGAGTCCCGCCTTCCAGAACAGGGCCAGGATCGTGGCCATCAGCGTGGCGCCCACGAGATAGCGGGCAGTGTCCATGGCCCAGACCGTGGGCCAGGCGGATAGGTAGACTTGCATCGATTCGTTCATCGGTCGCCCCTCCTGCAGGCGCGATCAATGCCTAGGGGGATGCAGCCGCCGGATCGCGCCGAAGCTGAAAATCGGCCGATATCCTCGGAAATCGGCTCGCCGATTCCGGAATCGGCGAGAAATCAGGTCCCGTTGCGGCCCGTGGCCGTCCGTCGGAACTCCGTCGGGGTCATGCCGGTATCGGTCCTGAAGGCCCGATTGAAGGGCCCCAACGACTGGAAGCCCGAATCGAGGGCGATGGTGAGGATCGGGACCTCGGCCTGGGTGGGATCGGCCAGGGCCTGCTTGGCGTCGGCCAGCCGATGTCGGTTCAGGTACTCGTTGAAGTTCCGGTAGCCCAGGCCGCGGTTGATGGCGCGCCGCAGCCGGTACTCGGGCAGGCCCAGCTTGCCCGCCAGCACGCCGATGGTGAGACCCTCCTGCCGGTAGAGTCGGTCGACCGTCATCAGCCGTTCCAGCGCGGCGAGCAGGCCGGGATCGACCGGCTCGTCCTTCACAGGCGTGACCTCGGGCGGAGCCGCCGCCGCGATGGCGGGCGCAGGCAATACGGAATCGAGGTCGGCCTGCAGCAGCACGATCGCGATGATGGCGGCGATCGCCGCCAGTGCCGCCGAGTTGAGCACGTGCAATGCCATGGGCACCTCGTCGTGGCCGACGACGAGTTCGACCGTGACGGTGACGGCGATATGCAGGGCCACGGCAACAAGGATGAACAGACGCAGGCGTCGTCGTCCTTCGACCAGGTCGCTGGCCCAGCCGTGGACGGTCTGCGCCAGCGCCAGCAATGCCAGCGCGATCACCGCGGCGCGCACCATCGCGCCCGCCAGCCAGTGCGTCGTGATGCCGGCGCCGAACAGGTGGGCCACCGGCCAGATGACCAGGCCAAGCCAGACCAGCATGTGCCACGGCTTTAGCCGGAAGGAATCGTCGAACAAGGCGCGCGCGAACAGCCAGAAGACGGCGGCGTTGCCTGTGCACAGCACCAGCACCGGCGCGAACCAGAGCGGGGGATCGCCATGTGGCCCCGGCGACGAGCAGATCGCATAGGCGGCGGCGCCTACCGCCAGCAGGGCGCCGAGCCAGGCCGCCGGCCGGCCGTGGCCGCGCCGCAGGGTCGCCAACGCGATGACAAGGAACAGCGCAATGGCGCCGCCGCGCAGCGCCATGTCGAGAGTGACGAGAAAGCCGGAGCTGCCCATGTTTGGCAGCGTGCTTAACATCTTGCCGCCGCCCTCCGCGAGACGCATCTCTTCATGTCAGGGCGCCTCTGTTCGCTGCCGGCGTGTCGTCGCGGAAGGGCTGTGTCAGCATCCGGTCGAGCCGCTGCTCGCGCGGCGCGCGGAACTGTCCGATGCCGATCGTCATGGCCTCGTGCCCGGCCGCCGGCTGGGCGCGGTAGGTGCCGAACAGGCGGTCCCACCACGGCATGTTGAAGCCGAAGTTGCTGTTGGTTTCTCGCGGTACGATCGAATGGTGGACGCGGTGCATGTCGGGCGTGACGACGATCCATCTCAGTGCGTGATCGAGGCCTCCCGGCAGGCGGAGGTTGGCGTGGTTGAACATCGCGGTTGCATTGAGGAGGATCTCGAAGGCCAGCACGGCCTCGGCGGGCGCGCCCAAGGCGGCGATGGCGGCGAGTTTCAGCAGCATCGACGCCGCGATCTCGATCGGATGGAAGCGGGCGCCAGTGGTAACGTCGATGTCGAGATCGGCGTGATGCATGCGGTGCAGCCGCCACAGCTGTGGGACGGCATGGAACAGCACGTGCTGCAGGTAGATCGCGAGATCAAGGGCGAGGACGGCCAGTACGACGGCCATCCAGTGGGGCAGGTCGATGTTGTTCAACAAGCCCCAGCCGCGCTGCGCGCCCAGCAGCGCGAAGGCGACGGCCGTGGTCGGCAGCAGCAGGCGCACCAGCGCCGTGTTCAGGGCCACGATGCCGAGGTTGGCCGGCCAGCGCGCCCGGCGCGGGAGTTGCCGCGCGCGGCGGGGTGCCATCGCCTCCCAGGCCGCGACGACGACAAAAACCGCGAGGAAGAAGGCGACGCGGATGACGGGCTCGTTCGACATGTCGCGGCTCAGCCGGCGTGTGCCGCGGCGGCGACGCGTCGCTGCCGGAAGCCCAGCCACAGCAGCGCCAGCGCTGCCACCGCGAGCCACGGCAACAGCAGGAGGTTGAGTGCCTGCCAGCCGAAGCCCTGCAGAAGCGCCGCGGCGCTCAGCGAACTGACAAGGCCGACGACAAAGATGCTCATGTCGTTGGTCGCCTGGGCGCGACCCTTTTCGGCCGCCGAGTAGGTCGTCGTTAGCAGGGTCGTGCCGCCGACGTAGAGGAAGTTCCAGCCGACGCCCAGCATCACCAGCGCGCCGGCAAACGATTCGAACGCCGTTCCCGTCAACGTCATGAGGACGTGCCCGGCCAGCAGTGCGACACCGGCCAGCATGATCCGCAGCACACCGAGGCGGGCGATCAGCGAGCCGGTGAAGAAGGACGGCAGGAACATGCCCAGCACGTGGAGCTGGATGACCGTCGCCGCCGCGGTGAGCCCGTGATCGTGATGGAGCATCGCAATCGGCGTCGCCGTCATGGCGAGGATCATGACGCCGTAGCCCGTCGCCGCGCCAAACAGCGCCACGAGATAGGCGGGCTGCGAGACAATGACGCCCCATGGCCGGCCTGCCGACGCAGCACCGGTCTCGACCTTCGGCGCTGGAATGCGCAGACCGACCAGCAGGCCGGCCGCGACCAGGGAGACGATCGCGAGCAGGAGGAACGAACCGACATACTCGGGCTGGAGCAGCGGCCCGCCAAGGCGGCCGAGCAGCGGACCGGCCAGCGCCGCCACGATGCCGCCGGCGAGTACCAGCGAGATGGCGCGCGGCCGGAACGACTCGTCGGCCACTTCGCTGGCGGCGAAGCGATAGAACTGGGCGAACGCCTGATAGGTGCCGACGAGGAAGGTGCCGAAGGCCAGAAGCGCCAGCGAACCCAGCCACAGGCCAGCCGCGGCCGTCGCACCGCCGGCCGCCCCCAACAGGGCGCCCGCGACGAAGCCGCGGCGACGCCCGACCCGCGCCATCCAGAGCGACGCCGGAAAGGTCGCGACTGCCGTGCCGAAGAACATCGCGGCGATGGGCGCGGTCGCGAGCTGCGGCGACGGTGCGATCAGGCCACCGGCCAGGCCGCCGACTGTCATCACCAGAACCGAGGTCGTCTGGAACAGCGCCTGTGCGGTCGCCAGCAGCAGGACCTGGCGGTGCATCGAGCCGAACGGGGAGCGGCCGGTCATGGGGTCTCTTCTTTTTGCCATCCGGAGGCTTGATGCGAATTATTCAATCAGTCAAGCTACTGATTGAATGAAGAGTCCGAAGATCGAGATTTTTGAGCAATTTGCCGAACTGGCTCGCGTGCTGGGTCAGGGAAACCGCTTGGAATTGCTGGAACATGCCGCGCAAGGCGAGCGCTCGGTCGAGCGTCTGGCCCAGCTCACCGGCCTCTCAATGGCCAACGCCTCGCAGCACCTGCAGGTGCTGCGGCGCGCCGGCTTCGTGCGCTCGCGCCGCGATGGCAAGCGCATGCTCTATCGGCTGGGCGACGGGCCCGTGATCGAGCTGCTGGGTGCACTCAGGCGCTATGCCGAACACAGCCGTGCCGAGGTGCGCGGCATCGTCTCGGATTACTTCAACGGGCTCGACTCGCTGGAACCGGTTTCGCGTGAAGCCCTTGTGAAGCGGCTCGACGACGGCAGTGTGGTGTTGCTCGACGTACGCCCGGAAGACGAATTCGCGCTGGGCCACCTGCCGGGTGCGCTCAACATCCCCTTCGCCGATCTCGAGCGTCGTCTTGCAGAACTGCCGAAGGACACGCAGATCGTCGCCTACTGCCGCGGCCCCTACTGCGTGCTGTCGTTCGAGGCGGTTGCTGCGCTACGGGCCAAGGGTTACGACATCAAGCGACTGGAAGACGGCTTTCCCGAGTGGAAGGCAGCGGGCCTGCCGGTCGGCGTGGCGGGCGACAGCCGCCTGCCCTAGCTGAGCAGCCCGGCCAACAGGCGACGCCACGCCGCGATCTCGCGGGTGGGCCGGAACAGCGGGATGCGCTTGGCCAGCGCTTTGCCCAACCGCGCGGCGAAGCGCGGTTCGGCTTCCAGCCGGCGCAGCAGGCGGGCGAGTACTTCCGTATCTCCGACGGGAAAGTATCCGGGATAGTCGGCGCCGAGCAGGCCAACATTGCCATCGACGCGCGAGGCCAGCACCGGCACGCCGGCGATGGCGGCCTCCGAGATCACGTTGGCGCCACCTTCGCTCAACGACGAGATCACCATGGCGTGGCTGCGCGCCAGCAGCCGGCGAACGGCAGAGGCCGGCACATCGCCGCGCCAGAGGTAGCGCGGGTTGGCTTTCATCTCGGCACGGGCCCGTGCGGCCCATCGGGGCGTGTAGGCGCGGCCGACCTGTTCGATGTGCACGCGGCTCGTGGCCGGCAGCAGACGCGCCGCCTCGGCGGCCCGCAGCGGATCTTTTACGTCGCGCAGGTGGCCGATCACCGAAACGACCACGTCGTGCGGGTCGGTCCGGTGCGGATAGGGCGAGGCAGCGGCTGACTGGTGGATGACGCAAAGGCGCGGCCGCAACCGCCTGG
>CALDNT010000309.1 GCA_937915145.1 uncultured Reyranella sp.
GGCTGGTCGTGTTGGTCGGACAGAAGAAGGCCGTCGCCATCGCGGTGAAGAACGTTTCGGGGCGCCGGCGCTGGTCCAAGTTGAACGAATGGCTCGCCGCCTCCTCAGTCAGCTCTCGGGCCATGTCACCATGAAGACGACACCGTGGTAGCGCCCGGCATGCTGCAGAACCCTTCCGTCAAAAACTGGCTGGGCGGGATCGTGCCGGCCTGGACGCTGCTGGATCAAGACAGCTTCGAGGCGCTTCGACGGCCACCGTCGTCCAGGGCAAGTGTGATCACGCTCGCCCGCGACTTCTCGCCCGATGAAATCGGGCAGTCGGCCGTCGCACGAAACACGTTGATCCTTCTGCACGCGGCATCCGCCGGGTCCGGACTAAAACTGACGACCACCGGCAATCTCACCCGCGGCGTCGTGGCGGAGATGATCGATCTCTTCACCTGGCCGGGCTTCGACAAGGCAGATGCCTTCCGATTTCACAAGGTGATCAACGAACCGGACTTTCTGCCGCTGTACTTTGTCCGCCACGTCGTCGAGTCAATTCGATTGGTACGGCAATACAAGGGCCACCTGAAGATCACGCATGTCGGACGGCAGGTTCTTGAGGATCCCGCTCGGCAGGCCCTGCAGGCCCTTCTGTTCCACACCGTCATGTGGGGCATCGACCTCAATTATCTCGGGCGGGGCCTGCATGAAGGATGGCCGCAAGGCGACGTCGGCGTTCTGCTCTGGTCTTTGTCGGTTTCCGCGAATGATTGGCAGTCGAGTGATCGTCTGGCCCGCATGTGTACGATCCCGATCAATGGAGTCCTGGAGGCACAATGGGACTCCGGGGCCATGGCGATGCAAGCAAGGGTCTTGCGCCCGCTATGGTGGTTTGGCCTGTTGGAATACCGCCGGGTAGAAGTACCTGGGAAGCGGTTTGAAGCGTCACACTTTTATCGCAAGACGCCGCTGTTTGATCGCTTCCTGTCGTTCGACATCAAGCTTGAAACAGCGGCTGGTTCGCGTCACTGACGAAGCTCTTGTCATCCGTCAGAAGCTGGCCTGGCGGGATCCTGACGGCCTGGACGCCGCTGGATCCAGACAACTTCGAGGCACTTTAGAAGCCACCGTCATCGAGGCCGTACACACTGAGGATGGCCCCGATGCCACTAGGTCACCAAAGCCTCCTCATCAAGCGATGCCGTGGCAATGATGGCCTTGAATTCGTCCAGGAAGTCCGGCTGGTTTCGGCGCAGATAACTGACCACCGCCTTGTTCCCCAGAAGCTTGGCGACATAGCCACGAGCCAGCACCATGTTCAGCACATCGGTACCATATGACTGCTCGATCGCCTTGAACCGCGACTGAACCAGCGACATCTCCTGTTCCATGCGCGCCATCTGCTCGGCGCTTACCCCACGAAACTTCTTCGGCCGGTCCGGATCGCACAGCTGCTCGGGCGGCGTCGCCGCCAGCAGCGCCGCCGCATAGTTCACCGAGTAGTTGTTGACCGATGCCATCAGCTCGGCGCATTCGATCTGCCGGGCCGACTTCATCTTGCGAAGGTGGCGCATCACGTCGATGGCAAAATGCTGGTCCTTCAGGATCTCCACGACTTCCGGGCAAATGCCTTCCAGCAGGTCGCGCTTGCGCCGGATGGACTCGATGTTCAGGGCAAGCGCGCGGGCCAGCCGGTCCTCGGACACGCCACGCTCCAGCGCCCGCAGCAGCATGTAATGCTCCTGCACCGTCGCCAGCCGGTTAACCCGCTTGTTGTAGGTAAAGCCCTCGTCATCCCGCGCGCAAAGGCACGCAATCTGATGGTAACCCAGTTCCCGAGCCGCCTGCAGGCGGAGGTGACCGTCCAGGATCATGTGAAGTCCACTCCTGCGGTCGGCCGCCGTCACCGACAGCGGCTCGATCAGCCCGATTTCCTGCATCGACACCTTGATCTGTTCGTACTTGCGCGTCGCCGACAGGTCCTTCGGCAAGGGCCGCGACGGCAGCAGCCGGTCGAGCGCCAGTTCCAGGGGCGTCGCGTCGAAGGCCGTCGGCAGCGCACTCATGATCCCGCTCCCCGGATCCGTTCGTCCAGTTGCCTGGGCAGCGTGTCGAGCCTCTCGGCTCGCAGCAGGTTCACGAAATTCTCGTCCGACAGCATGTTGGACAGGGCGGCAGCAACGAAAGCCAGGCGGTGCTGTACCAGGTCGGCCTTGCGGATCACCAGCTTCTGGCGTTCCACCTCCTGGTTGTAGGCGCGCACCAGCGCCGTCGACGACAGTTTCCGGGACGGTGCCCCACCACGACGCTCGTAGGTCTTGCCGAGGTGCCGGCGTTTCTCGACCAGCCGCCGGGCCGTCAGCAGTTTCTTGCCGCGCAGCGCCCCGCTCTCGTAGGCACCCTGAAGAATCTCCTGCAGCCTTGCGTCGTCGTCGCCGGCCTTCACGATCGCGATCGCGGTAGCCAGCGGAATGCGCCCTGCTTCCACGGCGGTAATCAGCCGGTCCTCGCCCTTGGCAAGCAACTGCAGGATGCCGCGAACCCATGTCTGTTCCAGCGCCGTCTTGCGCGCGATCGTCGGCAAATCGTAGCCCCGTTGCTCGAGTTGCCGGATCGTCTGCAGCAACTCCCCCGGCCGCGGATTGCGTCGGGCGATGTTCTCGACCAGACTCATCACAAAGGCGTCCTCGTCGCTGGCGTCCACCACTAGCGCCGGTATCGTCTTTTGCCCGAGCGCCTGAAACGCCTCGACGCGGCCCTGCCCGCACACCAGCACATATCGCTCTTCCCCACCCTCGCTGCGCGGCGCGACCGTGATCGGCTTCTTGAGCCCAAGCGCCCGGATCGACGCCACCATCTCCTGGAAGACTTTCTGGTTGCGCTCGCGCGGGTTCAGGATCTCGATCCGGTCGAGCGGAATTTCGCGGATGGAACGTTCCTCGTTCATGCAGCCCTCCGCACGCTCGCCCGCTCGGCCATGTGATACAGCGTTTCCAGCCCGTCGAACCGGTAGCCGTCCAGGATCGACCCGTTGCTCTCGCTGAGGCTTAGACGGCCGGACCCAAGGTCGATCCAGGGCAGCAGGTAGTAATCCAGCGCCGCCTTGTTCTCACGGTCCAGCCTCACCGCCACCGTGATGTCGGGGCAAAGGCTGGTGTCGAGCCGCAGCTTCCATTTGCCGCCGCCGGCCGCGGTCTCGCGGCAGCGCGCAAGGACGATGGAGACCGTCCACTCCTCGTTAATCCGCAGCAGGTCATTCCCCGGGTCGCGCTCGACATGCCCGCCCAGGGAGACGATCTCTGCTTCGGTCCTCTGCACGATCTCGGGGTGCAGACGGCGCAGCAGGCGATTGATCTCGAGATAGCCGTAATCCCGGTCCGGCGTAAAACCCACAAGCGTGTACGCGCGCACCAGGCTGCCGAAGCGATGGCTGTAGACGCTCGACGAGGACATCCCCTCCGTTTCGTCGATCAGGATGCCCGACAGATAGCCGCGCCCTGCATAAAGAGACTTGAGGCGCGTGAGCAGTTCCTCATCGCTATACCGCCTCGCTCGCGCCCGTACGATGCCTTGGGCCGTATAGAATTGTTCCGGCGAGACAATCGCCTCGAAGGCCGCGTCCTTGCGAACCCACAGATCTGGCGAATTAACCACCCGGCGGCGCTTCAGCTTGAACGAAACCCGATTGTAGACATTGCTGCCAATGTACTTCTCATTGGTCAGAACCTCGTGAACCGTTCCCCGGGTCCACGGGCGGCCGAGGTCGGTCGGGATACCCATACCGTTCAACCGCGCGGCGATATCGGCCTCGTTCACCCCGTCCTCGACAAACCAGCGATACATCTTCCGCACTGTCGCGACTTCTTCCGCCGGTCCCGGCCGCAACACCACCCGGTCGGTCTGCAGGCTCTTGTGCTCGCCGCGTTTCAGCTCGGCCTTGGCCTCCCCCGACTGATCGAGCAGCACACGACGCAGCCCGAATCCCGCCATGCCACCCTGGCGAAAACCCAGTTCAATTAAACGACATTGTCCGGCGAAAACCTTGGCCGACAGTTCCCGGCTATACTCGCCGGCCATCGCCCGCTTGACGCCCTTGACGATCGTCGAAACAGGCGAGCCGTCGTTCTCGAACTGCTCGGCGCAGTAAATGACCTGGATGCCGGCCTGCTTGCAGCTGTACTCGTAGTGGGCGCTCTCGTCGGCATCCTGGAACCTGCCCCACCGGCTCACGTCGTAAACAAGGATGAACTCGAAATCGGTGTTCTTCGCCCTGACGTCTGCCAGCAGCTGCTGCAGCCCGCTGCGGCCGCCGATATTCAGGCCGCTCTTGCCCTCGTCGGCGTAAGTGCGAACAATTTCCAGCCCATGCCCCTCGGCATATTCCCGGATCCTGTCGCCCTGGTTCTCGGTCGAATACTGCTGATGCTCCGTCGACATCCGCACGTATTGCGCGGCGCGGCGTGGCAACGGTAAAGGGGGGCTGTTGTTCTGCATCGCTCGCGTGCACCGTTAATCGAAAAATCGTGCTCGACGACACAGCTACCTTCGTCGCTCAATAATCATCAAGTGAATAGTGAGGACGTATCGGCGGTTGTTGGGGGGACTTGATCAAAGACAGAAACAAGGGGACGATTGGTAAATTCATCTCGGCATAGAAAGCCGCCCAGGAGGCGCCCATGGCCACTGCCCATCTCATCGTGCGCGCAACATTGGCCGACCCGGCCGATCGGCAAAAATTCGATCACTGGTACCAGACCGAACATCTTCCGGACGCGGTGAAGGGGTTCACGGCACGGCGAGCCTGGCGCAGTTGGAGCAAAACCAGTCCGCTTGTGCATATCGCGTTCTACGAATTTGCCGACTTGGTTCAGGCCGAGGCGATCCAGGGCTCCCCGGCACTGTCGACGCTTATCGCGGAGTTCGATCGTGTTTGGGGAACCCGGGTGTCGCGGACACGCGAAGTGATTGAAATGGCTGGGGAGTTCCCGGCACCAAATCCAGAGCGATGAGTGCACGACCCCAAGGAGGCGTCGGAAGGAGAAGTTGCGGGAATGCTTCCTGCAACCACTCGCCCAGTTCGGCTTCTTCGAATATCTGACACTGACGGATCACCCAGAGCGCGTCGGACTCTTCACTCCTCTACTTTCTTCACCGCGCGGCTTCGCTAATCGACAGATTCACATTCTCTCTTGGATAAAGCGCGATCATGTTCCTTCGCCACAACGGCGATTGATCATGAACCCGCTGAAGCCAGAGATGATGACCCCCGACGAACGCCTGGCCGAGATC
>CALDNT010000310.1 GCA_937915145.1 uncultured Reyranella sp.
CATTTTTATTTGGGAAAATTTCTTCGGGAGAAACTTGCAACTTCAGCAGGATCCTGCTAGGAAAAACCCTACACTGGGCGCTCCCTGAAAGCGCCTCCCGGCCCGCTCCGCCCCTTATTATCAAGCGGCCTCCGAGCGGGCTTTTTTGTGCCCCAAACCCCGGAAAACCAATGACCGCCACCCGCGCTCCCGTGCGCGGCCGGCCGCGCGCGCTCCTGACGCCGCGGCAGGCCGCCGAATTCTTCCGCATCCTGGCCGCCTCCGGCTCGGTGAGCCTCGCCGCCAAACGTACCGGCCTCAATCGCTCGACCCTCTATCTCCATCGCGCAGAGAATCCCGCCTTCGCCAGGCGCTGGGCCGACGCGCTGGGGCTGGGCGTCGCCCGCGTGCGCGACGAGGTCTTCCGCCGCGCCGTCGTCGGCATCAAGCGGCCGGTGTTTCACGCTGGCCGGATGGTCGGCGAGGTCAAGCACTACGACAACCGCCTGCTGTGGTCGCTGCTCAGGTCGCATGAGCCGGAGACCTACGGCAACAAGCGCCCGCAGCCCGTCGGCGGCGCGCCGGTCGATCTCGCCCGCCGCCTCGACGAGGCCGACGAGCGCGTCGCCCGGTACGAGGCCGAGCTGCGCGCGGCGGCGAAGACCCGGACCTGAAAACCTCATGCTGAGGAGCCCGGCATGGCCGGGCGTCTCGAAGCATGGGCAACACGCACCGTGCTTGTCGCCGGTCCTTCGAGACGCGCCGCTTCGGCGCATTCACATGCGCCTGTCGCGTCGCTCCTCAGGACGAGGTGATGCTTGTTCAGACGGAGTAATCACATGTTCGATCAATTCGAGTCGCAAGCCGCAGCCGAGGAGCGCGCCATCGCCCTCGCGCGCCTCTATCGCAAGGACCCGCTGCGCTTCGTGCTCTGGGCCTTTCCGTGGGGCCGACCGGGCCCGCTCGCCAACCACGAAGGCCCCGAGCCATGGCAGGCCGAGCTGCTGGCCAATCTCCGCGACGACCTCGCGCTGGGCCGCTCGCCGGTCCGGATCGCCGTCGCCTCGGGCCACGGTGTCGGCAAGTCGGCGCTGGTGGCGTGGCTGGTGCTGTGGGCGCTGGCGACGCAGCCGGGCACCCGCGGCGTGGTGACGGCCAACACCGAGACCCAGCTCCGCACCAAGACCTGGGCCGAGCTCAGCAAATGGCACGGCCTCTCGATCTGCCGCGACTGGCTGGCCTACAGCGCCACCGCGATCGCGGCGGCGGAGGAGGGCAAGGCGGCCGGCTGGCGGGTCGATCTGGTGCCATGGTCGGCGCACAACGCCGAAGCCTTCGCCGGCCTGCACAACCAGGGCGGCCGGCTGCTGCTGGTGTTCGACGAGGCATCGGCCATCGCCGAGCCGATCTGGGAGACGGCGGAAGGCGCGCTCAGCGATGCCGATACCGAGATCGTGTGGCTGGCCTTCGGCAACCCGACGCGCAACGGCGGCCGCTTCCACGACTGCTTCGGCAAGTTCAAGGCACGCTGGCGCACCGCCCATGTCGATGCCCGCGGCGTCTCCTTCACCAACAAGGCGCAGATCGCCGAATGGGTGCGCGACTACGGCGAGGACTCCGATTTCGTGAAAGTCCGCGTCCGCGGCGCCTTTCCCACGGCGGGCGCGCTGCAGTTCATCGACGGCGAGCGCGTGCGCGAGGCGATGGCCCGCGAGGTGCCGCCGGCACCCTACGATCCCGTCGTCATGGGCGTCGACGTCGCGCGCTTCGGCGACGACCGCAGCGTGATCTTCATCCGCAGGGGCCGCGACGGCCGCAGCTGGCCCATAGAAAAGCTGAAGGGCCTCGACCTGATGCAGCTCGCCGGCCGGGTCTGCCAGCGCGCCGCCGAAGTGCGGGCCCGCGCCGTGTTCGTCGACGAAGGCGGCATCGGCGCCGGCGTCGTCGATCGGTTGCGGCAACTGGGCGTGCCCGGCGTCCACGGCATCAACTTCGCGAGCCGGCCCGATGGCTGGGCGCCCGACGGCCAGGCGCCGCTCTATGCCAACAAGCGCGCCGAGATATGGGGCCGGGTGAAGGGCTGGCTGAAGCAGGGCGCGTTGCCCGACGATGCCGAACTGGCGCAGGACCTCACCGGCGTCGAATACGGCTACGACGCCCGCAACGCGATCCAGTTGGAGCGCAAGGAGGACATGAAGAAGCGCGGCCTGCTGTCGCCCGACATCGGCGACGCGCTGGCGCTCACCTTCGCCTGGCCGCTGCATCCGGAGAGGGACCACCGCTGGCATGACGACAGCGACCGGCGCATCCCCGGCACGACCCCGCTGGGCGACTACGACGTGATCGCCGCCTGGGACAAGGAATGGGCGGAGATGGAGGACGAGCCCGGGGGCTATAACGACCGTGGCTACTACGACGGCGGCTGGCGATGAGCGGGCAGATCGACATCGCGCGCACCCACATGCTGATCGAGGCCCATCTGGCCCACATCCGCTTCGAGCGGGTGGCAGACTACCTGCGGCGGGGCCGCCGCTTCGCGGGCAAGAAATTCTATAGGCTGAAGTTCGATTGGAGGGATCTCTACACCCGGTTCGACGAAATCCCGGGTACCGAGAGCGAGTGGGCCCATCTGCACGACCTCGAAGCGGAGCTGGCGCTGCGCCGTGATACTGTTCCACGCCCGTACCCGGCGCGGCATGCCCATGGCCTCCGGCGCGAGCAGCATGCCAAGCGGCTGTGGGGAGACCCGGGGCAGTGGGGCGATGCCGAGCGCTGTCTCTACGCCGCAGCACTCCTGTTCGAGCAATCGTGTCGAAATGCGGTCAAGCACTAGAATAGGCACTTCCGGACAGCCCCGATCTTGACCCGAGTCCGAAAGGCACGCGTCAAGTCCGACCAGCGGTTCAGGAAGCCGCTACTCTAGAAGGGGATGTCGTCGTCGAGTTCGGCCTTATTGATTTCCAGCCTATCTGACTTACGCTCGATTCTATCCATTCGCGTATGAAGATTGCTAAGAATAATTCGCTGTTTCTCATGCCCTGTGCTTTTCAGTAGCGTGATGAAATTGCGCAGACTGGCCACCGGAAACTGCCTGTTAGTGTAGTATCTAAAATTGCCGCTCAAAAAGCAGCGCAATATCGGCGCGGTGTCCGGAATCGTCTCTTCCAGCATGCACTTTCTGTAGACCGCTTCCAGTTGTGCCTTCAGTCGGTCTAGATCGTCGATATATTTGGTCCCATCGCCGCCGGTGTACAGCGCCTCAAGGTTCGAGTCCCCTCCGGCACGCCATTCTCGCCTATCCAATTTGGGACACCTTTCCTGCGCCGTCAGGAATACTCTGCGGATCGATCGAAGACGTTACCGACCAGTGGTCGGTAGATAATTCCGATGGTTCGCCGGTGCGTCCTCATTCCAGAAGTTTCCCGACAGATTGTAAGGAACACACCATGCGTCATGCTTTCATGCGGCTTTCTCTCATCCTTTCGCTGCTTTGCGCGAGCGGCATCGCCAGCGCCCAATCGACGGTCGACATGAAGGGGACCTGGACCGGTACCAGCAGGAGCATCGTGAATGGCATGCCTGCCCATCATCCGGCGGATATGCCGGCCAAGAGCGCCGGGGAGCATCGCCTGACGTCGATCAAGATCACGTTGAAGATCGACGGCCAGGACGATGGGCGGTTCTGGGGTACGCTGGAGACAGCGGCGAAGGTAGATTCCGTCATCGGCGTGATCGCGGCGGACGGCAAGCGTGTGCGAATTGTGCAGAAGGGTCGCGGCATCCTTGAGGGCATACTCCTCGACAACGAATCGCTCGAATACTTTTATACCGAGAACAAGGATGGTTCTTCCGTAGCGGCCACCGTCCTGCTGAAGCGGCAGAAATAGGCCGCGACCCGGATCGGTCGCCCGACGCGGCCTTGACCGTGCGCCGACGCCGTCAGCCGGTAGCCACGGAGCGGATATAGAAGTCGAGCATGGCGTTCAGCGACTCGGGGTTCCGCCGCAGACGGCTGCGCAGGGCCGCGCCCTCCCAGCAGTCGACCAGAAGATCGGCCATCTGCCGGACATCGCACGCGGTCGAGATTTCGCCTTTCTGCCGGGCTTCCTCCAGGCAGGTGGCAAAGGCGCTGGCGATGGTGGAAAAGCAGCCCTCGATCTTGCTTCGGAACACTTCGCTGATACCCGACAGCTCCTGGCCCAGGCCGCCCAGGAGACAGCCCATATAGCCTTCCTCCCGGTATGATTGCTGCGTCTGTTCGAAGAAACGACGCACCCGGCCGAGCGGCGGCAGCTCCTTGTCGCCGAGGCAGGCATCGAGGCCCGCGTGGACCTGCGTGATGTAGGCGTCGATGACCTGTAGCGCAAAATCCTCCTTGTCGGCGAAGTGATGATAGAAGGATCCCTTGGGCGTTCCCGTGGCGGTGAGCAGGGCCTGGATGCCGAGATTGTTGTAGCCCTGCTTCAGAAGCATGCCGAGGCCGGCCTCGATCAGACGCTGCTTGGTTGAATGGGTCATTGCAACGTCATCGATATCGTGCGGGCCGCGGCGAAGCCAGTCGCGATCCCGACGCCCGAAGGGAAATCTCCTCCGGGCGCCAGGCCGCGAGTCCAGCCTGCGACCGGTCTAGCCCTTCGTCATCTCGATCATATGGTCGATGACGACGCTGTGCTCATGCTGGGGGCTGAACATGATGAGTTCCGCGTCGGCTTCGACCTTCACATTGTGTCCGGGCGGCCAGTAGAACAGATCGTTGGTGTTGACCGTCTCCTGCTTGCCGGCGGCATCGGTCGTGGTGAGCTTGCCGCGCAGCACAAAGCCCCAGTGCGGACTTTGGCAGAGGTTTCCTTCCAGCCCCTGGAAGAGGGGAGTGGTGTCGACACCCGCGGCAAGGGTGAAATACTCGCCGCTGATCTTGCTGTATCCGCTCACGTCGCCGAAATTCTTGCGCTGGCGGATGACGGCGCCCGGGATTTCCATCCTGACGTCCACTTGTTCCTTCGAGACACGCATGCTTACTTCCTCCACTAGACCGATCGGTCTAGTGGGTTTGTAGCCCCTTCCCGGGCGCGGTCAAGCGTGCAGCCAAGGTTCCCGGTCACCGCGCGGGTTTTCAGACACGTCTGGAGTGACCCCGTCGGCTGGACATGTGTCAGGTTTGGATCGGGACAGGTCGTGTCTGGCAAGTCACCGCGCTCAGATCACCTGCGGGGTGCTTGCAACGCCGTCCAGTTCGAACGCAAGGAGGAAATGAAGAAGCGCGGCCCGCTGCCAATCGACATCGGTGGCGCGCTGGCGCTCACCCTCGCTCGGCCAGTGCCTAGGCTCATTGATCCGCGGACCCGTTCAACGGCGGCTGTGGTGGCCGACTGATTGCCCACGATGGTACCGTCCCGCCATGTGCGGGAAATTCACGGCCCTGGCATCCTGGAGTGAAGTGGTCGCGTTTTCGCAGCCGCTCACCGATCGCGGCGGAGACGGCGAACCGGGCGAAGGCAGCAACGACGAAATCGTCAGCTTTCGCGTCAACGGTTTGCTGCCGGTCATCGTTTGGGATGCCGAGGCGCGCGCGCGACGCGTGGTCAAGATGCGCTGGGGGTTTCCGGATCCGAGGGACGGGCGGCGGCCCCGGCCGATCCACGCGCGATCGGAAACCATCGACGCGAAGGAGCCGTTCCGCACGCCCTTCCACGCCGGCCAGCGCGGCATCGTCGTCTTCCGCACCTTCAACGAAGGCGAAGAGGTGATGAAGCCGTCCGGCAAGACGGAAACCCGGCAATGGATGATCGACCCCAGGGACGGCCGGCCGCGCGGCTTCGCCTTCGTGTGGCGGCGGTTCGAGATTGCCGATCTGCCCGCGCCGATGCTGGCGTGCGTCATGGCCACCGTGCCGGCCAACGAACTGATACGCCGCACGATAAAATCCGGAGAGGACGATCCCCGCATGCCGGCGATCCTGGACGACGACGCCTGGTCGGCGTGGCTGGGCGAAGACGAGGCAACACCCGAGGCGGCCAAGGCGCTGCTCAGGACCATGGAAGGCGTGAACTGGCAGGCCGCGCCCGAACCGAAGAAACCGAGACCCCGAAAACCCTGACACAATATTGAACAAGGTAAGGAGGCCCCCGCAGTGCTTGAGTGGAGGGATTCGAATGAAGGGAAGAGACTGAGATGAGCCCGGAAATACGCAGAATGATCCTCGGGGCGTGCATGGTGGCGATTGCGGGGGTCTGGTACTTCTCCCTGAAGGAAAAGCCTGCGAGCGGTACGGGCGCCAGCACCAGTGGGACGCACACACCCGGTACAAGCGGCCCGGCGGGATCAACGAAGCAGTGAAATAGGCGATTGGCCGACGACGGCCTCCTCGTCAATCGTTCAAGAGCGCGTCGTAACCCCGGGCACTGAACTGGACCAGGCAGAAGCCGTGACCGAAGGGATCGGCCAGCAGGGCGATCCGTCCGTAGGACGCGTCCCGGGCGGGGGCTTCGAGCACCGCGCCGGCGCCGACGGCTCGCGCGACCGCCGTGTCCAGGTCGTCCACGACGACGTCGGGATGAACGGGCGTCCAGTGCCTGTCGTAGCGCCTCGGATCGCCGCCGGCGCCGAGCGTGCCCGGCGCCTTGGTCAAAAGGTAAAGCGGTGCCGGCCAGCCCAGCAGCTCGACGAAGTCGGTTCCGAAGCGGCGGCCGACGGTGAGGCCGAAGGCCGCGGTGTAGAAGCGGACGCCGGCGTCGACGTCCGGCACATCGATGTTGATCAGGAGCGTCATCGGAGCCTCCGATTTTTCAGACAGGCCCACCAATCGGGCCTGCGTTGAAAAGACTCGTCCCGTCAAAGCGGGCCGGCGCTTTGCGAATTTTCAGACAGACACATCTCGGACAACTCGTGTCTGAAAAGTAGAGGTCAGATCACCCGCTGCGTCCGCGCAAACGCCATGTAGAGCTCGAGCGCGCGGGCGGCGATCGGGCCGGGCTGCAGGTCGCGGTCCTCGTAGCGGCTGACCGGCTGGACCTTGCCGGCATTGCCGGTGGTAAAAATCTCGTCGGCCTGGTCGAGTTCGGCGATCGCCACGGTGCGCTCCTCGACCGTGATGCCGGCGTTGCGCAGCAGCTTTACCGTGCGGTTGCGGGTGATGCCGGCCAGGAACGAGCCGTTGGGCGCCGGCGTGGCGACGATACCATTGCGGGCAAGGAAGAGGTTGGAGCTGCAGGTTTCGGCGACGTTGCCCAGCGCGTCGAGCACGACGCCGTTCTGGAAGCCGCGCTTCTGCATCTCGGCCACGCCGCGGCTCGAGTTCGGGTAGAGGCAGGAGGCCTTGGCGTCGGTCGGCGCGCCCTCCGGCGTCGGCCGGCGAATGCTGCGGCAGAGGCCGAGCGTCAGCGGCGTGCCGGCGCGCATCGGCGAAATATAGGTGCAGAGCAGGAACTGGCAGGAGTCGGGATCGACCGAGATCGGTCCGGCGCCGCCCTTGCCGGCCCAGAACATCGGCCGCACGTAGAGCTCGGCCGTGGCGCCGAAGCGGCGCACGCTCTCGTGCATCAGCTTCAGGATCTCGTCCGGCGTCTGCTTGGGATTCAAGCCGAGCGAACGGGCCGAGCGCACGGCGCGTTCCGCATGGAGGTCGAGATCGGGGCCGCAGCCCTCGAAGGCGCGGCCGCCGTCGAATACGATGGAGCCCAGCCACATGGCGTGGTCGCGCGGCCCCAGGATCGCGGGGTTGCCCTCGTGCCAGGTGCCGTTCCAGTAGGTAAGCGTGTCCATATCAGTCTCCGCTGCGGAAGCCGGCGCTTCTAGCAGATTCCCATGAGCGCGGCAGCCCTGCTGTCGCTGGCTGCGGCGTTCTGCTTTGCGCTGGCGCTGATCTTCACCCAGTACGGCCTCAGGACCATGCCGTCGTGGCGTTCGCCGCTCTATTCGATCGGCGGCGCCGGCCTGGTGGCGTGGACGCTGGCGCTGGTGTTCGTCGATCCCGCCGGTTTCGACTGGCAGGCAGCGGCGATCTTCGCCGGCGTCGGCTGCATCTTTCCCGTGGTGGTCTCGATCCTGGCGGTGCGCGCCAACGAAAAGCTCGGCCCCGCGGTGTCGGGGGCGGTGGGCAACGTCACGCCGCTGTTCGCGGTGCTGGGCGCGGTGCTGTTCCTCGGCGAACGGCTGGGGGCGGGACAGATTGCCGGGCTGGCGATGGTGGTGGGCGGCGTGGTGCTGCTGGCGCTGCGCGGCGGCCCCTCCAGAACAAGAGCCGGCGGCCGGCACTGGTCGGTCTGGGTGCTCGGCCTGCCGCTGGCTGCCGCCGTGGTGCGCGGCTCGATCCAGCCGGCGATCAAGACCGGGCTGACGCTGTGGCACGAACCGCTGGCCGCCGCCGCCATCGGCTACACGTTTTCGGCGATGGTGATTTTGCTGCTGGTCGGCCGCCGTGCCTGGCGCGCGGGTCGGGCGGATGCGCGCGGCATCGGCTGGTTCCTGGCGGTGGGACTGTGCAACGGCACGGCGACCTTCCTCCTCTACGCCGCGCTCGGGTTGGGCTCGATCGCCCTGGTGGCCCCCCTGGTGGCGCTGTTTCCGCTGTTCGCCGTGGTGCTGAGCTTCTTCTTCCTGCGCGGCGAGCAGCTCCACGCCGTCGGTCTGCTCGGCATCGTGGTAAGCGTGGCCGGCGTGATTTTGCTGCTGGTCGGGACCTGAAGGGCTATCATTCCGGCCAAGAACACTCCGGAAGAACATTCTGGAAGACACCGGGAAGGAAACTCGATCGTGCCGCTTCGCACCAACCGCTTCGGCCTGTCCGTCGCTCTCGCCACGCCGTTTGCCGAGGACCGCTCGATCGACCTGCCGCGCCTGGTCGCGCACGGCCGCCAGTCGCTGGCCGATGGCTGTACGAGCCTCACGGTGTTCGGCACCACGGGCGAGGGCGCCTCGCTCGGCCTGAACGAACGCAACCGCGCCTTGGGCGCGCTGGTGGGAGCCGGCGTCGATCCCGGCACGCAGCTCGTGGTCGGCATCGCGGCCTCCTCGGTCGAGGAGGCGATCGCCCAGGGCCGCGCCGGGCTGATGCTGGGCTGCCCGAGCTTCCTGCTGGCGCCGCCGTTCTATTTCAAGGGCGCGGGCGACGAGGGGCTGTTCGACTGGTTCGCCGCGGTGTTGACGGGGCTCGGCCCCAGGGCGAGCAACGTCATTCTCTATCACATCCCGCAGGTGACCTCGGTCGGGCTCTCGATGGCGCTGGTCGATCGTCTCAAGAAGGCGTTCCCCGAGCAGGTCACCGGGGTAAAGGATTCGTCCGGCGACTGGGACAACGCCCAGGCGCTGCTCCGGCACCATGGCGCGCTGCACATCCTGATCGGCGACGAGCGGTTGCTGGCCCGGGCGATGAACCTCGGGGCCTCGGGCGCCATCACCGGCCTTGCCAATATCGCGCCCGACCTGATGAAGCTGCTGATCGACGGCATCGAGGAGCCGCGTGTAAATGCCATGGTCGAGGCAGTCCTGCCCTATGCCGTGACGGCGGCCGTCAAAGCGCTGGTCGGCCATCGCCGCAAGGATGCCGCCGCCTGGAGCCGCATGCGGGCGCCCTTGAAGTCGCTGGGCGAATCGGATTGCCTGAAACTGTTCGCCGCCGTCGACGCCATCCGCGCCCGGCGCGCCGCCTAGGAGATCATCATGACCGCACCGTTCACCATCCGCCTGCACCCCGGCGACAACGTCATCGTGGCGCGCATGGACATCCTGCCCGGCACCACGGTCGAAGGCGAGGTGGCGGCAGCGACGCGCGTGCCGCCCGGCCACAAGATCCTGACCCGTGCGGTGAAGAAGGGCGAGCCGCTGCGCAAGTACAATCAGATCATCGGCTTTGCCACCGAGGACCTGGCGCCGGGCGCACACATCCACACGCACAACTGCGTCATGGGTGACTTCGAGCGCGACTACGCCTTCTGTGTCGACGCCCACCCGACCGACTACGTCAATCCACCGGCCAGCTTCCAGGGTTATCGTCGCGCAGATGGCCGTGCCGCGACACGCAACTACATCGGCATCGTCACCACGGTGAATTGTTCGGCCGCCACCAGCCGCATGATCGCCCGCCACGTCGAGCCGCTGCTGGCCCAATTCCCCAATATCGATGGCGTGGTGCCGCTCACCCACGGTGGCGGCTGCGGCATGGCGGCGTCGGGGCTGGAGATGGACGTGCTGCGCCGTACCCTGGCGGGCTACACGCGCCACCCCAACATGGCGGCGGTGGTCGTGCTCGGGTTGGGCTGCGAGACCAACCAGATTTCGGGGCTGATGAACGCCGAGGGCCTCAAGGAAGGCCCCAAGCTGATCCCGATGGCGATCCAGGACGAAGGCGGCGTTTCCAGGACGGTGATGCGCGCCGTCGGCTTCCTGAAGGAGCTGCTGCCCGAAGCCAACGACGTGAAACGCGAGGCGATCCCGGCCAGCGAGCTGATCCTGGCGCTGCAATGCGGCGGCTCGGACGGCTACTCGGGCATTTCGGCCAACCCGGCGCTGGGCGCGGCGGTGGATCTTCTGGTGCGCAACGGCGGCTCGGCGGTGCTGTCGGAAACGCCGGAAATCTACGGCGCCGAACACCTGCTGACGCGGCGTGCCGTAAGCAAGGAGGTGGGCGAGAAGATCGTCGAGCGCATCAAGTGGTGGGAGGATCACTGCGCCAGGACGGGTGGCGAAATGAACAACAACCCCTCGCCCGGCAACAAGGCGGGCGGCCTCACCACAATCCTCGAGAAATCTCTGGGAGCCGTTGCCAAGGGCGGCACCACCAATCTGGTCGATGTCTACAAATACGCCGAGCCGATCACCGCCAAGGGCTTCGTCTACATGGACTCGCCCGGCTACGATCCGGTCTCGGCCACCGGCCAGGTGGCGGGCGGGGCCAACGTGCTGTGCTTCACGACCGGCCGTGGCAGCGTGTTCGGCTGCAAGCCGACACCGTCGCTCAAGCTTGCAACCAACAGCGCCCTCTATCGTCACATGACCGACGACATGGACATCAACTGCGGCACCATCGTCGATGGCGAGGAGACGATTCAGGAGAACGGCCGGCGAATCTTTGACCTTATTCTTGCCACGGCTTCCGGGCAGAAAACGAAATCCGAGGCGTTGGGCATCGGCGATGACGAGTTCGAACCGTGGAAAATCGGCGCGACGATGTGACAAAGCGGCGAGAGGGCACTTAGCTTGACTTCGAGATCGTGCTTTTGCATATGCGGTCCTACGACTTGCGAACTTGGCCCTGTTTTGGCGGCCCAGCCCTCTGCCGCCGCGAACTCCCTCCACGAGTTCCCCACCAAATTCTTCGAGTTGTCACCGGCGGCAGCAGCGAGCGCGCCGTCGGCATATTTGTGTATGCTCGCCTGACGGAGAAAGACGATGGCTACAGGCACGGTCAAGTGGTTCAACGGCACCAAGGGTTTCGGCTTCATCCAGCCCGATGGCGGCGGCAAGGACGTGTTCGTCCATATCAGTGCGGTCGAGCGCGCGGGTCTCAACGGCCTCAACGAGGGCCAGAAGGTCAGCTACGAAGTGGCCAGCGAGCGCGGCCGCGAAGCCGCCGTGAATCTGAAGGCGGCTGACTGACCTAATGAAGATCGTCCCGCTCGTCGAGCGCCCCGATCTGGCTGTGCAGGTCGCAGTCTGGGGCCATGGCGAGTGGGGTCATCTCAATTCCGGCGAGACGCTCGAGCAGCGTATCATCCGGATCCGCGGGAAGATGAACGTCGACCGTGTACCGGTCGCGTTCGTCGCTCTCGGCGACGACGGCGGCATCACCGGTACCGCCTCACTCATTTTCGACGATCTCGAAGGCGATCCGCGCAACCCCTGGCTGGCCAGCGTCTACGTGCCAGTCGAACACCGCAAGAAGGGCATCGCCTCGGCGCTGGTCCGCACCGTCGAGGATGCCGCCCGGCGTTTGGGCTATGCCCGGCTCTATCTTTTTACCTCCACGGTGCCCGATCTTTATGCCGGTCTCGGCTGGCGGCCGCTTGAGCGGCTCGACTATCGCGGCGAACATATCCAGGTGATGGACAGGACGCTGTGAAGGAAGGCGCATGCCAGAAGATCTGCACTATCTGTCGCTCGACGAGGTCGCGCGACGCCTGAAGGCGCGCAAGCTCTCGTCGGTCGAGGCGACGAAGTCGATCCTTGAGCGAATCGAAAAGCTCGACCCGAAGCTCAAGGCCTACGCCACTCTTACGGCGGAACGCGCGCTGGCCGACGCCGCGCGCCTCGATGCCGAGACTGCCGCCGGCACGTCACGCGGCGCGCTGCACGGCGTGCCGATTGCCGTAAAAGATCTCTGCAACACAGCCGGCGTCGCGACGGCCGCCGGCATGGCGATCCATCGGGACAATGTGCCGGTTCGGGATGCCACCGTCGTCGCGCGCCTCAAGGCCGCCGGCGCGGTGATCCTGGGCAAGCTGCAGATGACCGAAGGAGCCTTCGGGGCGCATCACCCGGCCATTCCCGCGCCACTCAACCCATGGAATGCAGCCTACTGGACCGGCTCGTCGTCGTCGGGCTCGGGAGCGGCGACCGCGGCGGGGCTCTGCTTTGCCTCGCTGGGATCCGATACCGGCGGTTCGATCCGCTTTCCTTCGACCATGAACGGCCTCACCGGCCTCAAGCCGACCTGGGGCCGGGTCAGCCGCGCGGGTGTCTTCGCGCTTGCCGAATCGCTTGACCATGTCGGGCCGATGACCAGAAGCGCGCTCGATGCTGCCATCGTGCTGGGTGTGATCGCCGGCGCCGATCCGGATGATCCGACCGCGGTCGGCGTGCCCGTGGGGGACTACGCCGCCGCTACCGGTGCCGGCGTGCGGGGGCGCCGCATCGGCGTGCCGAAGAACCTGCACGGCATCGATGACGATGCGCGGAGATCGCTCGAAAGCGCCGTTGCGGCAATGACGCGCGCGGGTGCGGCAATCGTCGACGTCACGTTGCCTTCGTCATTCGACGCCGCCGCGCTCGATTGGGTGCCGCTGTGTGCCGCCGAAGCCGCCGTTGCCCACAGAGCGACCTATCCGGCCCGTGCCGCCGAGTACGGACCGGTGCTGGCCGGCCTCCTCGATACGGGCTTGCGGCTGCGCGCCACCGAGCTCGTGGACATGCAACTGCGTCGCTCGGTACTTACCGGCCAACTCAACGCGCTGCTGGCGTCGGTCGATCTGCTGCTGATGCCGGTGATGGGGGTGGCAGCATGGTCGCTTGAAGCGATGCAGGCGGCGGGTCGCGATCCGGAGGCCGTTGCGGCGCGGTTGCGCCATACGGCGCCTTTCGACATGAGCGGCCATCCGACGCTCACGCTGCCTGGCGGCATGACCCGCGACGGCGTTCCGACCGGCTTCCAGATCGTCGGCGGCGTGTTCGACGAGGCGGGGCTCCTCGCGGCCGGACACGCCTATCAGCAATCAACCGACTGGCACCTCAAGCGTCCGTCCCTCTGAGCCGACCGGCTGCCTGCATGGACGGTGATTCGTCTTTGCTGTAGGATACGATATTCCCTCTCGAGGACGGACCGTGCGCCGGGGGCTGCGGCAGAGCCCAACCTCGTCACACTCAAGACGGTTGGCCCATGAGAACGCTCTTCAGGAACAAGTTGCGACTGAAGCCGAGTATTCTGGCGGCGTTTGCGTTTCTCACGGTGCCGGTATTTGTCGCCATTATTGTCGTCACCTATATTTCAAACGACAGGATCGCCCGGCTGAATGCCGGCGAGCTCATTGAACGTTTCCGCGCCGTCGCCATCGACGACATCAAAGGCGAGTTCGATCCCATAACATCGTTGGTGAGGTCCGCCGCGGCCATCGGTAACGACGTACCCGGCTTCTATGCCGACAATCGCTGCCTGAAGTACTTTCAGAGCATCCTGCTGCACAGCAAGACGATCATCAGCGTCTATGTCGGTTTGCAGGACGGTGCCTTTCGCCAGTCCCGGCGTGTCGACCCGTCGGTCGAAATCCAGGGCAAGCTGCCGCCGCAGGGAGCCACGTTCGCAGACCGCTCGATCGAGCCGGGGACAGGCCCGGATCGCGTGGACCGCTATATCTTCCTCGACCCGCAGGGCGTGGAACTGGGAACCTCCGAGCGGGTAACGACCTACGATCCGCGGGTCCGGCTCTGGTATCGCAGCGCTGTAGAGGCCGGATCGACCATGATTTCCGATCCCGATATCTTCGCAACGTTGAGCCTGATCGGCATTACCGTTGCCGCACCATTCTATGCCGATGGGAAATTGCTTGGCGTCGTCGCCGCCGACATCACCCTCGACGGCATGTCGAGGTATCTTGCCGAGCGCAAGGTCAGCCCGGGCACCCAGAGCTACATCATCGATCATCAGGGCAGGGTCATCTCGGCGTCGGACCTGTCGAAAACCTACGCCAACGTAAACGGGCGACTGGAACTCAATCACATCACATCTCTCGACAATGACCTGCCGGCCATAGCCTTCAGCGCACGTCCCCGTCAGCACGAGCGGCAGTATTCCTTCGTCCACGCCGGCAAGGAATACATTGCCAGCCTCTCGACGTTTCCGCCTGAGCTCGGCAAGAAGTGGCAGCTCTTCATCATCACGCCGGTCGACGATTTCACCGGCGCGTTCCAGGAAAACAACAACCGCCTGTTCGTGTTCGGTTTGATTGCGATCGCCTTGCAGATCATCATCATTTACTTCCTGACCGGAGCTATCGCACGCCCGCTCGAGAAGCTTGCTCTGAAGGTCGGCAGGATTCAGGAACTCAGAGCGGAGACGTTGCCGGTCATCGTCTCGCCGGTACGCGAGATCGCGGTGTTGTCCAGGGCGATCGAAACGCTCGATGCCGCAGTGAAATCCTTTTCGGCCTTCGTTCCGGTCGGTCTGGTCACCCAGTTGCTGGAGTCGGATCAGAAGCTGGAGCTCGGCGGCCACAGCAGGTTCCTGACGATTTTCTTCTCCGACCTCGAATCGTTCTCGACCCTCTCCGAAGAGGTGCCTTCGCAGGAACTTCTATTGAGGGTGTCGACGTACCTGGAGATCGTCACCAAGGCGGTCAATCATGAGCACGGCACGATCGACAAGTTCATCGGCGACGGGGTGATGGCCTTCTGGGGAGCGCCGGCCCTGCTCGACGACCACGCCTGGCGGGCCTGTGTTGCCGCGCTGCGCATTCAAAAGGCGATGGATGCCCAGAATGACCGTTGGCAGCAGGATGGTCTCAAGCCGTTGCGGGTTCGGATCGGTATCCATTGCGATGCCGTGCTCGTCGGCAACATTGGGTCCAAGGAGAGAATGAGCTATACGGTCATGGGCGATGGCGTGAACATCGCGTCGCGCCTCGAGGGAATAAACAAGGAATATGGCACTCGTATCTGCGTCAGCCACAGCGTCTTCAAGGAAGCGGGCGAGCGCCTGGTCGTCCGGCCGATCGACGATGTCGCGGTCAAGGGGCGCCGGTCGAAGATCCCGATTTACGAGCTTGTCGGGGTCCTCGGTGTTGCCCCGGAGTTCGAACCGGACCCGCAGACAATCGAATTGTGCAGGATGACCCGCCTGGCCTACGAGGCGCTGGTCGCGGAAGACATAGCATTGGCTTCGCAACGCTACCGGGAGATCGTGGGCCGGTTTCCCGAGGACAAAGTTGCTTCCGAGCTCGCCAAACGGCTTGTTGTGGCGGCCGAGATCGATCGCCCGCAGTCCAGAGGCCGGCTTGCCTGAAACGAGGTCAGACCCAATGCGGGCCCCTGACTTTCGCATCGGTGCGCCAGTCCGGGCGTTACGGCCAAGCGAGTATACTGCGTCGCTCATTCAGTTTCTGCGGGCGGATGCCGACCGTGTCCGCGAGGCCCGTGTCCTCGAAATCGGCTCCGGTAGCGGCGTCGTGCTCGCTGCCCTCGGGGAGCTGGGCGCCGCCGCGCTTTGTGGCGTCGACATCGAGAGCGACGCCGTGGCGTCGAGCCGGCTGCTGCTCCAGAGCCTTGGCTACGGCCGCATCACGGAAATTCACCAGGGAGATATGTGGCAGCCCGTTGCCGGGCGCCGCTTCGACTTGATTGTCGCCAACCTCCCGCACTTCCCGATGGAACCGGTTGAAGTGGCCGGTCGCCTGCCGACCTGGAGTGCCGGCGGCACCGATGGACGGCGTCTGCTCGACGTCTTTCTCGAGGGTTTGAAGGAGCACCTTGCGCCGGGTGGCCGTTCGGTCATCACTCACAATGCTTTTGTCGACGTCGAACGCTCGCGCACGGTTGCAGGTGCATTGGGCCTTTCCCTCCGCATCGTCATGACGACCTTGATCCACGTTTCCGAGGAAAAGCTTGCCCGTATGACGCCGACGGTGCTTTGCGCCGAAGAGGGACGATCGATATACCGATATGGCCCCTATGCCTTTGCTGAAATGCACATCGTGGAAATTTTTTCTTCGAATGTGGCCGTCTGAGATGCCGGTGTGGCGGGCCTCGTTATTCGTTCTGTGCGCCATTCTGGTGGGTGGCGTGGCGGTTCTACCCGTCGTCGCGAGGGCAGACACTCCTGATGCCGCTCTCACGAAGCTGATCGAGGATGCGCGGGCAGAGGCGTCGGTGTCGGGCGCCTGCACCCAACCTGATCTCGACCGACTGGTCCGGGTTTTTTGCGAGAACCGACTTCGCCCCGGCGTACGCGAGTACTATCCCCTGTTCGGGACGCGCGATGGCGAAACGCGCAGCGGTTACGACGTCGACGTAGGTCGCGAACTCGCCAAGCATCTGGGCGTCGAGCCGGTGTTTACCCGGGTCAATGCCGCCAGTCGCGTGCCGCTGCTTGCCGAGGACCGCATCGACGTCATCCTGGCGACGATGGGGCACAACACCCAGCGCGACGGACAGGTTCGCTTCATCCGTCCGCACTATTACCAATCCGAATCGACGATCGTGGGTCCACGCGCGCTCGCGGTGAAGGGCTGGCCGGACATTGCCGGCCGCACGATCTGCGTCAATATCGGCAACGGCTCCAACGCCCAGATCGTCTCGCACAACGCTCGTCTGATGCTGTTCGACGAGGCGGGCGTCCTGCCGGAACGGCTTCGCGACGAGACCTGCTTTCTTGCCGCCCAGGACGACAGCTTTTTCGACTACTACTTCACCGATCCCGAGTTTGCCGCGCGCTACGACAAGAAGTTCGGCTTCGCCCAGGTACCATGGGGCATGGCGGTAGCGCGCATTCCCGCTACCGACCGCCTGGCGCGGGCGTTCGAGCTGATGAGCCAGATATTCCATCGCGATGGCGTCTTTATCGACATCGCGCGCAAGAACCGTGTCGGCACCGGCTTTCTCGAACGCCAGCAGGCTGTCTGGAGCCGTCCGGAATGCAATGCCGATACCGGGGCCGCGGATCCAGCTTGCGTGCTGCCCGCACTCAAAGCCGACCTCGAGCCGACGCCTTTCGCCGGCCGAGTGATCGCGTTCGAAAAATGGTTCCAGACGAACACCGGCTTCGATCTGTCGTTGCCGATGTTCAAGACCATGCCGGCCTGGTCGCTGTTCAAGGCAGGTATCGTCAATTCACTCATTCTCGTCGCTGGTGCTCTTGCCGCGACCGTGATCTTCGCGCTCGTGCTCGGCGCCGTGCAGAGCACGCGCTGGCGCTTGCTTCGATGGCCGGGGCGGGCGGTGACCGTCGTGCTGCAGTCGTCACCGGTCGTGCTGACGCTCGTCATCGCTGCCGCGGTGGCCCATGCCATTCTTCCGTATTCGTCGTCGGTGGCGCTCGGCGCGGCGATCGTGGCGCTCGGGCTGATGAATGGCAGCAATGCCGGCCAGGCGATCGCCGAGGCGATGCATACCCTGCGAACCGAGCGTGGTAGCGCGTCGATTCGGACGAGGACCTTGTTCGGCCGCGCCGTCGGGCGCTCGGCAACGCAGATCGTGTCGTTTCTCATCAATGCCGCCAAGGGTACGCCGATCGCAAGCTTCATCGGCGCACCGGAGCTGCTGAGCGCCTTGACTGATATCACTGCCTTCGCAAGCGGCCGCGCCAGCACCTATTCGCTGCTGCTGGTCTTCTACGTCGTCGTCGTGATGATCGTGGTCTGGCTTTGCGGCAAGTTGCGCGCATTGCTGGAACGGAGGCATGAAGCATCATGATGCCGTTCCTGTTCAAGATTCCGGACAATTTCTTTCCGCAGCTGCTCGCGGGCATGGTTGTCAATTTCGAGATTGCCGCCATCGCGCTTGTTCTGGGCCTGGCGCTGGGCGGATTGCTTGCCTTGGCTCGGCTGGGCGGCGGCGTGCTGGGTGCGGTGGCCACGCCGGTCATCGGCCTGATGCGGGCGGCACCGACCTTCGTCGTCATGTTCTTCCTGCTGAACATCATCCCGAACGACGCGACGTTATTCGGTGTCGGCGTCGCCCCTTCGGGGATCATGATCGTGGCGTTGTCGCTGGTGCCCTACTCGGCATCCTACGTGGCCGACAATGGTGCCGAGGCCCTGCAGCAGTTCCGCCGTGGCTCGCCTCTGGGTGCGCTGCTGTTCCTGCCCAACATCACCCGTGCCTTCTTCGTGCTGGTGATGTCATCCAGCGCCGGCGCTGCCATCGGCGTCACCGAAGGCATCGCCGTCATCCTGCGCGAAGCGGCGCTCTTGCCCGGGCTTGCCGATAAGCTCGTTCTGTTCGCGATCGGTATCCTGCTGTTCGGTGTGACACTCCAGATCGGGTTCGCAATCATTCGCCTGCTTCAGCGCCACCTCGGTCGTATCGCGACGCGCGATGGGAAGGGCGTCACATGACCTACGACTCCGTCTTTCGTCCTGGCCTGTTTGCGGGGCAGATCATCATCGTCACCGGTGGCGGTTCCGGCCTCGGTCGCTGCACCGCACACGAACTGAAATCGCTTGGCGCGCGGTTGGCGCTGATCGGGCGCACGCAGGAGAAACTCGACCAGGTGCGGCGGGAACTGGGCGACGACGACACCTTCACCGTCGCTGCCGACCTGCGCGACGAGGCCCAGGTAAAGGCGGCGATCGACGGCGTGCTCGCCTGGGGCGGACGCATCGACGGCCTCGTGAACAACGCCGGCGGCCAGTTTCCGGCGCCTCTCAGGGACATCTCGCTTAACGGCTGGAACGCCGTGGTCGCCAACAATATGACCGCGACCTTCCTGGTGTCGAAGGAAGTTTACCTGCGCTGGATGGAGCACAATGGCGGCACCATCGTGAACGTCGGTGCCGACTTCGAACTCGGCATGCCTGGCATGGGCCACAATGGCGCGGCGCGCGCCGGCCAGACCAATTTCACCTACACCGCGTCGGTCGAGTGGGCCCACTCCGGCGTGCGCATCAATTCCGTCATTCCGGGATTCATTGCGTCCTCGGGGCTCGATCGCTATCCCGAACGCGCCCACGATGTGTTGCGCAACGTGAAGCACCGCATCCCGTTGAAGCGCCATGGTACCGAATCGGAGATCGCCGGCGCCATCGTCTATCTGCTGAGCGATGCCGCGGCCTACGTTACCGGTATCGCACTTCGCGTCGACGGCGGGCTGCACAACACCGGCAAGTCGAGCTTCTACGAAATGCCGGATCATGACCGGTCGAAGCCCTTCAACGGCTTCCCGCTCTACAAGACTCCCAAGGTGTTGGAGTAGTGGTGGGTTCCTCGCAAGCGGCACGCCGCACCGAGGTTGGCCTCGTATACGTGGCCGCTGTCATGCAGGGGCTGGCGCTGGTGACGTTTCCGGCGGCCAGTTCGATCTTCACCAGTCCGGACGGATTCGGTTTCGACAGCACGCGCTACGGCGTGATGTTCGTGCCCCAGGTGGTATTCGCCATTCTCGCCGCCGGATTGGCACCGAAACTGGCTCGGCGATGGGGCCTGCGCCGGGTGCTGCTGGTGGGCTTTGCCGGCGATTTCGCCGCCATGGCCCTGTTGGCGCTGAGCCGCCTGCTCATCGACGTTCCCGACACGGCCTTCGTCGTGCTGCTGTTTGCCACTGCATCGTTGGGGCTGGGCTTTGGCGCCACCGTCATGGCACTCAACACCTATGCCGAGGCGTTTTTTCCGGAACGTGCCGATCGCGCGGTCTTGGCACTGAACGCGCTGCTTGGTGTCGGCACCGCCCTGGCGCCGGCGCTGGTCGCGGTCGTCGTTGCCTTGGGCGCGTGGTGGCTGCTGCCTGTTGCCGCGGCGGCGTTCGTGATTGTGCTCTCGGGCGTCGCTGTGACGCAGCCGCTCAAGGTGGCGGAAACCGCCGGCGATGGCGAGGCGCCTCGTTCGATCGGTTTGGCCGAGCTGCCGCACCGGTTCTGGCTCTACGCTGCGTCGGTCTTCCTCTACGGTTTCGTCGAGACCATGAACGGCAACTGGGCGATGCTCTATCTGACGACCGAGCGCGGCGTGTCGGTCCAGGGGGCTTCGTTCGCGCTCACCGCCTTCTGGGGAATGGTGACGGTGGGGCGCGTACTCATCGCAGTGGTTGCGCGTTTCGTCCCGCCACGCTGGATCTATCTCGGCCTGCCGCTCGCACTTGTGATCGTCTTTCAGATTGCGGCGCGTGTGCCGGGCGAGACCGGCGGCATCCTCGTCTTCGGCCTGGCCGGCCTCGCCTGCTCGGGCTTCCTGCCGCTCAGCATCAGCTTCGGCGGCGGCGAATTTCCCCGCCTGGCCGCGGTCATGGCCGGCGGGCTCATCGCCTTCTATCAGTTGGGCTACGGCGTCGCCGCCTTCGGCATCGGGCCGCTCCAGGGCCTGCTCGGATGGTCGTTCGCAACCATATTCGCCGCCGGCAGCCTGATCGCGTTGCCGCTCGCCGCCGTTGCGGCGATGGTCATCCGGCGGCCTTGATGTTGGAGCGCTTGATGCGGTCGAGGTTCGCCCCCTCGATGCGCACCAGCTTGGTGAGGCCGTCGCGCTTGGGCGAGTGAACGACACCGACGTCGTAGAAATGCGCATCGCCCGGCTTCATCACATAGGACGTCTCGGGCTCGACGAGGGAGGGGTTCGACCCGTCGCCCTTCTTGACGATGCGCCAGTCGGTCATTTCGGTGTCGCCGACCGCCAAACCATAGATCGCCCAGCTCGAGCCGTGATCGTGCGGCGCCCCGTGCGCCGGCTTCTCGTAGACGTGGCCGCAGATGCAGAAGCCGAGTTCGGGATCCTCGTACAGGACTTTGCGCGGCTTGCACTGCTCGGCGGTCAGGTGCCGGGCGGTGAAGTCGTCGTCGCGCAGGACCTTCGAGACCAATTCACAAACCACCTGCTTGCCGGCAGGGCCGGCATCGGCCTTCAGGGCCGAGCGGATGTCGGTACTCAGTTGCTCAAGCGTGTAGGTCATGATGCTTCTCCAGCGGATTTGCCAAACAGAAAAGATGTCTTGTGCAATACCGAGTGTGCCGGGCCCCTCTCCGGCGTCAAGGGGGTGGCGGCAAACCGTCCATGCGTCCGCGCGGGGGCTGCGCCGGCGGCTTGCGGCCAACGGGCCATGCGCGCAACATGACGGTGGAAAATGAAGGGGAAGGCAGTCATGTCCGGAGAATTGACCAAGGTGTTGCGGCGCTTCGAGGAGCGGTTGGGCCTTCTTGAGTCGGGCAACCACAAGGGGCCCGCGCACTGGAAGATCTTTCACCTGCACAATGCGCTCAACGCGTTGAAGAACGATCACGCCGCCGCCGCGCTGCACCTCGACGAATTCGACAAGGTCGACGTTGCACGGGAATTCCCCGAGATGGAAGCCGACAGGATCCCGACCGTCGAGCAGATCAGGTCCCGCTTCGACACGATCGCCGGCGGAATGCTCTAGTTTCGCGCTTTCACCAGGTTTGTCACGGCGCCGCCGGTTGCCGTCCGCCCGCCGTCGACCACGAACTGGCCGCCGGTCGTGTTGGCGGCAAGGTCCGAGCACAGGAAGAGCACCATGTTGGCGATTTCTTCCGCCGTCGTGTAGCGCCCGGTCGGCTGCGCCGCCTGGTAACGCTCGCTCACGGTGCCCGCGTTGCCCGGCGCGAGCTGTTCCTCCAGCGCGTGGATCATGCGCGTGTCGACTGGACCGGGACACACCGCGTTCACCCGGATGCCTTGGCGGGCGACTTCACCCGCAGCGGTCTTGGTGAGCCCGATCACTGCGTGCTTTGAGGCGACATAGGCCGGCATGCCCGGTGTTGCCACCAGGCCGGCAACCGAGGCAGTGTTGACGATCGCGCCGCTGCCCTGGCGGATCATCTCCGGCAATACATGGCGCAGTCCCAGAAACACGCCTTTCAAATTGACGCCGATCACGGCATCGAACATCGCCTCGTCGTATTCCGCCGTCGGGGCGACCTTGCCCTCGATGCCGGCATTGTTGAAGAAGCAGTCGATCCGCTGGTACTTGCCAATCGCCTCCTTCACATAGGCCTTTACGTCTTCGGACTTGGTAACGTCAGCCGTGACGGCGAACGCCTCGCCGCCGTTCTGGCGGATGATGCCCGCCGTGGCTTCCGCCGCTGCCCCATCGCGATCGACGACCACCACCTTGGCGCCATGCTTCGCAAATCCCGTTGCGGCCGCGCGCCCGATACCGTTGCCACCGCCAGTGATGAGGGCGACTCTTCCCGTGAAATCCATCCTGTCCACCTTCTTAGCGTGACGACCCGGTCGAATGATCCGGTAAGCCTACCATTGGCGCAGCGATGCGTCCTCCTGGTCCCGACCCGGCACTGGGTCAGGCCGGTTGGTTCTCCGGACGGGCGCGAAGCCAGGCCGCCCGCATCGGACGCAGCACGGCGATGCCGAGCACGGCGGCCATCACGTTCATGCCGACGGCGATCGCGAACACCGTCTGCCAGTTGCCGGTCGCTTTCACCAGAGGGTCCGACAACGGTACCAGGATCGCCGCAAAGCCCTTGGCGGTGTGCAGCATGCCGGCGTTGGTCGTGGCAAAGCCCGAGCCGAAATAGTCGGTGCAGGTGGCGGGAAAGAGGCTGGCCACTTCTCCCCAAGCGAAGAATACGGCACTGGCCAGCAGCACGAACATCACCGGATCGTGGCCCCACCGGCCGAAGGCGAAAATGCTGGCCGCGCCCAGAGTGAAGGCCATGACCATGGTATTCTCACGGCCGATATGGTCGGAAAGCCAACCACAGAGTGGTCGCGCCACGCCGTTGGTGACGCGGTCGAGGGCGAGCGCGAAGGTGAGTGCCGGCAGCGTGAACCCCAGCAGGCTGACCGGCACGTCGGCCACCTGGAAATTGCGGGCAATTGCGGCGAGGTGGGCGGTGAAGGTCAACCCTGCTCCCGTGACCAGAAGCGACATGACGAACAGCACCCAGAACAGCGGCGAGCGCAGCACCTCGCGGGGCGTGTGGTTGCGCCGCGTGTGTGGCAGTCGGCCGGTGTCCGGCGGCAGGTCGCTGGCGCGCGGCTTGGCCAGCGCCAGCGCGGCAACATACACGATCACGCCCTGGCCGAGGCCGAACCACAGGAAGGCCGCTTCGTAGCCGTTGTGGTCGATGACGTGATGCATGGGAATGACGGTGAAGGCCGAGCCAACGCCATAGCCCGCGACAGTGAGGCCGGTTGCCAGGCCGCGTCGGTCGGGAAACCATTTCAGTGCGTTGCCGATGCAGGTGCCGTAGACGCAGCCTGCGCCTATGCCGCCCAGCGCTGCGCCGAGGTAGAGCAGCGGCAGCGAGTCAGCCACCGAGTTCAGGCTCCAGGCGATACCGACCAGCAGACCACCCACCAGCGCCACGGGCTTGGGGCCGAGGCGGTCGACGACCCAACCCTCGAAGGGTACCAACCAGGTCTCAGTCAGAATGAAGATGGTGAAGGCCACCTGGATGGCAGCGCGGCCCCATTCGTACTTTTGGTTGATGGGGTGGACGAACAGGGTCCAGCCATGTTGCAGGCTGGAGATCATCACCATGCAGACGATACCGGCAAGAAGCTGGACCCAGCGATTGGTCAACAGACTGTGGGGCGTGCGACCGGATGCGCGTGGCGACATTGTGGCGAACACTCCTCCGGGCGGCCGGCATAGCGATAATCGCCGGGCATCGTAGCTGGAGAATGTGCCAAGGATGTTATCTAATCGGTATAGTGGCTGCCCGCCATACTGCGCCCCGAAGCAGGAACCCCGTGGCCCACGCCGTCAGCGCGTCCTCATCTCGCTCGGATCACATGTCGCCCGTGGCGCTGGCGTTGGCGATACTGCTGCATATTCTGGTGGTGCTGGCGCTGTGGGCGACGTCCCTCGATCCAACCCAACGTGAACAGGTCGAACAGGCCATCGAGGTCACGGTCGAGCGGCTTGAACAACCGAAGCCACCGCCGCCACCACCGTCGGTGCCGCAGCCACCGGCTCCCGCGGTCGAACCCGGCCTGCGCCCGCCTGCGCCCCTGACCTCGGACAAGCCGACACAAGTTCCGCAGGCTCCCGTGAAGCCCGATAATGTGCCGGCCCCGGCACCGCCGGCCTCCCGGGAGGCGGCCCGACCTCAACTTCCAACACCTGAACCACCGACACCGGCACCGCAGCCGCCACCGCAGGCTTCCGTGGCGCCGCCATCGCCCGCGCCGCCGCACCAATTGCCACAACGCCCCGAACTTCGCCCGGCGCCGCACACGCCGCGGCCACCAGCGGCACCGTCAGCCGAACAGCCGTCGCCTTCGCTGTTTGTGAACCCTGCCGGCGCCTACAATCGCGCGCGGGTCGCCGACAACTATCTCTGGCAGGTCGCGCGCAAGCTGGTGGGATACCAGTATCAGGCCAACGTAAACGTTAGCCACGGCACAACTGTGGTGCGGATCGTCATCGCCCGCGATGGCCGGCTGCTCGACGTTTCCATTGCCCGCTCGAGTGGTGTGCCGGAGTTCGACAGGGGCGTGCTTGCTGGCGTGCGCGCCGGCTCCCCCTACACTCCGCTGCCCGACGACATCAAGGGCCCCAGCGCCACCTTCGATCTGCCGCTGGTTTCGATTGCGAACCGGTGACCGGGCGCCGAGACTCTCGCTCGGCGGTGGCTTGCCGCAGGATGAAATCCAAGAGGAGGAAGCCGCACCGATGGCGCGGCGTGGCATTCCGTCCTAGCCTTCGCGGTCGTGGTCTTCGTCATCGAGTCTTCGTCCTTGCGTTCCGAACTCCCACCGCCGGCCGCGTTGGCGCTGGCTGCACTCCTGCATGTGCTGGTGGCCCGGGACGGCTAGGCGCGGACCTGTCCGAGTGCCGGTCGCTGAGCTGCATTCGCCGCTGGTTCGCGATGCCGGAGGCTGTAGTCTGTGATGGAATAATCGGCATGAGAGGCAACACCTTTGCGGACTCCCCCGTCGCTCCTGCTCGCGGAATCGGAGTCGCGCCATGCTGACGCCGAATGGTCGCGGCATGCCCTGGAAGTGATCCAGAACGATCAACGCCGGTCGGCCGACACACATCTGCTGCGCCTCGATCTGCCGGCACTGGTCGGCATCGACCTTTACCTCAAGGATGAATCGACCCATCCCACCGGCAGCCTCAAACACCGTCTGGCACGATCGCTGTTCCTGTTCGGTATCTGCAACGGGCGCATCCGCGGCGACACCGCAATCGTCGAGGCGTCGTCCGGTTCGACGGCGATTTCCGAAGCCTATTTCGCGCGGCTGCTCGGGCTGCCATTCCATGCCGTCATGTCGGCGGCGACCTCGACCGAGAAGATCCACGAAATCGAACGTCAGGCCGGCACCTGCCACCTCGTGGCCGACGGCAAGGGTATCTATGCCGCCGCTGAAGCGCTCGCGGCGGAGCTGAATGGCGTCTACCTCGACCAGTTCACGTACGCCGAGCGGGCGACCGACTGGCGTGGCAACAACAACATCGCCGAATCGATCTTCGAGCAGATGAGCCGCGAGCCCCATCCCGTGCCGGCGTGGATCGCGATGAGTGCCGGCACGGGCGGTACCACCGCCACCATCGGCCGTTATATCCGCTACAGGCGCTTTGCCACCCGGCTGTGTGTCGCAGATCCCGAGTATTCGGCTTTCTTCGAGGCCTATGCCGATGGAAATCTCCAGGCGACCTGCG
Organism: uncultured Reyranella sp.; assembly: GCA_937915145.1. GTDB lineage: Bacteria > Pseudomonadota > Alphaproteobacteria > Reyranellales > Reyranellaceae > Reyranella. Next base: position 25,976 of record CALDNT010000310.1, read on the forward strand.
ACCGGGCCTCGCGGATCGAAGGCATCGGCCGGCCGCGCGTCGAGCCGTCGTTCGTGCCCAATGTCATCGATCGTATGATGCGCGTGCCCGATGCGGTATCGCTGGCCGCCATGCGTGTGCTCTCGCGCCGGCTTGGCCGCAGGGTCGGCGGATCGACCGGCACCAACTTCTTCGCGCTCTGTGTTCTGGCCTCGCGGATGAAGGCCGAGGGTGTCCAGGGTTCGCTGGTATCGCTGATCTGTGACGGCGGCGACCGCTACGGCCGCACCTACTACGACGACGGCTGGATCGCCGCGCAGGGCTTCGATCTGGCGCCGCACGAGCGCGCCCTCGAGGCTTTCCTCGCACACGGCCAGAAGCTGGGGTGAGGGCGGTTTGTCATATCGGGCGAAGCCGCGTATGGCGTGCTCGTCGTTCGATCCGTGAATGAGCCCAGCATGTGTGAACTCTTCTCCCTGTCCAGCCGCCTGCCGACCCGGGCCACTTTCTCGCTCCGCCATTTTGCCGAACATGGCGCGCCGGCCACCGGCAATATCGACGGCTGGGGAGTGGCCTTTCACGACGGCTTTGATGCCCGCCTCTACAAGGAGCCCGAGCCGGCGGGCGACAGCCCCTGGCTCGCCTTCATCGAGACCCGCCCCCTGCCGACGCGGCTGCTGATCTCGCACATTCGCCGCGCCACCCGTGGCCCTAACACCCACGCCAACACCCAGCCGTTCGCACATGCGCTGGGCGGGCGCATGCACCTGTTCGCGCATAACGGCGGCTTCGACGCCATCGATCAGCACTTCACCGCCGCGTCGGGCCGCTTCCATCCCGTCGGTCAGACCGATTCGGAGATGGCCTTCTGCCTGTTGCTTGAGCGCCTGGCGCCGTTGTGGGCGGGTGCCGCCGCCTCGCCGCGGGCCGTGCCGTCGGTGGCCGCGCGCCGCGCTGCCGTGACCGCCTTTGCCGCCGACATGCGCCCGCTCGGCATCGCCAACTTCCTCTACAGCGACGGTGACTTCGTCTTCGGCCATGGCCACCGCCGCACCCAGGCCAATGGCATCGTCTCATCGCCCGGCCTGTGGTGCCGCCATCGCCATCGCCACCGCGCCGTCCACCACAAGCCAGGCGTTGCCATCGACCACGACGGCGACGACCAGGAGATCACCATGCTCGCCAGCGTTCCCGTGACCGGTGGGAAATGGCGGCCACTCGACGACGGCGAAATCGTCGTCATAGCGGCCGGCGAACTCGTTACTTCGTGACGAGGACGTTGTTGGCACCCGTAGTCCACGACCGGGCGCGGGCAGCGCGATAGCCCAGTCGTCAGTTTGCCTGCAACTTCACGCCGTCGGAGTTGCGCACATGATCGTAGTTCTGGCTCTGATACCACGTCATCCACTCGGCGTAGGTCGTAGGCTCGAACTTCGGCGGATGGTCAGCGTCTGTGCAGGTTGGCAGGCAGACCATCTCGTGATCGATGGTGCAGTCGAAAAAGAAGGGAATGGCATAGCGGTCGCCACCCGATCTGTTGACGACACGATGCGGCGTGGCGCGGAAGCGCTCGTTGCTCCAGCGATTCAGCATCTGGCCGCTGTTGACCAGGAAGGTGCCTTCGATGACCGGCGCATCGATCCAGCGGCCTGATGCCGTGCGCAGCGACAGGCCGGGAATCTTGTTTTGCGCCAGCAGGGTCATGAACGAGGTATCCGCGTGCGGCGCCAGGCCGTACTCGTTCGGCTCGAGATGCGGCGTGTGGGGATAGTGCGACATGCGCAGCGTGTACTGCGGCTCGCGGAAGGCAGCTGCAAAATGGTCTACCGGCAGGTCGAGCGCTACGGCATAAACCGGCAGTAGTGCCAGCGACAGCTCCTCCATCGCCCGGCAGTAATCGACGATGACCTCGCGGAAGCCCGGCAGGGCGGCCGGCCACTGATTGGTGCCCCGGAAACGCTTGTTGGCGACAACGTCGGGATGGTTGGAGGGCAGGTCGCGTTTGACGAAAAAGGCCTCGTTCAGGTTGGGTTTGTTGCCGGTGCTGACGTCGGAATGGCGTGTGGTGGCGGCCTTCATCGCCAGATAGCCGATATTGTGCTCATTAATCTTGAGTTTGAGTTTCTCCTCGACCGGCTGGGCATGAAAGCGCGCCACTTGCGCGAATACCTGGTCGATCTGAGCCTGTGGTATCCGGTGTCCGGCCAGGAACCAGAATCCGATGTCTTCGTAGGCGCGCCGCAATTGCAGGGCGCAGTTCGCAAGCGCGGCCGGGTCACCGGTCAGCACGCCGGAGATGTCGATCACCGGAATCTCGTCGCTGCCGCCTGGAGCTGCAGCAGCCGAATGCGAAGCCGCCAGCACATCGCCCACGATCACGGCCTCCTTCAGTATTCTGCGGAACTGCGCGTGCAAACGTAGGTCCGGACCGGAACCGCGGTCAAGGCAGCGTGCCGGTGCGCGGCCTCTCCTGTCGTTGCCCGGCCGGCCCGGCGCTCCTACCATCCCGTGGCAGGAGAATGCCCATGTCCACGACGCCCATCATCGCGACTGAGTTGAACCAGCTCCTGGCCCGGCAGAAGGCCGCACAGCTGCGCGACGGTGCGCCTACGGCGGCGCTACGCATCGACCGACTGAACCGCTGCATCGGCCTGCTGATCGATCACCGCGCTGAGATCGAAACCGCAATCGCGGCCGACTTCGGCGCCCGCTCGCGTGAAGCCACGGCGTTCGCCGACGTTGCCGCCTCGATCGGTCCGCTGAAACACGCGCGCGATCACCTGGGACGCTGGATGCGGACCGAACGGCGCGCCACCAGCCCGCGCATCCTGGGTTTCATCGGCGCCCGGGCGGAGATCCGGCCCCAGCCCAAGGGCGTCGTGGGTGTGATCAGCCCCTGGAACTTCCCGGTGAACCTGGCCTTCGCGCCGCTGGCCGGCGTGCTGGCCGCCGGTAACCGCGCGATGATCAAGCCGTCGGAGACAACGCCCGCCACCTCGGCGCTGCTGAAGAAGATGTTCGCGGCGGCCTTCGATGAGGAGGAGATCGCTGTTGTCATCGGCGGGCCGGAAGTCGGCCAGGCCTTCGCCAGTCTCGCGTTCGACCATTTGGTCTTTACCGGCGCCACCGCGATCGGCCGCCACGTCATGCGCGCCGCCGCCGAGAACCTGGTGCCGGTTACGCTCGAACTGGGCGGCAAGAGCCCCGTGGTCATCGGCCGCTCCGCCGATCTGGCGATCGCGGCGGCGCGGATCATGAACGGCAAGACGCTGAACGCCGGCCAGATCTGCTTGGCGCCGGACTACGTTCTGGCGCCGGCCGACCGGCTCGACGCTTTCGTGGCCGAAGCGAAGACCGCGGCCGCCCGCCTGTTCCCGACGCTGCGCGACAATCCCGACTACACCGCCATCGTGTCCGACCGTCACTATGCCCGGCTCGCCGGCTACCTCGACGACGCCCGCGCCAAGGGAGCGGAGATCGTCGAGATCAATCCGGCTGGCGAGGATCTGCGCCAGCAGCCGCATCGCCGCATGGCGCCGGCCCTGATCCTGAATCCGACCGACGACATGAAGATCATGCAGGAGGAGATTTTCGGGCCGCTGCTGCCGGTGCGCGCCTATCGCGAGATCGACGAGGCCATCGACTACATCAACGTCCGCGATCGCCCGCTCGGCCTCTACTACTTCGGTACCGACGCCGCCGAGCGCGACCGTGTGATCGACCGCACCACGGCAGGCGGCGTCACCGTGAACGACGTCGTCATGCACTTCGCCCAGGAGGAGCTGCCGTTCGGCGGCATCGGTCCGGCCGGCATGGGCGCCTACCACGGCCATGACGGCTTCCGCGAATTCAGCCATCGCAAGTCAGTGTTCCACCAGATGAAGCGCGACATCGGCCCGTTGCGGATGCTGCGCCCGCCCTACGGTGCCGGCATCGCCAAGTTCCTGGCGGCCCAGATCAGGCGCTAGTCGGGGAGGGGACGGCCGCGGCGCTACTTCTTCCGGCGTCTGACCGGGGCCGTGGGCTTCAGCGATTGTGCCAGCACCGCCACGCCGTCGCGCAGGGCATCGAGATGCGACTGGTCGGGCACGTCGGGCCCGGCCAACCCATGGCCGATTTCCTTCAGGATGTCGGCCAGCAGGTAATAATGCAGATGGATGGCGATCTCGCGCCGTTCGCTGCCGCGACGCACGATGCGCAGCAGGACCTCGTCGGGCTCTACCGTCACGTCGAACGAGGACTCCCGCCCGAACGATCCCATGTAGGTCTTGTCGGGAAAATCGACCGAGACCTCGGCCTTGTCGGAGATGGACTTCATGGCGTGCTGGGCACTCCTGTGTGAGGGACCAAGCCTAGCCGATCCCGGCCCGGTTCACTTGACCTGACGCAACTGGACCGGGCGCAGACGCCACGGCGGTGATAGCCTCCGGCGATCACGGACGAGCGACGGCAGGAGGCCAGCCATGACCGCACCGACCCACAACGCACCGGAATTCAGGCACCCCGACGACATGGACTGGGAGATGGGCCGGTTCCGCAATGTCACCAAGTTTCTCTTCCATCCGACGGCCGAACGCCCGACCGTGCCCAACGCCGGTTTCCTGCG
>CALDNT010000311.1 GCA_937915145.1 uncultured Reyranella sp.
GCCGAAAAACTCGCCGCGAACGAAAAGCAAATCGTCGCCGAGATGGTCGCCGTGGCCGTGGGTGACCAGGACCAGGTCGACCTTGCCGATTTTGCTGAGGTCCTTGAGCTCGGGCGGCGTCTTGGTGGCGCCCAGGATCCAGGGGTCGATCATGATCACCTTGCCGCCGGGCGTGGTGAGCTTGAAGGCAGCCTGGCTGTACCACAGCAGTTCGGCCTTGCCCTGGGCGTTGACGGTGCCTGCGAAGGCCAAGCACGCCGCGGCTGCGACGAAAAGAAGACGAAAGAACATGAGCGTGCTCCCCGATTGTTTCGCCTAGCCTAGCATCGTTTTTCGCAGCGAAAGAGCGCACTTTCCTGTGAGCCACCGATCGCCCAACATGTGCGCCGCACAATAACCAGGGGGATGGCCGACCGATGAGTATCAAGGGCAAGGCCTATATTGCCGGCATCTACGAGCACCCGACGCGGCTCGCCAAGGATATCTCGCTGGCGCAAATTCACGCCCAGTGCGCCAAGGGCGCCTTGGAGGACGCCGGCCTCACCAAGGATGATGTCGACGGCTATTTCTGTGCCGGCGACGCGCCCGGCCTGGGGCCGATGTCGATGGTCGAATACATGGGGCTGAAGCCGCGTCATGTCGATTCGACCGACACAGGTGGCTCTTCCTATGTGCTCCATGTCGGTCATGCCGCCGAGGCGATTGCCGCGGGCAAGTGCAAAGTGGCGCTGATCACGCTCGCCGGCCGGCCGCGCGCCGAGGGTATGGCGACCGGCACGGTGCCGCGCAGCCGCGGCGGCACGCCGACCCCGGACGAACCCTTCGAGTTTCCCTACGGGCCGACGGTGGTGAACATGTACGCCATGTGCGCCATGCGCCACATGCACGAGTACGGCACGACCTCCGAGCAGCTCGCCTGGATCAAGGTCGCGGCCTCGCACCATGCCCAGCACAACCCGCATGCGTTGATGCGCGACGTGGTGACGGTGGAGCAGGTGGTGAATTCGCCGATGATCTCCGATCCGCTGCACCGACTCGACTGCTGCGTCATCACCGACGGCGGCGGCGCGATCGTGGTCGTGGCGCCGGAGATCGCGGCCAAGCTCAAGCGGCCCAAGGTCAAGCTGATCGGGGCCGGCGAGTTCGTGAAGACCCAGATGGGCGGCAAGGTCGATCTCACCTACTCGGGCGCGCGCTTCAGCGGTGCGGCGGCCTTCGCCGAAGCCGGCGTGAAGCCCGCCGACATCAAATACGCGTCGATCTACGACAGCTTCACCATCACCGTGCTAATGCAGCTCGAAGACCTCGGCTTCTGCGAGAAAGGCAAGGGCGGCGCCTTCGTGGCCGACGGCAACCTGATCGCCGGCACCGGCAAGTTGCCGTTCAACACCGACGGCGGCGGGCTGTGCAGCAACCACCCGGGCAATCGCGGCGGTCTTACCAAGGTGCTGGAGGCGGTCCGGCAATTGCGCGGCGAGGCTCATCCCGCCGTACAGGTGAAGAACTGCAATCTTGCCGTCGCGCACGGGACCGGCGGCTCGCTCGGCCTGCGTCACGGCAGCGCCACCGTCATTCTGGAGAGGGAGTAAATCATGGCCGCCCAGGAAACCAAGGAGCGCAAGCTGCCGGCGCCGGCCGTGAGCCAGGAGACGCAGGCCTATTGGGATGCCGCCGCCAAGGGCAAGCTGCTGGTGCGCAAGTGCATGGGCTGCGGCCAGGCGCATCATTATCCCCGTACGATCTGTCCTTTCTGCTTCAGCGACAAGACCGAGTGGATCGAGGCGTCGGGCAAGGGCACGATCTATTCCTACAGCGTCATGCGCCGCGCCCCGGTGCCCTACGCCATGGCCTACGTCACGCTGGCCGAAGGCCCGCGCATGGTGACCAACATTGTCGACTGCGACTTCGACAAGCTGAAGTGCGAGCAGCCGGTGAAGCTGGTCTTCAAGCCGACCGACGGCGGCCCGCCGCTGCCGATGTTCACGCCGGCCTAACGGGCGACGTCGAAGATGTAGCGGTCGGGGCGCAGGAGCGCCGCGCGGGCGCCGTGCCGTGCCAGCCATTCCGACCCGACGCCAGGCAGCAGCACGGCGTCCGGCCTGAGATGGGTCAGCAATGCCGTCTCGCCCACGATGGCGAAGCGTTGCCCGATCGCCTCATCCATCAAGCGGCCGTCGTCGAGGCGGGGTTGTGGAAAGATCATGCCGGCCGGCGGTGGCGCGTCGGCACGGCAGCCGGGGCCGAGCTGTGACTGCGGGAAATCAAAGGTCTCGGTGCCGGCGGTGAAGCGTCGGTCGCGCTCGGCAACGACGGCTGGGTCGGTGGCCTGGATAACGGCGCCCAGCCGCACCGCCAGTTCGATGAACTCCGTGACGTGCGGCCGGCGTTCGCTCTCATACGTGTCGAGCAGCGCGTCGGACGCGCCGTCCTTTATGATCGCGGCAAGCTTCCAGGCAAGATTCGAGGCGTCGCGCATGCCGGCACACATGCCCTGGCCGAGGAAGGGCGGCGTCTGGTGGCAGGCATCGCCCGCCAGCAGCAGGCGCCCCTTGCGCCAGCCTTCCTGCACCACTGAATGGAAGGTATAGACGGCGGCACGTTCGATCCGCGCATCCTCCGGCCCGAGCCAGCGGGCGATCATCGGCCAGAAGATCGCCGGTTCGGTCAGCCGTTCCGGATCGTCGCCCGGCATCAGCATGATCTCCCAGCGCCGACGCCGGCCGTTGACGTTGACCAGCGTCATCGGCCGCGCCGGGTCGCAGAATTGTAGCGAATGAAGCGGTAGCGCCTGTGCGCGCGGACTGTCGGGGTCGCACAGCAGGTCGACGACCAGCCAGGGCTGGTGCATCCCAAGATCGACCTGGCGGCTGCCGATGGCGCGGCGCACCAGCGAACGCGCGCCGTCGCAGCCGACGACAAATCGCGCCGCGAGTTCGTCGATTGAGCCGATTTCCCGGCCGAGATGGACCTGAATGCTGGTGAAGCGCGTCAGGCCGTCGCGCAGGATCTCTTCGAGAAGTGGCTGATGAAAGTACCAGCTTCCCGACCAACCCTGCGGTCCTGGTCCGTCAGTGCCTTGGCGAACCAGAATGGTGCGTCCGGAAGGATCCTCGAAGCGGGCGCCGTACGGCGAGGGCCGGCAGGCCCCGGCGATGCGGTCGGCAAGGCCTGCCGCCTGAAAAATGCGCATGACCTCGCCGTCGAAATGTACGGCGCGCGGCAATGCATGGACCTCGTGCTCACGGTCGTAGATGTCGACCGTAAGGCCGGCCTGGCCCAGCAGGTTCGCAAGCAGCGCGCCGACTGGCCCGCAGCCGACGATGGCAACGTCGGAGCGTGCTTGCATGGGCGGTTTGTCCAGGGAAGGGTGGGCCATGATGATAGAGCAGGATGGCGCAGCCTGTGCTAGTGGATTGTAAATGTCGAACCTCGATCCCGTCACGCTGACCGTCATCCAGAATGGCCTGATCCAGGTCTGCAATGAAATGGATCTTGCCTTCGTGCGCGCGGCCTTCTCGCCGGTCATTTCCGAAGGTATGGACCGGTCCGACGGAATCTACGACACCGTCGACGGTTCGCTGATCGCCCAGGGCGAACTCGGCCTGCCGGTGTTCGTCGGCACCATGCAGTTCTCGACCCGCGCCGTGATCGAGCGGGTGAAGACCCACTACGCCGGCAAGGTCGATCCAGGCGATGTCTTCATCGTCAACGATCCCTATCTCGGCGGCACGCACTTGATGGATGTGCGGTTCGTAAAGCCGTTTTTCTACAAGGGCGAGCTGTTCGCCTGGCTCGCCAACACCGGCCACTGGCCGGATGTCGGCGGCATGGTACCCGGCGGCTTCTCTGCCAGCGCCACGGAAGTCGAACAGGAAGGGCTTCGTCTGCCGCCAGTGAAATTCTTCAAGAAGGGAGAGATGGATCAGGAGATCCTCTCGATCATACTTTCCAATATCCGCATCGCCGACCAGCGCATCGGCGACATCAAGGCGCAGGCCGCGGCATTGACCACCGGCGAGGTGCGATTGACCGAGCTGATCGACCGCTACGGGCGTGAGGTCGTGCGCGCGGCGATCGCCGAGATGCGCCATCGTGCCGAGCGTCAGATGCGGGCCAAGATCGCCGAGATTCCCGACGGCGTCTACGAAGGCACTTCGCAGGTCGACAGCGACGGCGTCGTCGACCAGCCGCTCACGATCAGGATGAAGATCACCAAGAAGGGCGACGAACTGCTCTTCGACATGACCGGTTCGAGCCCGCCTTGCCGCGGGCCGATGAACAGCGTCATCGCCACCACCAAGTCGGCAATTTACCTGGCCATCAAGCACGTCTTTCCCGAGGTGCCGATCAATGCCGGCACCTTCGAGCCCCTGAAGATCGTCGAGCCGGAGGGCACGTTCCTGTACGCGCGATACCCGCGGCCGGTGTCGGGCTGCGCCGCCGAAGTGAGCCAGCGCATCGCCGAGGCGGTATTTGCGGCGCTGACCCACGCCATTCCCGATCTCCTGTTTGCCGCGCCTGCCGGCACGTCGGGCAATCTCGGCATCGGTGGCCACGATCCCGAGCGCGGCCGCAGTTACATAATGTATCTCTTCACCGGTGGCGGGTATGGCGGTTTCCTGGGAGGCGATGGCCTCAGCAACGGCTGCTCGACCATCGGCATCTCCAAGATGCCGCCGGTCGAGGTGCTCGAGCAATTCTATCCGATCCTGTTCGAGGAGTTCTCCCTGCGCGAGGGTTCCGGCGGAGCCGGTGAATTCCGCGGCGGCTTCGGCATCAACTACGCCATCAAGCTTCGGCGTGGTGAGGCGCGGGTTTCCATGGTGATGGATCATGGCCGCACCGGCCCCCAGGGTGCGCTGGGCGGTGCCGCGGGTGGCGTCAACACAGTAGCGGTGACCCAGGGCGGCAAGACCTATCGCCCACCGCACCTCTCCAAGGACCAGGACATCGAGATCGGCGTTGGCGACGTGGTGCGTGTGTCGACGCCGGGCGGCGGCGGTTACGGCGATCCGGCCAAGCGCCATGCCGCGTCGATTACCCGTGACGTGGCGCGCGGCTACTACACCGCAGAGCAGGCGCGCGAGAAATTCGGTCTTCGGTCCACCACGATATGAGCCTGCTCAGACGACAGGCCCTTGCTGTCCCGCTGGCGGTGGCGGTGGCGGGCAATGCCGAAGCCCAGACCGGGTGGATTGTCGTACGTGACGTCGACAACGTTTTTCTGGTCGATATGCCGGGCACGCCAACCTACAAGGTGATCGATACCGCAACGCCCGCCGGCACGCCCTTCGTCTATCATTCCTACAGTCTCGAATATCGCCGACTCGCGTTCGTGGCGCAGACCGCACTCTATCCTGCGGGTTTCGATGTCTCGCAGCCGCGCCTCAATCTGCAGGGCGTGCTCGACGATCGCGCTCAGCGTCTCGAGGGCGGCAAGTGGAGCAAGACCGACTGGCGTCAGGTGCAAGGGGCCCCGGGCGTCGAGTCGATCGGGCCGATCGCCGGCGGCAAGGCGTTGCGCCAGCTCGTGTTGTTGAAGGGCCACCGCTACGTATCGCTCGGCTATCTCGGGCCGGCCGATGCCATGCGGGCGCCCGAGGCCGAGCGCTTCTTTCGTTCGCTGAGGCTGCTCGCATGATCAGGCCGCGCATAAAAGTCCTGGCCCTGGGCGGCACCATCGCCACACGGCCCGATGCCTCGGGCGCCATGCAGATGGGACTGGGCGCCGACGATCTCGTGGCGGCCGTTCCCGCCCTCGCCGCGCTGGCCGAGATTGAAGCGGAAACCGTGTCCAAGGTGGGCAGCCACTCGCTCGGCTTCGACCAGATCCATGTGTTGGCGGCCAGGATCGCGGAGCTCGACGCCGACGGCGTGATCGTGACGCAGGGCACCGACACACTCGAGGAGGCCGCGTTTCTGCTCGACCTTCTGGTCGATCGCGACATTCCGGTGATCGTGACGGCGGCAATGCGCAATCCCGCGCTCACGTCGCCCGACGGTCCGGGCAATCTGCTTGCTGCCGTGCGTGTCGCTTGCGATCCATGGATACGGGCACATGCCAAGGCATTGGGCGTAATGGCGGTGATGCTGGACGAGATCTACGCCGCCGCCGACGTGGTGAAGGTCCATCCGACGCGCATGAACGCCTTCGTCGCTCCCCAGACCGGTCCGCTGGCCGCGTTGGTTGAGGATCGTGTGGTGCCGCTGTCGCTGCCGGTGCGCGATGCGATAGTCTTGGCGCGGGCGCGGCTTGGCGACGCATCCCGCGGCAAGGCACAGCCGGTGGCGCTTCTCTGGCTGGGACTCGACGAGCCCGGTTTCGTGATCGAAGCCATGAGCGAGCACCGCGACCATTTGGGCTATCGCGGCGCCGTGCTGGCCGCGATGGGCGGCGGGCACGTGCCGGAACGCATGGCACCGCTCGTGACGCGGCTTGCCGCCCTGTTGCCCACGGTTGTTTCGCCACGTGCCGGCGCCGGGGGACCGATGCTGCGACAGACTTACGGTGGCCCCAGCTCCGAGATCGCGCTACGCAAAGCAGGCCTGATCTGGGGCGGGCGGCTGCAGCCGCTCAAGGCGCGTGTGCTGCTGGAAACCTGCCTGCGGGCCGGTCTTGGACGTGCGGTCATCGCCGAGGTGTTCGACGCGTTCGGCTAGCGTCGCGATGCCATAACCTTTGTGCGAGGTGAAGGTCATGTTCGAAGCCCTCGACGCAGTTCTGCTGGCGCGACTGCAGTTTGCCTTCACCGTGTCGTTTCATTTCATTTTTCCGTCCTTCTCGATCGGGTTGGCGAGCTATCTTGCCGTACTCGAAGGCCTGTGGCTGTCGACCGGCCGCCAGATCTATCTCGACCTGTTCAAGTATTGGCTGAAGATCTTCGCGCTCGTCTTCGGCATGGGGGTGGTATCGGGTATCGTCATGTCCTACCAGTTCGGCACCAACTGGTCGGTCTTCTCCGACAAGGTCGGTCCGGTCATCGGTCCGCTGATGGCTTATGAAGTGCTGACCGCCTTCTTTCTCGAGGCAGGCTTCCTCGGGGTCATGCTGTTCGGCATGAATCGCGTCGGCCGTACCCTGCATTTCACGGCGACGCTTGCCGTGGCAGTCGGGACGTTCATTTCGGCGTTCTGGATCCTGGCGGCCAACAGCTGGATGCATACGCCGACCGGCCATGTCATCAGCGCCGGCGGTCAGTTTGTTCCGGCCGACTGGCTGGCCGTCATTTTCAACCCGTCCTTTCCTTACCGGCTCGTCCACACGGTTTTCGCGGCATATCTCACCACCGCACTGGTGGTGGGGGCGGTGGGGGCCTGGCATCTGCTGCGCGATCACCTCAACGACGGTGCGCGCGTCATGTTTTCCATGGCGATGGGCATGATCACCGTGGTTGCCCCGCTGCAGATTCTGGCGGGCGACCAGCAGGGTCTGAACACGCTTGAACATCAACCGGTCAAGGTCATGGCCATGGAGGGACACTTCCAGAGCTATGCCGACGGGGCGCCGCTGATCCTGTTCGGATGGCCCGACCAGACGGCGGGCGTGACGCGCTACGCGGTGGAGATTCCCAAGGCCTCGTCGCTGATCCTGAAGCACGCTCTCGATGCGCCGTTGAAGGGCCTCGACTCCGTCGATCGCAAGGAATGGCCGCCGGTGGCGGTCGTGTTCTGGTCGTTCCGTGTCATGGTGGGATTGGGCTTCCTGATCCTGACTCTTGCCGCCTTCAGTATGCTCGCGCGCCTGCGGAAGGGCCTTTACGACTGGCCGGTGCTGCATCGCTTCGCTGTGGCGATGGGACCGGCGGGTTTCGTCGCGGTGATCGCCGGGTGGGTGACAACTGAAGTTGGCCGGCAGCCTTATACTGTCTACGGCCTTCTGCGGACGACCGACTCGGTTTCGCGGTTGGATGCACCGGCGGTCGCGGCCTCGCTGTTGGCGTTCGTCGTCGTTTACTTCGTCGTGTTCGGCGCCGGCGTCTTCTACATCCTGAAGCTGATGAACCAGCCGCCACACCACGGAGAGGCCGGGCCGGAGCGTGGCGAGCCGGTCCGTGCGGTGGGCCTCATGGCTGGCCCGGCCATGGCGCGGCCCGGCATCGCGCCTCGGGACCGGGAGATCTGATCATGCCCTTCACCGTCGATCTGCCCACCGTCTTTGCCTTCGTCATCGCCTTCGCGATCTTCGCCTATGTCGTGATGGACGGCTTCGATCTCGGTATCGGCATCCTGTTTCCGGCACTTCCCGCCGGCCGCGAACGCGATAGCGCGATGAACTCCATCGCGCCGGTGTGGGACGGCAACGAGACCTGGCTGGTACTGGGCGGCGGCGGTCTGCTGGCGGCGTTCCCACTGGCCTATGGCATGATCCTGTCGGCGCTGTATGCGCCCATCATCGCCATGCTCCTGGCATTGATATTCCGCGGTGTCGCTTTCGAGTTCCGCTGGCGTGACCCTGGCCATCGCGCCGTCTGGGACGTCGCGTTCAACGTCGGCTCAGTGGTGGCTGCATTCGCCCAGGGCGTTACGCTGGGCGCCCTGTTGCAGGGCATCGCGGTCCAGGACCGCGGCTATGCCGGCGGGTGGTTCGACTGGCTGACGCCGTTCAGTCTGCTGGTGGGTGCAAGCCTCGTTTGTGGCTACGCGCTGCTGGGCGCCACCTGGCTGATCATGAAGAGCGAAGGACCGCTGCAGGCACGCTGTTACCGGCTTGCATTCCCGCTGGGTATCGGTGCCATCCTCGCGATGGCAGCTGTGAGCGCCTGGACGCCGTTCCTGCGCGAGGCCTACTGGCTGCGCTGGTTCGCCTGGCCGCAGGTTCTGTTCACCGCCCAGGTGCCACTGCTGGTGGCCATCGTGTCAGTCGCCTTCCTGGTCGGCTTGCATCGGCGGCACCACTACACACCATTTCTGATGGCGCTGGCGCTGTTCACGCTGGGCCTCGCGGGGCTCGGAATCAGCCTCTATCCCTACGTCGTGCCGCCGGCTGTCTCGATCTGGGATGCCGCTGCGCCCGATGTCAGCTTGAGGTTCATGCTGCCGGGTGTGCTGGTGATGGTGCCGGTAATCCTCGCTTACACCGGCTATTCGTACTGGGTCTTCCGCGGCAAGACCGGTCATGAAGGCTACCACTAAGGTGAAGACGACGGCGCGGCAGTTCCTGTGGTTCGTCGGCCTGTGGGCCGGGGGTGTCGGAGTGACCGCGCTGGTCGGCTACGGCATCAAGCTGTGGCTGCGCTGAGCCTGGGTCAGACCATGCGCCGCGTCGGTCGGCAGTTGAAGGCGAGCGGCCGGGCGCTGCCGCCATTCTCGCGCAGAGTGGCAAGATCGTCGCGGCCGGCCCATTCGTTGGTGGCATCGACATAGCGGAAGCCCTGATCGGTCGGCTGGTATTCCAGACGCCACGTCCTGCCATCGAGAGTCACCGAGGCGCGGTTCTTGGCATAGACTACAGCCACTTCCTTGCGGCCATCGCAGACGTAGGCGATGCCATGCGGTGTCGGATCGTCCGCCGGGGGGCGCACGATCAAGTTCGTAACCGGTTGTTGCTCCGATACGCAGGCACCCAGCAGGGCGATCGTTAGAATCGACAGGCGCTTCATCCTGCGCTTTCCTCCCGTGGACGGCACCTTAAGGAAATCGGGGGAACGTGCAAATGCCACTCTTCAAACTGCGTGATGGTGCGGAACTCTACTACGAAAAGCACGGCAGTGGCCCGCCGTTGTTCCTTGTACCCGGTCTGGGCGGCGATGGCCGTTTCTGGGATGCCAATGTCGAGGGACTTGCCAAACGCTTCGCCGTGATCGTGCACGACCACCGCGGCACCGCGCGCAGTACCCTTTCGCGGATCAGCTACAGCGTCGAGCAGATGGCCGACGACGCGCTGCAGCTCATAGAAGGATTGGGATACGAGCGGGTGCACTGGTGCGGTCACTCGACCGGCGGTGCCATGGGCCAGGTACTGGCGATCGACCATCCCGGCCGCATCGACCATCTGGTGTTGAGTTCGACTTGGGCCCGGACCGACGCCTTCTTCCGCCGCCTGTTCGAGGTCCGGACGCTGATGCTCCGCGAGCTGGGGCCGGCGGCCTACCTGAAATCGAGTGCCCTGGCGCTCAATATGCCGGCCTGGGTGCGCGACCATGATGCCGATCTGATGGCAGCCGAAGCCAAAGCCAATGAGACCATTCCGATCCCGGAGATTGTCCTGTCGCGCATTGCGGCCATCGTGGCTCACGACCGTCAGGAACAACTGCAGAAGGTGCGCGCACCGACCCTTGCCCTTTGCGCCCGCGATGACACCGTGACGCCGCTCTATTTCACGGAAGATCTGGTGCGGCTGATTCCGGGCGCCCGGGCCTACGTGTTGGCGGACGGCGGCCATGCATATCCGAACGTGCACGACGCGGAGTTTCGTCGTGTAATGACGTCCTTCCTGTTGGAGTCCTGACGACCATGAATATCGAGCCCAAGATCGCCGCCGCAGCCGCCGAACTCACCGCCATCCGGCGCGATATCCACGCCCATCCGGAACTGGGCTTCGAGGAGGAACGCACCAGCACCATCGTCGCCCAGAAGCTCAAGGAGTGGGGTCTGGAGGTCACGACCGGCATCGGCAAGACCGGTGTCGTCGGCACCATCCGGGTCGGCAACAACCCGCGCGCCATTGGACTTCGGGCCGACATGGATGCGCTGCCGATGGACGAGCTCAATACCTTCGATCACCGCAGCCAGCACAAGGGCCGCATGCATGCCTGCGGCCACGACGGCCACACCACCATGCTGCTTGGCGCCGCCAAGTATCTTTCGGCGACGCGCAATTTCGACGGCACGGTGCATCTCATTTTCCAGCCCGCCGAAGAAGGCCGTGGCGGCGCCGAGGCGATGGTCAAGGACGGGCTGTTCGACAAGTTTCCCTGTGAACAGATATTCGGCATGCACAATCGGCCGAAGCTCGATGTCGGCAAGTTCGCCATCCGCTCTGGACCGCAGATGGCGGGCGGCGGTCTGTTCGACATCCACATCACCGGCAAAGGCGCGCACGGCGCCCGTCCGGAAACCGGCATCGACCCGGTGATCATCGCCACCCAGATCATCTCGGCGCTGCAGAGCGTTGTGTCACGCAATGTGGCGCCGCTCGACTCGGCGGTGATATCGGTCACGCAGATGCATTCCGGCGACGCCTACAACGTCATCCCGCAGGAGGCAGTGCTGCGCGGCACCATCCGTGCCTTCCGCAAGGAGACGATGGCGCTGGTCAAGGAGCGTATCGAGACCATTTCATCGGGTATTGCCCGCACGCTGGGCGGCACGGCCAAGGCCGACGTGCGCGTCGTCTTCCCGCCGCTGGTCAATGACCGTGACGCGGTGAAATTCATCGCCGATGTCGCGGCCGAGATCGTCGGTGCGGAGAACATGAACCGCGAGGGCCCCTACGTCATGGCGTCGGAGGACTTCTCCTACATGCTGGAAAAGGTCCCCGGTGCCTTCATCAACATCGGCAACGGTGGCGGCGAGGGCGGTTGCGAGGTCCACAATCCCAGCTACGACTTCAACGACGATATCATCACCCTGGGCGCCACCCTGTGGTCGCGCGTGGTGGAGAAGAAGCTGGCGAAGGACGCGCGTTGATCGTTCTGTGGAGCGACTATGTGAGCCCCTACGCCTTCGTCGCCAAGGCGTGGGCCTACGAACTCGAAGCCGACTACGACGTCCCGGTCGTGTGGCGGCCCTATACGCTCGATATCGCCTCTTTCCAGGGATCGGTGGCCGAGCGCGATGCCCATCACTGGCGGCGGGTGCGCTACGCCTACATGGATGCGCGCCGCTACGCCAACAAGCAGGGCCTCGTGCTGATGGGGCCGAAGAAGATCTTTTATGCCCGACCGATCAATGCAGGCATGCTTTACGCCCAGAAGCATGGCGTCTTCCGCGCCTATAACGACCTTGCCTTCGACCGCTTCTGGCGCCGCAAGCTTGATCCGGAGAGTCAAGAGGCCGTTGCCGCGGTGCTCATCGAAGCGGGGGCGGCGCCGGGTTTCGAGGACTTTCTCGCAGGCGAAGGTGGTGCCGAGCATGACGGGCTGCGCGGCGAGGCCGAGGCGTCGGGCGTGTTCGGCGTGCCGACCTTCGCCTTCGACGGCGAGCTGTTCTGGGGCGGTGACCGTATCGGCCTGTTGCGCGAACGCCTCGACGAAAAGGGCGTGAAGCGGCGCCCAAAGCTTCGTTGACGCAGATCAATCGGTATCGGCCAACGGTGCCCGTGCCCGCGCGGCATTCTCGGCGAACTCCGGACCCTGTTGACTGGCCGCGTGCGGCGTCGCGTCGGGCTGTTGCACGGACGGCCCGCCGAGACGGGCGTGAAGCAGCGCCATGCCGTGCGCCTACGCGTCTTGTGGCGGGTCGAGCGTGCGGTCGATGCGCTGGTGCAGGGTTTTTACCTCGCCGCGCTGCCGGCGTGTCCGGTCCTTGAGCAGACGCTTGGCGCGGCGGAACGCGTCGTTGACGGCGAATTGCGGGCTGGAGAAGCGGTCGTCCGCCTGCGGCGTATGGTCGATGTTGATGTCGATCCCGCCCGGCAGGGTGAGGTGGATGTTGGCGCTGTAGAGGTCGCTGCTGCGATGGTGCTTGCCGGGAATCCGGATCACCACGTGGCACCCCGTCAGCCGGCCGTACAGCATTTCCAGGACATCGACGTGCCCGGCGATCATCTGGCTCAGGGCGTGGCTTGTCTCGCCGCCTTGGAAGCTGATCCTCAGAGGTGTTTCCATGCGGGTCCCTCCCTGCGTGATCCTGCCATCCCTTTTGACGTGGGAAGCGGGAGGCCGGATGCAAGCGGCCAGGACAAGACTTTCGCCGGCAGGTCGCGTGCGGCGGGACGGTCGTCAGGCACACGCCGCTCCGCGGTGCCGATGGAGATTTCGTGGACGCTCGGTTTTTCCGGCGGTGGATAGTCGTGGAATGGGTCTTGGCTTTCAGCCACCGGGAAAGGCGGGGATCAGTCGCCCGCGGCGGCGCGATGTTCCGGCGTAAGAGCGGGAGGCGTGCGCACGACCCGGTGCGTCACCATGCGGTGATGCAGCCCCCGCACCGTATCGCTTCCTCGGGTCATGCAGAGCCATGGGAAGAAACCATGCACGAAGCAGGCGAGCGCGCCAACCAGCATGCGGCTGCCAAAACCGAAGGCCATACCCATGTGCTGGAAGTAGGTCTCGTTGACCGCGGCGGGGTGATCGGTGAATCGGCGGATCATCATTGAATTCTATCAATCACTTCGGGAAACGGCTTGCTACCTTTGCGCGATTCGGCCCAGAATTGAGGAAATCATTCTAAAGGATAATCGATGTCCGCGAAATTATCGCTGGATTCCTTCGACAAGAAGATTTTGGATTGCCTGCAGGACAACTCGGACATGCCTCTGGCCGAGATCGCCCGCCGGGTCGGCCTGTCGACTACGCCGTGCTGGCGTCGCATCAACCGATTGCAGGAGCAGGGCATCATCCGAGCCCGGGTGGCGCTGTTGAACCGCAAGGCGGTCAATGCGGGCGTGACGGTGTTCGTGGCGGTTCGCACCGCCCAGCACAACGCCCAGTGGCTCGGTCGTTTCGCCAAGGCCATCGCATCGTTTCCCGAGGTCATGGACTGCTACCGCATGAGTGGCGAGATCGACTATCTGATCCGTCTCGCGCTTCCCGATATCGAGGCCTACGACGCCTTCTACAAGCGCCTGATCGCGAGGGTCGAACTTTCCGACGTCACCTCCATGTTTGCCATGGAGGAGATCAAGTCCACCACGCGGCTCCCGCTCTCCTACCTCCCCTAGCGTCGGGCGGGCGCGGCCTCTAGGATCGACTTTGCGCCTTGAAGGGCGTATCCGCACAATAATCCGCAGGGGAAACGATGACCACGGGCCCGAATACTGGCAAGAACCGCAAGAAGGTGCTGATCGTCGGGCGTATGCCGCAAGCCGGGCTCGACGCCTTGAAGAAGCGCGACGATGTCGATTTCGAAATCCTGACCGACGATTCCGCCGGCAAGCTGCATCCCGCCTTGAAGGACGCCAACGCCGTAACATTGGGCGGCACGGCCTTCCGCAAGGCCGAACTCGACGCCGCACCGGGCATGTTGGTGGTGGCCCGTCTCGGCGTCGGCTACGACGCCGTCGAGATCCCCGCGCTCAATAAGCGCAAGGTTCCGTTGATGACTACCGGCATCGCCAACTCCGTGTCGGTGGCCGAGCATGCCATGTACATGTTGCTGGCGTCGGCCCGTCTGGTGAAAAAGTCCGACCGCTTCGTCCGAGACAATGCCTGGGGCGACCGGCTCTCCGACCTGCCGGCGGATTTGTCGGGTAAGGCGATCCTCGTGGTCGGTATGGGTCGCATCGGCTCCCGCACGGTCAAGCGCTGCGTCGCCTTCGAGATGGACGTCCATGTCCTCGATCCCAACATTTCCGACGCTGATATCAAGAAGGCCGGCGCCGCCAAAGTCACCGACCTCAAGGCCATCCTGCCCAAGGTCGATTTCGTCTCGGTCCACTGTCCCAAGTCGCCCGAAACGGTGAACATGTTCAATGCCGAGACGATCGGGCTGATGAAGCCCGAGGCGTTCCTGGTGAACACCGCGCGCGGCGGCATCATCAACGAGGAAGCGCTCTACCAGGCGCTAGCCAAGGGCAAGCTGCGTGGTGCCGGCCTCGACGTGCTCGACAAGGAGCCGCCCGATCCGGCCAACAAGCTGTTCGGCCTGGAGAACGTGATCTTCAGCCCCCACATGGCCGGCGTCACCAAGGAGGCGAGCGACCGCATGGCGGTCACCGCCATCGAGAACATCCTGAGCGTCTTCGACGGTCGCGTGAACGCCGCCAATGTCGTGAACAAGGAAGTGCTGGGCTGACGCTCAGCCTAGCACCAGGCCCTCGATCTCGTCGTCGGTCGGGAACCGGCCCGTCGCGCTACGGGAGTATTTCAAGGTGCCGTCGATAGTGATGTCGAACTGGCCGGATCTGCCGGGTTTCAGTTCGATGTCACGGGCGCCCGATTGTTCGAGGCGTTCCCTCACACGGAGGGCTTGCGGCTTGTAGCCTCAAGCGCCGCAGTATTCGATCAGGACTTTCATCCTGCTAAGGTGGCGGCATTGGCTCGCGTCATCAAGGGGGGCATTGGATGAAATACGGACCGCTCGGCCGTTCGGGCCTGGTCGTGAGCAGGATCTGCCTCGGCGGCAATTCGTGGGGGGCAAAGGGCCGCCGCGGCTGGGGCAAGTTCGACGAGGCCGAGGCGCCGGCCTACTTCAAGCGTGCGCTCGATGTCGGCATTACCTTCTTCGATACTGCCGATACCTACAATTACGGCCGCTCCGAGGAGATCATGGGCGCCACGCTCATGAAGATGGCCAAGCGCGAGGAATTCGTGCTGTCGACCAAGGTCGGCATCCGCATGAGCGATGTCGCCAACGACGTCGGCACTGGCCGCAAGCATCTCATGGCCTCGGTCGACGCCCAGCTCAAGCGCCTGCAAACCGACTATATCGATGTCTACCAGGTTCACCGCCTCGACCCGCACACACCGGTTGAGGAGACGATGTACTCGCTCGACCAGATCGTGCGCTCCGGCAAGGTCCGCTACATCGGCGGCTCGACCATGCCGGCGTACAAATTCGCCCAGATGGTGACGGTCGCCGACTGGAAGGGCTATGCGCGGCCGATTGCCATGCAGAATCTCTATAACCTGGTCCAGCGCGAGGAAGAGCGCGAGATGAACCGGCTCTGCGCCGAGCAGGGCGTCGGGCTCATTCCCTATTCGCCGCTGGCGCGAGGCTTCCTTGCCGGCAACCGGAGCAAGGAGGGTGGTGGCACGACGGAGCGCTCGAAGTCCGACGTGCAGGTCAGGGCCGGGACCTACCGCGACTGCGATTGGGAAATCATCAAGCGCCTCAAGAAGGTTGCCAAGGCCAAGGGTGCAACGCCGGCCCAAGTGGCGCTCGCCTGGCTGCTCGCCAAGCCGTACATGGGGGCGCCGATCATCGGTGCCACCGGCCTCGACCAACTCACCTCGGCCGCCCAGTCGACGGACATCGCGTTGACGCCCGAGGAATCGAAGCTGCTCGAACAGCCCTACGAATTCCGGGTGTCACCGGAGAACTGAGCCCGCCGCCTGATCGCCTGCGCGAACCAGAAGGCGAGCAGCGGCAGGAAGACCGCCGCCGCCCAGAACACAGGCGGCGCGCCCCAGCGGTCGACGATCGGCGCCGCAACCGGCACGCCGACCGCCTGGCCCAGAAAAAGGCAGAGCGCGAACAACGCCATGCCGGCGCCACGGGCCTCCGGCGCCATCTGCGTGCCGTGGGTCTGCAGGGTGTTGTGGAACATGTAGAACGACACGCCGGACACCACGATGGCGGCGAACTCGAACTCGGCCGATGGAGCAAGCGCCATGCCGGCGAAGGCAAGGCCGAGGCCCGTGCCGCCGCAGAGGCAAAGGCCGCGTTCGCCCAGCAGACGCACGAGGTGATGCGCCACCATCACATATGCGAATCCGCCGACGCCGAAGGCTGCGACCGCAAGACCGATGGCGGCGAACCCGAGGCCAAAGCGGTGATGGAGATCGGCGCCGACGAAGGTGAACGCCCCCCAGAACACGCCGCCTTCGAGGGCCACGACCACGATCACGGTGAGCGCCCAGCGCCGCCTGAGCACGCCCAGCATCTGGCTGAGCATCGAGCCCTGGGTGCGCGCGCCTGGGCGGGCTGTTTCGGGCCGGGCGCGCATGACGCCTAGCAGTGCGCCGCCGGCGGTTAGGTAGATCGCCGCCAGCACCCAGAACGCCGACCGCCAGCCCAACCAGTCGCCGATCGCGCCGCCCAGCGCGGCGCCGGTCATGAGGCCGAGGGTCTGGCCGGTGAGGAAGCGGGCGAGAGTGGCCTGGCGCCGCTCGTAGCCGACATTGTCGCCGACCCAGGCGATGGCCAGCGGAATGATGGCCGAACTGGCCGCGCCGGTGAGAAATCGGGCCAGCGTCAACATACCGAGCGAGACGGAGAGGGCGCTCAGCACGCAGCAGAGGGCAGCACCGGCGCAGGCAATCGCCACCACCGGCATCTTGCCGTAACGGTCGCCGATTGGGCCATACAGCAGCACAAAAACGCCATTGGCGAACAGGAATGCGGTGGCGGCGATCGAGGCGCCGCCGACGGTCACGCCGAACTCGAGGGTGAGTTGCACCAGAAGCGGATCGATGACGCGCATGTTGGCCGCCGACGCGAAGGCAGCCACCGACAGGAAGACGATGGCGAGGGTGGGCGCAGGCCGCGGCGGGGCGGCGGAG
>CALDNT010000312.1 GCA_937915145.1 uncultured Reyranella sp.
GCGCGAACCCGCGGCGTGCGCGGGCAGGTCTTGCCGGAATGGAAAAGGCCGGCGCGCTCCAAGCGCCAGCTTATCGAAATATATAGCATTTTCCTGCTGAACTTGCAACTCTTCTGCCTGGCCCTCCGGGATCGAGCAGTCGATCTGCCAGGTCGCGGCCGAGACGTTGGGCTCGAGACTGAGGCCGCCCACGATCTTCTCCAGCGCCGTGTCGCAGCGTCTGGTCGCGACTGCCTGCGCCCTCGCCGTCACCTTCGAGGTATCGGGAATGTCCTCGCTGTCGAGACGCCGGAGCCCCGCCATCTTCTGCTGCCATTGCCGCTCGATGCCGATCGGCAGAGCCGAGGACGAGCGCGAAGCCGAGCCGCAGTGCCGGCTCGCCGAGGGAGACGATGTCGAAATGCATCGCCTCTCGCAGTCCGGCGGGCGTTGCGGTTTGATGACATCGCAGACTGGCAAAGCCCGGCAGCAGGCAATACGCGCTTGATCACAAGTGACAGCCAAATGTCCCTCGATGGTCCGTACGTGCACGTCGCACCATCCGACGCGTCGGGCCGCGCGCGAGTCACTCGCCGAGGAAGCCGACGACGCGCTCCGCGATTTCCTGCAAACCGGACTGCACGTCACTCATCATGAGGTCGACTCCTGGGTGGAGTCATTGGGCACACGCCGGCCGGGCCGGCTGCCGCCCGTGCGTGGGTAGCCGCCTCTTCGACTTAAGGCGGCTCCCGCTGGAAGGTCCTCTCCGCCCGAACCGGGAAGCGGGGACGGAGCAGGCGGAGAGGTGGGGTCCCGCACCCGGGAAGGTGATCAGGCGCGGGGGGAGAATCCGAGGCTTTATTCCAGAATTGATTCGCCGGAGCCGCCGAACTCGGCCGGGAAGTCCTTCAGCTTTGGCAGGCCGTCACGCATCGGCAGCACTGTCTCGGCATAGTTGACATGGACAGCCGGACTGAAGCGCAGCGTCGGGATCGTCGCTGTGAACACGTCCACGAGGCCGAGCGGCGGATGGTTGGTCATCAGATGGCCGCCGCACTTGGAGCAATACTTGCGCTCGCTGAGGTCCGTCTTCTTGAACGTCTCGACATGCTTCACGCCCGACGTGATCCGCACGGCTCCAGGTTTCCACAGGCTGAAGGCGTTCACGGGCCCGCCTGACCACGAACGACAGGACCGGCAATGGCAATAACCCATCGCCTCGGGCTCGCCGTCGACTTCCAGCGTGACCGCCCCGCAAAAGCAATTTCCAACATGCGTCATGACTCACTGTCTCCTTCAACGATTAGAGAAGGCGACGAAGCTATGCGGCGCAAAGGCTGGTGCGCATCGGAGGGACCTCCCTAATTTGCGGCCATGTCCTCCCCATTTTGCGGCAGCAGGCGCCGTTCACCGGCGATGCGTGCCGCCTCGCCACGCGAGGCGGCGCCGAGCTTGCCCAGCACGGACGAGACATGATGATCGACGGTCTTGGGTGAGACATGAAGCTGCGCGCCGATCCGGCCGTTGGTGAGG
This sequence comes from uncultured Reyranella sp., assembly GCA_937915145.1. GTDB lineage: Bacteria > Pseudomonadota > Alphaproteobacteria > Reyranellales > Reyranellaceae > Reyranella. The sequence continues at coordinate 1,513 of CALDNT010000312.1, forward strand.
CCACGGGCCAGGCACCCCAGGATCTGCATCTCGCGCTCCGTCAGCCCGAACGGATTGTGGCGCGTCGTGGCGCGCGGGCCGCGCGGAATGTGGCGCAGCCCGGCGCTGCGCATCCGCTGGCGCAGCGCCGCAGCCGCCGGCGCCGCCTCGAGCCCGATGAAGATCTCGAGCGCCGCCCCCTGTGCTGCCGCATCACCGTCGGCCAGGGCACGGGCCTGCTCGTAGGGACAGCCGAGCCCTTCCCATGCCGTCGCCGCCCGCCGCCAGTTGCCCTTGATCTGCAGCAGGAAGGGCGGCGCGCTCCAGGTCGGCGGGGCAACCTCCTCGCCTGCCAGTCGGCGCCAGAACGAGAGTTCGCCGACGTGCCAGCGGTGCCGGTACTTGAGAGCGAGATCGTAAATCGCCCGCGCCTCCGCTGCGGCACGTCCAGGATCGCCGGCCAGCCAGGCCGCCTCCGCGCGCGCAGCGCGAACAGGCGCCAGTCGCTGCAACGTGTCGGTCGGCAGAGCCAGATCCAGCGCTTCGTCGAGGGCTGCCGATGCGCCCGGCTCTCCCCGTCGGGCACGCACACGACCCACGGCCACAAGGGCCATGATCCGACTGAGGGCCGAGGCATTCGGCCAGGCCAGAACCGACGTAGCGATGTCGCGCGCCTCGCTCCATCGCCCCTGGTAGAGGCGCGTCAGAGCAAGCCAGGCGCACATATAATGGTTGGCATGGTCGAGGTCGTGGTCGCGCGTAAAGGCAATGCCCTCGGCGAGATGGCGTTCGGCGTCGGCAAATCGGTACTGCTCGCCGTAGGAAGAGCCGGTGTTCAGTTGAATGAGGCCGACCAGCGAATCGAGTCCATGTTGGCGCGCGAGGTCGAGGCTGCGATCGAGGTGAAGGCGGCCTTTGTCGTCGCCAGCGACGAGCATCGCCGAACCAACGACGAGTTCCGCTCTGGCGACGGTGGCGACATCCTGGAAGCGCGTGGCGAGGTCGATCGCTTTTCGCCCCAGGCGCACCGCCACCGGACGATCCCGGTCGAGCATCCTGAGATGTGCCTGGACGAGGTACGCCACCGCCACTTGGCGGGTCGACGGCATCGCCCGCAGCACCTCTATCGCGCCGTGGCTGGCCGCCTCGGCGGCGGCATTCTGACCGCTGCGCACGAGTGGCCAGGCGAGTTCCGCCAGGTTCTCGCCCTCCTTCAGACGATCTCCGGCCTTGCGCCAAAGCTCGATCGCTTCGCGGCGCGCCCGGATCGCCTCGGCGAGGTCGTCGACAATGGCGCATTCCTCAGCGTAGGCCTCAAACAGCCGCGCCCGTTCGGGAAGCGGGCGGTCGCCAGCATGCCGCAGCACCCGGGCATAGTGGGCCACCGCTTCGCGATGGGCGCCCACGATCGCGGCGGCGCGTGCGGCCGCTAGTCCATATCCGAGAACGGCCTCGGTGTTTCCCGCGCCTTCGGCATACTGCACCAGCTGGGCGAGATCGCCGCGCCGGACGCTCGACTCCTTCAGGACCTCGAGCGCCGAGCGATTGAGCTCGCGGCGACGGGCCGGGTCGAGATCCATCAGGATCGCCTCGCGGGCCAATTCATGCCGGAAGCCGAATCCGTTGCCGGTCGCCTCGATCATTCCGGCCTGGATGCACGCCGCCAAGCCTTCGGCCGCGCCACCCAACACGCGCTCCAGCACGGCATGCTCGATCCGGCCACCGATGACGGCGGCGGCTTCGAGCACGTTCCGGCCGGCCGGTTGCAGGCCGGCGGCGCGAGCCAGCACCGCGTCGCGCACCGTCGCGGGAAGCCCGCCCGTGGCGCTCGACAACACTTCGGTGACGAAGAACGGATTGCCCGACGTCTGCCGGTGCAGTGCTATCGGGTCGAACGATCGCCCGGCGGCCAGCCGACGGACGGCGTCAACCGTCAGGCGCGGCAATTCGATGCGAAGCGCCGCCTTCGACGCTGCGAGGTCACCAAGCACCATGCGGAGAGATGGATGGGCGCCAACCTCGTCGTCGCGATAGGTGAGCAGGAGAAGCGCGCGCGTCTGGGCGATGCGACGACCGAGGAACTTGATGAGATCGAGCGTTGCCTCGTCGGCCCAGTGGATGTCCTCGACGATGAAGATGATCGGCTCCCGAGCCGTGCAGAGCTGGTCGAACAAGGTGGAAAACAGACCGGCCCGCGGTGTCTCGCCTTCGAGTTGGGCCAGCAGCGCCGCGCTGCTCTTGCGGGCGATGTCGTAGAGCGGGCCGAGCGGCCTCGGCGTGAACAGCGGATCGCAGTTTCCCTTGAGGACGCACATCGCCAGCCCGTGGGCCGCCACGAAGTGCTCGACGAACGAGGTCTTGCCGATACCGGCCTCGCCGCTGACGAGCGCAATGCATCCGCGGCCCGCGCGCGCCTGGGCAAGCGCGGAGACAAGAACCTGCAACTCAGCTTCCCGTTCGAGCAGTTCCAAGGGCAATCCATCCAAGTCGTTGAGCGACCGTCGTGTGGACCCCCTCGCGTCCCATTTGCAAGTCACGCTATCGCGAGTCTCGTTGCCTCGTCGACACCGATCTTGAGGTCGATCGCCGGCAGCCTAGGCCAGTGCCGGACTAGGCTGCCACCGACTTGCTCATATAGACCGTGACGCCAAGCGCGGACTCCGCCTCGCGGTCGATGCGGTAGCCGAGCCCGAGGTAGAGCTCGACGTTTTCGGCAAACATCTTGTTGGTGTAGAGGCGCATCTCCACATGGCCTTGCTCTGCCGCAAGCCGCTCGGCGTGGGCCATCAGGAAGCGGCCGAGGCCGCGGCCCTGGAAAGCGGGTGCCACCGCCACGTTCTCGATCAGCAGGTGATCGGGCGCGGCAATCGTTTCGATGAGTGCCGCCAGCTCGCCCCCGAGACAGGCGAGGTCGACCCTGTGTTCGGCGACCGCCTTTTCATAATCCGCGCCCATCGGCTTGGGCTCGCGGCCGATCACCGGCACCCATTTGGCGTAGGCGGCACGCACGATCGCCCGCACGGCAGCGGCGTCCGACGCCGCGGCCTGCCGCAGCGTCGGTGTCCTGGTCGGCATGGTCAGGCCGCGACGGCCACAGGGGCGACGGCAAGCCCCGTCGTTTCGTCGACGCCGGTCTTGAGGTTGATGCACTGCACCGCCGCGCCCGACGCGCCCTTGCCGAGATTGTCGAGCGAGGCCACGGCCAGCACGTTGCCTTCGGCCTCGTTGCCATAGACCGCGAGTTCCATGGTGTTGGTGTCGATCAGCCGGTCGGCGCGCAGGAACCGGTCGCGCTCCAGCCACGCCCGATCGGCGAGCGGCCGCACCGGCACGAAGGTCTCGCCGGCATAGTAGTCCTTGAGCACGCCGTGCACGTCCCTGGCCGACAGCTGTTTGGTGGTGATGTCGCGCGTGATCGGCACGGTGATCAGCATGCCCTGGGCATAGTGGCCGACCGAGGGCACGAACAGCGGGGAGTGCTTGAGGCCGGAATACTTCTTCATCTCCGGCACGTGCTTGTGCGTGAGTTCGAGCCCGTAGAGGCCGAACGGCTCGACGCCGGGCTGCTCGTGGACGGCGATCAGCTCCTTGCCGCCGCCGGTGTAGCCCGAGACGCCGAACACGGCGGGCGTCGCGTCGGCACGCACGAGGCCGGCATCGACCAGCGGCCGCAGGATGGCGATGGCGCCGGTGGGGTAGCAGCCGGGATTGCTGATGCGGTTGGAGGCCAGCAGCTTCTTGCGATGATCCCGGGTCAACTCGGGGAAGCCGTAGGTCCAGCCGTCGGCGACGCGATGCGCCGTCGAGGCGTCGATCACGACCGTGTCGGAGTCACCGAGCGCCGCCACCAGCTCCTTGGCCGCGGCGTCGGGCAGACAGAGCACGGCGATGTCGGCCGCCTTGGCGATCTCGGCGCGCTTGCCGATGTCCTTGCGGTCGGCCTCGGGCAGCTCGAGCAGCTCGATGTCCGGCCGATCCTTCAACCGGTCGAGGATCTGCAGGCCAGTGGTGCCGTGCTGGCCGTCGATGAAGATCTTGGTCTTGTTCGTGGTCATGGTCTTCTCTCTCACTGAATCAGGGCCTTGGGAAATTGGCCGACTGGAGAAGAAGGAAAGTGGGAAGCCGCCTGATCCTCTCCAGCGGCTTCACGATACGGCGCGCCTGTTACGCGCGCGCGATCTCGCACCGCTTTTCAAAGCGGCGGCGTCGCGACCGGAGGAGGGCGAACGGCTTCATGGTGGAGGCGGATATTTCATCGCGAGGCCCCGATGTCAAGATGCCGGGGGATGCCTTCAACGGTCCCTGCCGCCGATTTCGCAGCAAACGAGGCGATAGCCGAGGTCCAGCGCCTCCAGGGCCAGGAGGTGTCCGTTGCGCTCGGCCCAGCGTCCGCTCGAAAGGTCGGCCCGGAGCTTCGCCAGACCGGGCTCGGCATCTATCCGCGCGAAGGTGGACATGGCGCCGCGTCTGTCGGCGTCGAGGTAGAAGTCCGGCCGGCGCCAATAGGCGCCGCCGAGGCCGTCGGTGCAATCGTGCGGAATGGGAACCGGCGCCATCTGCACCGGCCCGATCGTGCGTTCCAGCATCGCGACGAGGGCGGCGGCGCCGGGAAAGATGGTGCGGTCGTGCGCGACGATCTCGGGGAAATAGTCGTCCGTCAGCCAGAACGGCGCGGTATCGGGAACCCATGTCAGCAAGACGGCACGCTGGCGCGCCACCCGCGCCATCTCGGCAAGGCCGCGCTCGAGGTCGGTCCAATGGTGAAGGGTGAGAACCGCCATCGCCGCATCGACGGAGGCCGTGTCCAGAGGCAACGCCTCGGCCGAGCCCTGCAGGCAGGGCGCCGCCCCCGCGGGACGTTGCCGCATCATCACTTCGGAGGGTTCGACCGCAATCACGGTTCGGCCGGGCGGCTCATACGAGCCCGTCCCGGCGCCGATGTTCACCACGCTCACGGCATCTCCCAGCGCAGCCTCGATTGCCGCTGCGATCCGGCGATCGGGCCGCCGAAACGCCGCGTAGTTGCGTCCGATGCTATCGTAAAGAGCCATGCATCCAACCTTCGAGGGAGCCGGCATTATGGCCTCCTTTGCCGGGACGGGTTAGTGTCGGACATTCAGCCTGGAGGCCGCCCGTGAGCCAAACTCCCGCCAATTCCCCCGCCCATCCCACCCCTCATCTCGATGGCCTGTCGATGCTCGACAAGCGCCGGATCGAAGCCGAAATATTGAAAGAGGTCTACGAGACGCTGAAGGCGAGCCACGGGGTCGAGGTCGCAAGGAAGACCGTGGCCGAATCGGTGCGTCGCTCGGCCATCGAACAGGCCCGCCAGTTCGCGGCGGCAGCTCCTGGCGGCACTTCGCTAAAAGCCTTCCAGGACGTGATGCCGCTGTGGACCAAGGGCGGGGCGCTGGAGATCGAGGTCAAGGAGCAGACCGACACCACCTTCACCTTCAATGTCGTGCGCTGCCAATATGCCGAGACTTATAAGGCGATGGGCCTCGGCGAGATCGGCGCCCTGCTGTCGTGCAACCGCGACGGCGCCTTCTGCGAGGGCTACGACCCCAAGCTCAAGCTCGAGCGCAGCCAGACCATCATGGGCGGCGCCAGCCACTGCGATTTCAAATACCGGTACGAGGCGTAAGACCCCCTCCGCCCTTCGGGCACCTCCCCCGTCTCGGGGGAGGTGGCGCGGAGCGCCGGAGGGGGGCAGACTCAATTCAGGAACTCGGCGATCACCAGGTGGCCGTCCTTGGCCGGCCAGGTCTGGGTGGCGATCGTCTCGTTGTTGAACACCGCCATCACCGTGCGCGGCTGGGCATCGAAGACAAGCCTGCCGATGGAGGCGCCGGGCACGCCGTCGTTGATGCCGGGGGGCATCTTGCCGTCGAGCGAGAACTTGTCGCGGCCGACACCGAAATAGCCGCGCGGCCGGCTCATGGCGACGATGGCGTCCGCGCCGTCGTCACCTTTGCCGAACTGCGCCGGGCGCAGATGGATCACGTCGCTGGAGCGCAGGAACGGCGAGCGGTAGGTGTGGGTCACCGGTTGGCCCGGCATCCGCAGCACGAATTCGTAGTTCATGTCGGCGTGCGCGATGAAGGGCCCCCACACGCCGTCCTCGCCGGTCGTCTTGCGATGCACCGCCACGGCGCTCCTGCGGTCGCCGGTTTTGGCGTCGACCTCGTGGATCTCGACCTCGGCGCCGCCGACGGCGCGGTTGGTGTAGACGCCTCCGGCAATGCCGGTGACCAAGCCGTTCAACACCGGCAGCGGTTCCTGGGCGATGAACATGCTGGCCGGTGGGCTGCCTGCGATGTGCTCGTACATGGCGGCGAAGGCCAGCTTGTGGAACGCCACTTCGCGGTGGTCGAGCCCGTCGAGGATCGCGTTGCTGGCGCCACGCAATTCGGAGGCATCGTAGCCGACGCCGGTCGGTTTGCCCGGCATGCCGACGAAACGGCCGTCGGGCTGGGAGTATTTGTCGTTCCTGTCGGACCGGATCGCCATCATCTCGACGCCGTCGATCAGATCGTCAGGACCGGCATTGAGGCCCTTGAGGAACGGCGCCGCGCCGTTGAATTCGCTGCCGACCAGCACGCTGTCGGAGATCACGATGCCCTTGTTCGGCGTGCCGCACAGAACGGCATGGCTGGTGAATTCCGCACCGCCGCCGTTCTTCAGGTAGTTGCGCACCGCGTTGCCGCCGCGCGACGAGGCGACCAGCGCCACCCGGCGCCGGCGCGTCGCCTTGCGTACCTCGGCAACGAACGCCGCCAGCTCCCGCATCTGATCCTCGGTCGAGGACCGGAACGGCTCGGGCTTGGCATCGTTGCGGCGCGCGCTGGGATTGTCGAAGTCGATCGCGAACAGCTGATTGCGACGATAGCCGTTGGCCTCGAACCGCCACAGGGTGTTGATCCACAGCGCGCTCGAATCGCCGTTGCCGTGCACAAACACCACCGGCGGCAGTGCGGGCTCGGCCGACTGCCGACGCCGCGGCGCCGGTTGTTGGGCCCGAACAATTGCCGGCGCAAACGCCGACCACAGCGCGGCAGCACCACCGAGCAGCGCGCGCCGGCCGGGCCCGGAGCCCTTGGTCTTCTCTCCCCCAGACATTGACGCCATGTTGGCAAATGCCGGGCGGCAGCGCTACGCTTCCTGTATGTCCATTTGTTACATCGACAGCCCGGTCGGCCGCCTTGCGCTCGAGGCCGATGACGATTGTGTGACCTTGGTGCGCTGGGCAAGCCCGGGCGAGCGGGCGCGCGCCGAAGCGCCGAACCCCGTCCTGAAGGAAGCCACGCGCCAGTTCGACCGCTACTTCGGTCGCAAGCTGCGACGCTTCGAATTGCCGCTCGCCGCCCGGGGCACGGATTTCCAGAAGCGGGTGTGGGCGATGATGCGCGAGATCCCGTTCGGCGAGACCGCAACCTATGGCGGCATGGCAATGGCACTCGACTCGGGGCCGCGCGCCATCGGCATGGCGTGCGGGCGCAACCCGATTCCGATCATCGTGCCCTGCCATCGCGTGCTGGGCGCCGGCGGCAAGGAAGGTGGCTTTTCCGGCGGCCGCGGCTTGCCGACCAAGCGCCAGCTTCTGGCGTTGGAGGGCGTGGTGCTTCTCTAGGCGATCGGCCGCGGGGTCAGACGTTGCGCCGGACTGGAGCCCCGGCTAGGGAGAACGCATGCGCGTGCTGATCACCCGGCCGGAACGCGAAGCGACAACGCTGGCGACGGCGTTGCGCGAGCGCGGCCACGCGCCGGTCATCGCACCGTTGTTCCGCCTCGAAATTCTGCGGCCACCGGCCGACTTCGGCGCAGCCCTCGCCGCCTGCCAGGCGGTGCTGCTGACCAGCGCCAACGGCGCACGGGCACTGGCCGAAGCGAGCGAGCAGCGCGGCAAGCCGATCCTGGCGGTCGGCGATACCACGGCCTCGACCGCCGAAGGCCTGGGCTTCGCCGCTGTCTCGTCGGCCGCCGGCGACGGCACGGCGCTGGCCGACCTGGTGCGCCGTGACCTCGACCCGAAGAAGGGCCCGTTGCTCCATGTCTCGGGCGCGGACGTGGCCCTCGATCTCGCCGCGACGCTCGGTGCCGACGGCTTCGACGTCCATCGCTTTACGCTCTATGATGCCAGCGAGGAGAGCGCACTGCCCGAATCGGCGCGGGCCGCACTTGCCGCACGTGCACTCGATGCCGTGACTTTCTTCTCGCCGCGCGCGGCGGCCGTGTTCGCCAAGTTGACGGACGAAGCCGGCCTGGCGGGCGCCGTTGGCGGCATTACCGCCATCGCCATCAGCCCGGCGGCGCTCGAGCCCCTGGCGGCACTGAACTTCAAGGCTGCGGTCGCGGCGGCGCGACCGACCCGCCAGTCCGTGCTGGATGAGATCGACCGACTGGCCGAAGCCGGCGTACAAGGATCGGAACCCATGACCGACACTCCTTCTTCTGAATCCCCCAAAGCGCCAGCCGCGACCCCGCCCGTCGTCGTCCGGCGCGGCCTCGGCGTTTTCGGCGCCTTCATCATCGGCCTCATCGCCGCGGCGCTGGTTCTGGCGGGTGCGGTGATCTCGCTGCCGTTCTGGCCCGAGGAGATCCGCGTCCTGTGGCGCGGCCAGGCAGCCGTCGCGGCGCCGACCCCGGCCATCGACCTGCAGGCAGTGCGCGCCGACGCCGCAGTCGTGGCCAAGACCACGGTCGACGCCGCCCGGCGCGAAATCACCGCTCGGATCGACGATCTCGAGAAACGCGTGCGGGCTGTGTCCGCGACGGCGGCCGACCGGCCCGCGGCGACGGCCGATCCCGCCATCGCCGAACTGCGCGGCAAGATCGAGGCGCTGGAGAACCGGCCTTCCGCCGCCGTCACCTCGGCACCCGCACCGGCCCCAACCAAGTCGGAAACGGCCGGTGAGACCGACAAGGAGATCGCCGCCATTCGCCTGGAAATCGCGACCCTGCGCTCGGCGCTGCAGACAGTCGACCAGACGGTGGCCGGGCAGAAGGACGAGGCCGCACGCCAGCGCGAGCAGGCCAAGGCGCTTGCCGAGGCCGTCGACAAGGCCCGCGCCGAAGCCAGTGTGCTTGGCGCGAACGACAAGAAGGCGCTGGCGGCCGCGCGCGCCTCGGCGGTGATCGGCGTCGCTGCCCGCCTCAGTTCGGCGCTCGAGACCGGACTGCCCTTTGCCTCGGAACTCGGATTGCTGACGCCGCTGACGCAAGGCGATGCCAAGCTGGGCGAGATCGCGGTGGCCCTGCAGCCCTATGCGCAAAACGGTGTCGCCTCGCGCGCGGCACTGGCCGCCGGCTTCCCCGCGGTCGCCAAGGCGGCGCTGGCCGACGACATCGCCGATGACTCATTCGGCGAGCGCCTGCTCGGCAAACTGAAGAGCGTCGTGTCGCTGCGCCGCGTCGGCGCCGACGTCGCAGGCGATTCGGTCGAAGCCAGGCTGGCGCGCGCCGAAGCCGCGCTCACCGCCGGCGACATCGCCAAGGCGGTCGAACTGGTGAAATCGCTGCCGCCGCAAACCGCCAAGGCAACTTCGGCGTGGCTGGCGCGTGGCGAGGCCTATCTGGCGGCCAAGGGCGCGGTCGATCAGCTCGCGGCCCACGCCATCACCCTGCTCGGCGCCGCACGGTAGGCCGCCGATGACCGTGCTGCGTATTCTGATCTGGTTCGCCATCGCCGCCGCCGCGATGCTGGGCGCGGTGTGGCTGGCCGAGCGGCCGGGTACGGTCACCGCCCAGTGGCATGGCTGGCGGCTCGACACCAGCGTCGGCGTTCTGGTGATCGCCGTGCTGGCCTTGATCCTGGTGGCCGTGATGCTGTGGTTGCTGTGGCGATGGATCGTGGGCGCGCCGGGCGCGCTGCTCGAGGGCTGGGGCGAAAGCCGACGCCGGCGCGGCTATCGGGAATTGACGCAGGGACTGGCGGCCGCGGCCGCCGGCGACGGCACCGAGGCGCAGAAGCATGCGCGCAAGGCCGAGAAGCTTCTCTCCGAGCCGCCGCTGACGCTGCTGCTGTCGGCCCAGGCGGCCCAGCTCACCGGCGATCGCGACGGCGCCAGGCGGGCCTTCGACGCCATGCTCGAAGACGACCAGATGGCCTTCCTCGGCCTGCGCGGCTTGATCGGCCAGGCGTTGCGCGATGGCGACCAGACCACGGCGCTGGGCTATGCCGAACGCGCCTTCGCGCTCAGGCCGCAAACGCCATGGGTCGTGCATTCGCTGTTCGACATGCAGGCCCAGACCGGCCTGTGGAAGGCTGCCCAGGAGACGCTGGACTCGGGCACCCGCCGCAAGGTCGTGGCCGCCGACAAGGGCCGCACGCTGAAGGCGCTCCTGCTGGTCGAACGCAGCCGCGAAGCCGAACGCGCCGGCCGCGACAGCGATGCCCAGGTGCTGGCGCGCGAGGCGTTCGGCCTGGCGCCGGAGCGCATTGCGGCAACGCAGCGACTGGCCGAGCTGCAGCTCAAGGCGGGCGACGCCAAGCGCGCCATGAAGACCGTGGAGCGCGGCTGGGCCGTGGCGCCGCATCCCGATCTGGTCGCTCTCTACCTCAAGGCCTCGGGCGAGTCCGAGCCGCTGAAGCGCATCGCCGTGGTGCGCCGCCTCGCCGCCCAGAACCCCGACGATATCGAAAGCCACCTCGCGCTCGCCCAGGCCTCGCTCGCTGCCGGCCTGTGGGGCGAGGCACGCCGCCAGCTCGAAACGACGGGCGGCGCGTCCCCTCCGGTGCGTGTGTGCCGCCTGATGGCCGAGGTCGAGGAGCGCGCCAACGCCGATCCCGCCAAGGTGCACGAGTGGCTGGCGCGCGCCGCGGAGGCGCCGGCCGACCGCGCCTGGCACTGCGCGGCCTGTGGTGCCCATCACGAGACCTGGCGCCCGGTCTGCGAAGGCTGCAGCGCGTTCGGCACCCTGCACTGGCGTGCGCCCGGCACCTATGGCCAGATCCTGCCCCCCGAAACGCAAGCCGCGACGGCGCTGCCATCCCCTACAGGAACCTGAGCGATGTTCGAGACGACCCTTGCCGGCAGTCTGCCCAAGCCTTCGTGGCTGGCCACGCCCAACGTGCTGTGGGCGCCGTGGACGCTGAGCGGCCAGCCGCTGTTCGAGGCCAAGGACGATGCGACCACGCTCGCCATCCGCCGCCAGGAAGAAGCCGGTCTCGATATCGTGAGCGACGGCGAGCAGGCGCGGCAGCATTTCGTGCACGGCTTCCTTGCCGAGGTCGACGGCGTCGATTTCGACAAGAAGGTCCGCATGGGCATCCGCAACAACCGCTACGATGCCGACTGCCCGACGGTCACCGGCCCGCTCAGGCGCCGCAGGTTCGTGCACGAGCGCGAGGCCCGCGTCGCCCGCGCCGCCACCTCGCGCAAGCTCAAGTTCACCCTGCCCGGTCCGATGACGCTGATCGACACGCTGGCCGACGGCCACTACGGCGACCGGGTAAAGATGGCCTTCGCCTTCGCCGAATTGCTGAACCAGGAAGCGCGAGATCTGGAGAAGCTCGGCGTCGACGTCGTGCAGTTCGACGAGCCGGCGTTCAACGTCTACCTCAACGAAACCATCGACTGGGGCGTGCCGGCGCTGGAGAAGGCCGCCGAGGGGCTGAAGTGCATGACCGCCGTTCACATCTGTTACGGCTACGGCATCGAAGCCAACAACAAGTGGAAAGAGACGCTGGGCGAAAGCTGGCGCCAGTACGAGCAGACCTTCCCGGCGCTCGACCGCAGCAAGATCCAGCAGGTCTCACTGGAATGCCGGCAGAGCCACGTGCCGCCGGAGCTGATGAAGCTTCTGAAGACCAAGACCGTGCTGGTCGGCGCCATCGACGTGGCATCGGACAAGATCGAAACGCCGGAGCAGGTCGCCGAGACGCTGAAGCTCGCGACCAAATTCGTCGATCCCGAGCGCATCCAGGCCTGCACCAATTGCGGCATGGCGCCGATGACCCTGGGCACGGCCTACGGCAAGCTGCGCGCACTGGCCGAAGGCGCGGCACTCGCGCGCAAAGCGCTCTGAGGCTCTTCGGTTACCGGGCGAGGCGGGCGCGCAGCTTGTAGAGAAGCTCCAGTGCCTGTTTTGGCGAGAGTTCGTCGGGATTGACCGCGGCCAGCGCCGTCTCGATTTCGGATTCTGCCGGTTTGGCGGTGCCGCCGGCCGGACGTGACGGGGCGGCGGCGAACAACGGCAGGTCATCGGCGAGTTTGGTCACCGCGCCCGACTGCTCGCCTTTCTCCAGCGCCTCCAGCACCTGTTCGGCGCGGGCCACGACGGCGGCCGGCAGGCCGGCGAGCTGCGCCACATGGATGCCGTAGGAACGATCGGCGGCACCCGGCGCCACCTCATGCAGGAACACGACTTCGTTCTGCCATTCCTTGACCCGCATGGTGTGCGGCGCCAGTGCGGCCAGGCGTTCCTTGAGTGCGCCCAGTTCGTGGAAGTGGGTGGCAAACAGCGCCCGGCATTTGTTGACGTCGTGCAGATGTTCCAGCGTCGCCCAGGCGATCGAGAGGCCGTCGAAGGTGGCGGTGCCGCGGCCGATCTCGTCGAGAATCACCAGGCTGTTCGATGTCGCCTGGTTGAGGATGGCCGCGGTCTCGACCATCTCGACCATGAAGGTCGATCGCCCGCGCGCCAGATCGTCGGCGGCGCCGACGCGGCTGAACAGCCGGTCGACGATGCCGATGGTAGCGGCCTCGGCCGGCACGAAGGAGCCGGCCTGTGCCATCACCGCGATCAGCGCGTTCTGGCGCAGGAAGGTCGACTTGCCGGCCATGTTGGGGCCGGTCAGCAGCCACAGCCGGCGCTCGGACCCGAGGTCGCAGTCGTTGGGCACGAAGCCGCTTCCCCCCCTCGCACTACTTTGCCGTAGCAACGCCGCCTCGACCACGGGGTGGCGGCCGCCCCTGATCGAGAAGGCGGGTTCATTGCTCAACACCGGCCGCGCGTAGTGGCCGCTGGTTGCAAGGTCGGCGAGTGCTGCCGCGACATCGAGGGCGGCGAGCGCACGGCCGGCCGCGGCAACGGCCGTCGACACCGCCAGCACGCCCGACACCAGCTGCTCGAACATCGCCAGTTCCAGCGCCAGCGCCTGGTCGGCGGCCCGGCCGATGCGGGTTTCGAGATCGGCGAGTTCAGACGTGCTGAAACGCGTGGCGTTCGACATCGACTGGCGGCGGGTGAAGCCCAGCGCCGCAAGATCGAGCTTGTCGACGTGCGTCGCCGTCACCTCGATGTGGTAGCCGATCATGTTGTTGTGCCGGATTTTCAGCGTCGCCACGCCGGCCGCGGCCCGGTACTTCGCTTCCAACGCCGCCACGGTCTTGCGGCTGTCGTCGCGGAGCGTGCGCTGCTCGTCGAGTTCGGCACGATAGCCGGTGCGGATGAAGCCGCCGTCGCGCGCAAACAGCGGCGGCTCGTCGGCCAGCGCCGCCGCCAGCGCTTCGATCAGCGGCCGATGGTTCGAGCAGGCCGCCACGATCTCGCCAAGCGGCGCGGGTGGCGGCGCCAACGCTTCGGGTTCTGCACCCAGTGCCGCCGCCAAAGCCTCGCCCGAGTCGAGCCCATCGCGCAGGGCGGCCAGATCGCGCGGCCCGCCGCGGCCGACGCTGAGGCGCGTCAGGGCGCGTTCGATGTCGGGCGTGCGCTTGAGCGCCTCGCGCACCCGCTCGCGCACCGCAGGGCGTTCGACGAAAAGCTGCACCAGGTCGAGACGCCGTTCGATCTCGGCGCGGTCGGTGAGGGGCGCGGCGATGCGTTCGGCCAGCAGGCGCGCGCCGGGACCGGTCAAGGTGCGGTCGATGGTGGCCAGCAGCGTGCCGTCGCGGCGGCCGTCGAGGCTGCGCACCAGCTCAAGGTTGCGGCGCGTCGCGGGGTCGATCTCCATGGTGCCGTCGGCGCGTTCGCGGCGCGGCGGCGCCAGCGCCGGCCGCTTGCCGGCCTGCGTGAGTTCGACATAGTCGAGCAGCGCGCCGCAGGCGGCGACCTCGGCCCGCGAGAAGGCACCGAAGCTCTCCAGCGCCGCGACATTGAAGGCCTGCAGCAGGCGCTTGCGGGCATTGTCGCTGTCGAAGCGCGCCGAGGGCAGCGGCGTCAGCACCGCGGACCAGTCCTCCAGCGCTGCCTTCAGCGGCTCGCGTGCCAGCAACCGGTCGGACAGCAGCAACTCGCCCGGCGACAGCCGCGCCAGCGCCGCGGCAAGCTGGGACGGCAGGATGGGCTGGGTGGCGAAATCGGCGGTCGACAGATCGAGCCAAGCCAGCGCCAGCTCGCCCTGGGCCTCGGCGACCGCCGCCAGATAGTTGTGGCTGCGGGCATCGAGCAGGGAATCCTCAGTGAGCGTGCCGGGCGTGATGACCCGCACCACGGCGCGCTCGACGACGGATTTGGCCCCGCGCTTCTTGGCCTCGGCCGGATCCTCGATCTGTTCGCAGACCGCGACCTTGAAGCCCTGGCGAATCAGTCGCGACAGGTAGGCGTCGTGGCTATGCACCGGCACGCCGCACATCTTGATGTCTTCGCCGAGATGCTGGCCGCGTTTGGTCAGCGCAATGTCGAGCGCCGCCGACGCCTTGACCGCGTCGTCGAAGAACAACTCGTAGAAATCGCCCATCCGATAGAACACCAGATGGTCGGGATGCTGCGCCTTGATCGCCAGGTACTGGCGCATCATCGGCGTGGCATCGACGGGAATCGTCGGCACGGCGCCGTTGGGGGCGGCTGAATTGTCTGGCACGGTTGGTCCTCGCTGGCCCGGTCTACCACAGCCCCACATCGGGGCCATGTGGACGAGCGGTGGATCACGCTGCAGCGCACTGTCAGAAATCGCCGCGCGCTGGCCCCGGCCCGGGATTGCCGCCAATATGCCGCCCAAATGCAGCATGCCTGCTCAATCGGGAGTGAATAGATGACGAGCAAAAGCTCGGAAGAAATGGTCAGCAGCCAGATGGGTGATCTCGACGGCGATTCGCTGCGCATGCACCGCACCGGCCGCCCCGGCAAGATCGAGATCATCGCCACCAAGCCTCTGGTGACCCAGCGCGACCTGGCCCTGGCCTACTCGCCGGGCGTGGCCGCGCCCTGCCTGGAAATCGCCCGGGATCCCTCACTCGCCTACGACTACACCATCAAGGGCAACCTGGTGGCCGTCATCTCCAACGGTACCGCGGTGCTGGGGCTGGGCGACATCGGCGCGCTCGCCGGCAAGCCGGTGATGGAGGGCAAGGCCGTCCTGTTCAAGCGTTTCGCCGACGTCGACTGCATCGACATCGAGGTCGACACCAAGGACGTCGACCAGTTCGTCAATGCCGTGCGCTACCTCGGGCCAACCTTCGGCGGCATCAACCTGGAAGACATCAAGGCGCCGGAGTGCTTCATCATCGAGCAGCGCCTGCGCGAGCTGATGGACATTCCGATCTTCCACGATGACCAGCACGGCACCGCCATCGTCTCGGCGGCCGGCCTGATCAACGCGCTGCATCTCACCGGCCGCAACATCAAGGACATCAAGATGGTGGTGAACGGCGCCGGTGCCGCGTCGATCGCCTGCATCGAGCTGGTGAAGGCGATGGGCCTGCCGCATGAGAACGCCATCCTGTGCGACACCAAGGGCGTCATCTTCCAGGGCCGCACCGAAGGCATGAACCAGTGGAAGAGCGCCCATGCGGTGCGCACCAAGGCGCGCACGCTGGAAGAGGCAATGAAGGGCGCCGACGTCTTCTTCGGCCTGTCGGTCAAGGGTGCCGTGACCCCGGCGATGGTGCAGTCGATGGCGGCCAAGCCGATCATCTTCGCCAT
>CALDNT010000313.1 GCA_937915145.1 uncultured Reyranella sp.
GCGCCAGCGACGCATGGGCAATGTAGGGCCGCGAGAAAGTCGCCTGTACGAGATTCTTCGGCGGTGCTGCGGGCGGTGGCGCCCCGATGTGCCGGTCGTCGCTCGGCTGGCCCTTCAGCCAGGCGGCTTCCTGCTGCGCCGGCTCGATGCGTCGCACATTCTGCCAGCTGGCATACCGTGGTGCCGCTGCCGCGGCGGCCTGGGCTACGCCTTCGATCGGGCTGACGAAAGCCACGAAATTGGTTTGCCGGACGATCTGCAGTTCGCCTTTTGCCGCGCGACGGATTGCGGCTTCGTCGAGCGCCGCCAAAGTGGCGCCGCGGCTGGGCTGGCGCAGCGTGCGGGCGTGCAGGACATCCTTGGGCAGGACGTCATGGACAAAGGCCGCACCGCTCATCTTTGCCGGCAAATCGACCCGTGGCACGTTCTGGCCGACCACACGATAGGCCGCAACGGGCTTGGGTGCCGCCGTCCCGGTGACGGTCTGGGTGAGATCGATCTCGGCCGCGACCGACCAGTAGTCCTGACCGGTCGCCGCGCCGTTCTGCAGGAACTGGCCATCGACGACCGTAAGCTCGTCGCGGCTGCAGTTGAGCCGCAGCGCCGCCCGCTCCAGGGCCTTGGCACGGACCTCGGCGCAGACCAGCCGCACCGAGCCGCCGGAAACATCGACCGACAGGGATGACGTCGTATAAATCTCGTCGGGCCCCTCCGTCGTGTCGCCCGACATCACGGTGACGCGGCCGAATGGCACATCGAGTTCGTCGGCCGCGATCTGGCCAATCGCGGTGACGATGCCCTGGCCCATCTCGACCTTGCCGGTGGCGATGCGCACGGTGCGATCGGGCTGGAAACGGATCCAGCGGTCGAGACGCGGGTTTTCGACCAGGCTTGCCGGCAGGACGGGCGCGGTCATGACCGGCTCCCACCGCGCAGCGCCGCGGCAGCGCGTTCCACCGCACGCAGGATCCGCTGATGTGCGCCGCAGCGACAGAGTTGCTTGTCCAGCGCAGCGACGACCTCGGCGCGATCGGGATTCGGGTTGCGGTCGAGCAACGCCTTGGCCGAAATCAGAATTCCGGACAGACAGTAGCCACATTGGCCGGCCTGCTCGTCGAGGAACGCCTGTTGCAGCGGATGCGGTGCAGCCGCCGTGCCGAGTCCTTCGATGGTGGTCACCTTGCAGCCGGCGACCGTGCCGACCTCTCGGGTGCAGGCATAGGTTGGTTGGTCGTCGACCAGCACCATGCAGCAGCCGCACTGTTCCAGGCCGCAGCCATAGCGCGTGCCCATCAGTCCGAGATGGTTGCGCAAGACCTCGAGCAAAGACGTGGCATTGGCGACGCCAACCTGTCGCGCCTCGCCGTTTACCGTGAATGCGATGTCCATCTCGGCCTCCCCCTGCTCCAACGATCGAAAGAATAGCCTTGTCCCAACGCCCGCGCCTCGCGAAAACAACATCCGATTTCGAAACGGCGACACCGGGCCTTGCCATGGGCGACCGCGATGTGCGCAACTGCCTTTCATATGATTGCCGGTATCGGAACGCCTCTGCCGCGACTTGAAGACGAACGCCTGCTCACCGGACGCGGTTGCTACAGCGACGACTTCACTCTGCCCGGCCAGATCCATGCCGTCGCCGTGCGTTCGCCACACGCCCATGCCCGCATTGTCTCGATCGACGCTGCGGCCGCACGCGCGATGCCCGGCGTCCTGGCGGTACTGACTGGCGACGACGTTCTGGCCGACGGATTGCGGCCGGTGCCGCATATTCCAGCGGCTATGAGCCCGCCGGACATTCGCCTGGATAACTCCGACGGTTCTCCGCACAAACTCGTGCGGCCGATGATCCTGGCGATCGGCGAAGCGCGCTTCGTCGGCGAGGCCGTGGCATTCGTGGTCGCCGAGACCCTGGCGATCGCCCGTGACGCCGCAGAAGCGGTGCAGATTGACTACCAGCCCCTACCCGCCGTGGTGACCGGACAGGCGGCCGCCCGTGACACTGACAATGTCGCCGTTGACTCGATCGTCGGCGATCCGGCGGCGACACAGGCCGGCTTCGCCCAGGCGGTCCACATCGTGCGACTGGAGACCGATATCCAGCGCGTGACTGGCGTGCCGATGGAGCCGCGTGCCGCATTGGGCGACTACGATTCCGCGAGCGGCCGCTACACGCTCTACGCTGGCGGCGGCGCCCTCGTGCGGCCGAAGCGCGAGATTGCCCGCATCTTCGGCATCGAGCCCGACAGGGTGCGGGTGATCGCCCACGAGGTCGGTGGCAATTTCGGTACCCGCAATTTCTTCTATCCGGAATTCGCGCTGGTCTGCTGGGCATCGCGAAAGGTCGGGCGACCAGTGAAATGGACCTGCGAACGGCAGGAAGCATTCCTGAGCGACTATGCCGGCCGCGACTTCAGGATCGAATCGGAGTTGGCGCTTGACGCCGAAGGCAACTTCCTCGGTCTCAGCGCGATGAGCCTCAGCAACCTCGGGGCCTACACCGCGTCGTTCGTGCCGCTGACCAAGGGCACGCAGCTCATGACCAGCCTCTATGACCTGCCGGCCGCGGCGCACGCGCGCGGCGTGCTCACCAACACGCCGTGCACGGCGCCCTATCGCAGCGCAGGGCGGCCGGAGGCCATGTTCGTGATCGAGCGCCTTATCGATCTCGCGGCACGCGCGCACGGCTTCGATCGAGTGGCCCTGCGCCGGCGCAATCTCGTGAAGTCAACGCCCCATACGAACTCCTTCGGCGTGACCTACGATTCAGGCGACTACGAGACGGCGCTGCTTGACGTCCTGAAGCTTGCCGATTGGGACGGCTACCCCACTCGCCTGAATCTCTCGCAAGAGCGTGGCTTTCATCGTGGTATCGGGCTCGGCGGCTATGTCGAGGCGCAGAGTGGCGCACCGAACGAACGCGCCGAGGTCACAATATTGCCGGAGGGCGCCGTCGAAGTAGTGATCGGCACACTTTCCTCCGGCCAGGGCCATGCCACCAGTTTCGCCCAGCTTGTCTCCGAATGGCTCGGCGTTCCGACCGACACGGTGCGGATCGACACCAGCGACACCGATCGTCTCGCCGTCGGCGGCGGTTCGCATTCCGGCCGTTCCTTGCGGCTGGCCGCGACCACCATCCACCAGGCATCGCGCGGCATCGTCGCCAAGGGTATCAAGTTCGCGGCACAGTCGCTGGAGGCCGCCGAGGCCGACATCGAATTCGCCGATGGCCGATTCATCGTCAAGGGCACGGATCGCGGCATCGATCTGTTCGCCGTGGCACGCCAGCACGGCCCGCTCGCCGATGCTGCCGATGTCGACAGCAGGGTCGGCTCCTATCCTTATGGCTGGCATGTCTGCGAGGTCGAGGTCGACGCCGAGACTGGCGTGGTGCGCATCGAACGCTACACAACGATCGACGACGTCGGCCGCGCGGTGAATCCGCTGATCCTGCACGGTCAGACCCACGGCGGCATCGCCCAGGGTGCGGGTCAGGCTCTGGCGGAACTCTGCTTCTACGAAACAGGAACCGGCCAGCTCCTCTCGGGTTCGTTCATGGACTACGCCATGCCGCGCGCTTCGGATTTCCCGTCGTTCGCCACCGCGCTGAGCGAGGTGCCGTCGACCAACCACCCGCTTGGTTTTCGTGGTGGCGGCGAAGGCGGCATTACCCCGGCGCTGGGTGTCATCATCAATGCCGTGGTAGATGCCCTTGCCGACCTCGGCGTAACACATGTCGAGATGCCGGCGACACCGCACCGCGTCTGGTGCGCCATCCGGGACGCCAGGCGACAATAGTTGCGCTGTCGGTTTACGCGAATATCTCACCCAGAAGACGGATGGAGCGCAGCACCTTGTCCTGCTCCAGGCCCGGCCACTGCACGCGCATGATGAAATGGTTCACACCAAGAGCCTCGCGCCAACGCGCCACTTCCTCTTTCACCGAGACCTTGTCGCCGATGATGAAACGGTCGCGCGCCATTTCCTCGAAGGTCATGTTCTTGGTCGGGCTTTCCATCCCCCAGGCGGCATAGGAATTGTATTTGTATTCCAGGGCAGCGCGGCATTCTTCCATGGCCGTGGCGTGGCTGGTGCCGACGTAGCATTCGCGGGAGATCGGGAACTCCTCGACCTGCTTGCCGAGAGCGGCAAGGGTCTCGCGATAGACGCGCATCATCGGCACGGTCGCATCCAGGGTGGTCGCGTTGGCAATCAGCCAGGCATCGCCGATGCGCGCGGCGCGTTTGACGGCGGCTTCGACCAACCCCGCGACCCAGACCGGCGGACCACCGGATCGATGCGGCTTCAGGCTGATGCCGTGATCCGTCACCGAATAGAACTTGCCGCGGAAGGTGGTCTTGCCGCCGGCCCATAGCTGGCGCATCAGCGCGATGCTTTCGGTGAAGCGCGCGGAGCGTTCCTT
The DNA here is from genome assembly GCA_937915145.1 of uncultured Reyranella sp. GTDB lineage: Bacteria > Pseudomonadota > Alphaproteobacteria > Reyranellales > Reyranellaceae > Reyranella. The sequence goes on from CALDNT010000313.1 coordinate 4,424, forward strand.
CAGCGAAATCCCGAAGGCCTCGAACTCGCCCTCGCGGTAGCCCAACCCGACACCGAGAATGAAATTGCCTTCGCTGAGGACGTCGAGCGTCGCGGCTTCCTCGGCGACATGGACGGGGTTGAGCAGCGGCAGCAGCAGGATATTGCCGCCGATCGTCATGCCCTTTGCTTCCGGCAACAGGTAGGCCATCAGCGGTGTGATCTGCAGCATCTGCAGAGGGTCGGTCAGGTAATGATGCGGAAACAGCAGCGAGGAAAAGCCGACTTGCCGCGCGACCTTGACCTGCTCGACCAGCTCGGGCACGCGCACGGCGACGTTGTCACCCTCCGGGAATTGGGTGTTGATGAACATGCCGACTTTCATGGCCGTCTCCCGCGTGATCCCGGTGCATTGGCGCGCCGGCAGGCAACCGACATCATGACCCGAAATACGACTCAAATGACAGGGCAATTGACGCAGATCAGCGACGGTCGCAACGGCGGCCCCTAGATCGCTCTTCTTGGACCATTGGGAGGGACCATCCCACATGACTCACGACGCCAGCACTGCTCCGGTAAATGGATCGACGGTCTTGACCATCGAGCTGCGCCTTTCGAGGCTGCAGCAGCTCTTCAATTCGTTCGATCCCTCGCCGTTCCATGAAAAGGACCTCGATTGGGAGGCCGAGGAGTACATCGTGGGATCAGCCAACGAGTCTCCGTTGCCGCGGCCGGTCCGGCTCATCGTGCATCTGCCGGCCGAGCAGCTGCCCCGCGCCGAGACCCTCGGGCTCGAAAAGGCGGTGCAGAACTACTTTGCATACCGGCGGACCGAGGCTCGCCGTCGCATGCGCTTCCAGTTCCGCGAAGGCCGTGCCGCGCTGGCGATCGGCCTGGCGTTTCTCGTCGCCTGCATGAGCATCCGGCAATTGACCTTCCTCATTCCCGGCGACGCCGTGGCCCGCGTTCTTCAGGAAGGTCTCCTGATCCTCGGTTGGGTGGCGATGTGGCGCCCGCTACAGATTTTTCTCTACGACTGGTGGCCGATTCGGCACCAGGTCCGGCTCCACGACAAGCTGGCGCGAATGCCAGTAGAAGTCCGGGCCGCCGACCCCAGGGCGACCTAGCGTAGCGCCTATACCGGGCGGCGCATCCGATCCTGCGCCTTGAAGTACTGGCGAGCCAGCGCCACGAGTTCGCCATCGCTGGGGTGGTCGGCCGGCTGAACGGTGGACACATGCGCCGATACACCCGGCGCATGCGCAGCAATGTAATCCGCCAGTTCCGTCTTGGCGCTGGCCGGGCCGACGATCATGATCGCCTCCGTTGTCGAGACCGACTCGGTGACGCGCCTGAGGTAGTCCTTGTCCACCGGAGCGCGGCCGTCACCGACCGCATTCGCCTTGTGGTGAACATGTACCGTACGATCATGAGGATGGATCACGGCATGATCCACGTCCGTCGCGTTGAAGTGAAGGACCTTGGCCTGATGGTGGTCGATCCAGATGACGGCATGGGCATGTTGCGACATGCGTGCCTCCTAGGCGTTGAGGCGCCGCAAGGCGGCCTTGTCGCACAGCACAACGGTACGGCTGGTGGCTGCCAGTTTAATCAAACCGTCTCTTGCAAGCTGGGTTAGCGTGCGCGAAACGGTCTCGATGGTCAGCCCGAGATGATCGGCGATATCCGAACGCTGCATCGGCAAGTCGAAGCGGTCGTCATTGGAGATGCGCCGGGCCATATTGAGCAGAAACGTCGCGATCTTTTCTCGAGCGGTCTTGCGACCGAGCAACATCATGTGATCGTGGGCGCGCTCGAGACTGCACAACATCGAACTCATCACCTGATCGCCCAAAGCAGGATCGTCATGGGCGAGCGTCTCGAACCGGCGCCGGCGAAACGCAACGATCGTGGCATCGTCGACGGCCTCGGCGGAAAAACGATGGTCGTGGCTGGTTTCCAGACCGAAGATATCGCCAGAAAGGTGAAATTCGTCGATCTGGCGGCGTCCATCGCTCAGGAGCTTATAGGTCCGCACCGTGCCGGACACGACCTTGTAGAAGAAGTCGGCGGCATCGCCCTCGGCGAAGAGTTCCTCGCCTTTGGTCAGGTTCCGCGGGGCGCCGCCGAGCTTCGTGGTAACGATGTCGAACCGTCGCGGCATTGCCGCGGTGCCGCCGCTCACGATCGCTGCGGCCGCCGGAAGTCTGGAGACGTTGGTGCCGGTATAGGCTTGCATTTAACCCTCCATGGTCAGAACCATTAGACGAGGCTTGAGTAACCCGCGGTCGGGGCGCCTTCCATTCAGGTATTGACCTAAGGGATTCTACGTAGCTGGGGATTGGCTGCGCCGCCCCACCGGACCGGCGTCACAGGCCGAGGAACCGGTTGGCAGCATCGGCGAAAAGACGATACTTGACGGCAACAACGGAAAATTCGCGCGCCCAGTTCACGAGGTCGCCCCCACGGATCGTTGAGCTTCCCCAGCCCGCCAACGATCGCCACTACCGTGCCGACTTCGACGCTCCCCTCGATGGCCATCCACCCGCCGATGCACAGTGCCACGGCAACAGCGAGATGATGCATAAGGTTCATCAGCAGGTTCATGGCGTATTTTCGTTTGTAGATTCCCATGTTGAGCGTGAAGACGCGTTCAATCGGCTCGTCGCCAAGCGTCCGCCCAAGGGTCTCGGGGAGAACGCCCTCGACGATCGTGCCGCTGATCTCTCGTTTGGTGAGAATGCGGGCTCCGGCCCGGCGGTTGATCGCAAGCTGCAGCAACGGAACAAACACCATCTGGGGTACAAAGAATGCAAGCCCCAGCAAGGCCAGGCGCGGCTCGAGGAAGACCATATAGCCGGTCACGCTCGCCAAAATCCCACCCTGTAGCAACGGCTCTGAAACACCGATCCCGGTGAATCCACCGATCGGCTCAGCCTCTTCCAGGACCATGGAAATTTCGACACCGGCATCGGCGTGCGTCCGAAACGCCACGGCGGCAGCGCGAATTCCATTCCGCAGCCGGCGGACGGTGGCTTCGGCCACCCACCCGCGATAAACGTTGAGCACGAGCTTCAAGGACTGTTCGACGAGCGCCACCAGGGCGTAAGCGGTGGCCAGCCAAAAGATCGTCCGCAATGCATCGCGGTCGACCACGCCATTGATGATGCGACGCTGCAGCTCGAGTGGGACCGCACTTAGCAGAAAGACCGCTATCGACAGCGCCGCCAGGCCGGCCTGGTGCATGGCCGTGAAGCGGATGACATAACCCATGATGGTGCGGGGCATCGGGCCGGCACCGCCGTCGCTAGCAGGACCGTTCAAGTGCCGGACGAGCGCTCTCAACGAAGGCGCCACTGGCCAACAGCTTTTCATGTACCTGCCGAATGCCCGATCTCCCGGCGCGCCGCGCCAACTGGTTGCTGGACCGGCCCGTGACCAGGATGGCCGGCGTCGTAACGTCGCGCGCGCGCAAGGTTTTCTTAACTTCCACGCCGTCCATCACCGATGTCCGGCCGTCGACGACAAGACAGGCACCTGGAGGCCACTTGGCTTCGGCCAGCAGCGCCGCCGGCCCGTCGTCACGGAGACGTACGCTCAGTCCTTCGACTTCGAGGGCAAATTTCAGTACACCACGGACCACGGCATCGTCGTCGACGACGAGAACGGTGCCCGGCAATCTCGACATGTCGCGACGTTCCAATCAGGTTCTGCTGAGAGCCAAGCCGACCATATTGGATACCTGCGACATGCAACTTGATCTGGCGCAACGAAGCGGTGCTCGCCGGTGTGCCTACTCCAGGGCGCCGTCCACAAGCACCATGCGGACCAGCGCGGAGAGGCTGTCAGCCTGCATCTTGGTCATCACATTGGCGCGGTAGACTTCGACCGTCCGCGCGCTGATCCCCAGGTCATGGGCAATGATCTTGTTCGGTTTCCCGGCGACCAGGCCGTCAAGAACCTCGCGCTCGCGCAACGACAGGAGCGCCAGCCGGCCGCGAACATCGGCGAACTGCGCGTCGCGCCGCGCGGAGTCGGCGTGACGGGTAAGAGCCAGCTGAATTGCCGCGAGCAGGATCTCGTCGTCGAAGGGCTTTTCGATGAAATCGGCTGCCCCCGCCTTCATCGCCTCCACCGCCAGTGCAACATCGCCGTGGCCGGTGATCACGATCACCGGCAGGCCGATCCTGTTTGCCCGCAAGCGGCGCTGGAGCTCCAGGCCGTCCATGCCCGGCATCCGGATATCGGTGACGATGCAGCCGTCTTGCGCCTCGGGGAGGGCATCGAGAAACGCCACCGCCGATTCATGCACACGCACCGCCAAGCCCGCGGTACTGAGCAAAAAAGCCAGCGATTGCCGTACGGCGGCATCGTCGTCGATAACATGAACGACCTGGCTATTCGACAAGAGACGGCTCCTCTACCTTCGCTGCCCGCAAACTGAATCGGAAGACCGTGCCGCCACCCGGTCTTCCTTCCACCCAGATCTTGCCGCCGTGGGCCTCCACGATCGTCCGGCAGATCGACAGACCCAATCCCATACCCTTCTGCTTGGTGGTGACAAACGGCTGGAAGAGACTTGCGGCGACTTCCGGCGCAAGCCCGGCGCCGCTGTCCGACACACTCACCTCCACCATCCCGTCGGCCTTCCACGCGGTCCCAATCCCCAGTTCGCGGCGGCCCGAGGATTCGAGCATGACCTCGATGGCATTTCGGATCAAATTGACCAGAACCTGCTGAATCTGGATGCGGTCGGCGAGGACCCGATCGGCTTCCGGATCCAGTCGGAAGGATACGTCGATACCGTTCTCCTTGGTGCCAATCAGGGCCAAGGCACTCGCATCCTCGATCAGCTTCGGCAGACTCTCGACGCGGCGTTCGCTTTCGCCGCGCGACAAGAACTCACGGAGGCGGCGAATAATTTGGCCCGCGCGCACTGCCTGGTCGGCCGCTTTGCCGACGGCATCGCGCAGTACCACTGCCGACTCGCCTTCGATCCGTTCGAGGAGCCTCTGGCATCCCTTGAGATAGTTGCTGATTGCCGTCAGCGGCTGGTTGATTTCGTGCGCCAACGTCGAGGCCATCTCGCCAAGCGCCGTGAACCGCGACATGTGCGTCACTTCCGACTGCAGTTCCTTGAGTCGGATTTCCGTAAGCTGCTGGTCGGTCAGATCGCGGATGAACCCCGTGAAGTAATGTTTGTCGGCCAACTTCAGCTCACCAATCGTGAGATGCATGGGAAATGTCGTGCCGTCCTTGCGTTGACCAACGACGACACGGCCGATACCTATGATGCGTCGCTCGTTGGTATCGAGGTAGCGCCGAATGTAACCATCATGCTGCTCACGTTGCGGAGTCGGCATAAGCTGGCGGATGTTCTTCCCCACAATCTCATCCACGGAATAACCGAACAGCCGCTCGGCCGTCGCGCTGAACGATTCGACGTGGCCCCGTTCGTCGATGACGATCATTGCGTCTGGAACTGTCTGCAGGATCGAGTGCAACAGCGCCTCTGCCGTCTGCAACGCGGCTTTCATGGCCGCAGTATCCTGTGGTGTGAAGGTATCTTCCGGCATCGGGTCCGCTTCGGTCGGTCCTCATGAGACGCTACCATGATGGAGGCGTCGTCATCGACTCACAATAGGCCAGGCCCTGTTGCGATGGCGCTGCTCAAGCAGCCATCACACCGGCAGGTGGACCGCACGCACCGCCACTTCAAGGTCGCATGAAGACGAACGGCGTGTCGTCGTCGAGATTGTCGGCTGCCGCGGTCAATTCGGCCGCAATGTCGCCGATCGGCCGGTCGATCTTGAACAGGCGAATCGCCTCCGACAGCAGGCAACGCGCCACGACATCGCTCGAAATGCCGCGCGCGGTGGCGTCCTTCAGCGCCGCCTCGATGTGACCTGCAACAAGTTTGTGGGCGCTCATGGCGGACCTCCTGTCAGTGGTTCAGGCCTGCCGTGGCTGGAGAAGCCGCAGGGCGGCCTCGCATTCCTGCCGGGTTTCCGAGCTGGCAAGCGGATCGCGGTTGGCGGCGAAGGCCTGGTCAATCTGCCGCCAATCCGCGTCGGTGAACACCGCCTCGGCCGCCGGCAGGATCTCGCGTTCTTCGCGACGCATGTGCCGCCAGTTGAAGCGGGCAAAATCACTGGCGACATGAACAAACAATGGACCCGCCTTGGGATCACCCCGCTCCCAGTTGGCCAGGGCTTCACGCATCCGTATGGAATGGCCTGCGTCGGCAGCATGCTCACGTCTCAGGCGGGCGATGCTCCGGCCAAGCTCCGGGGTCCGCCGCTCGAGCACACGGAACAGGTAAAGTTCCTCCTTGGGGTGGTGGAGGCGCTCGGAAAAGCGGTCGACATATTCGATCAGCGTCCGCAGCCAGGGAAAATCCGGCTTTCCGCCGGCACGCAACGCCTTGCGGGAAATGACGTGCAAGGCAAACAGCACGGAATTCAACGCCCGGTGTTCGGCTTTGATGACTTCGATGGCGGTCGGCATGGCTGGTGCTGTGTCCTAGACTCCGTGGGTGTGCTTGCCTTCGATGTCGGCGTAGTGGCGATCGAATGCGGCACAGATGTAACGGACCAGTGGTCGCCCACGGTCGGTTACCGCAAGTTGCCCGTCGGTCATCGTGATCAGACCATCCCGGAGGAGCGGTGCGAGGCCCTCAGCGGAAGCGATGAAAGAGTCGGACTCGATGCCAAATCTGCTGCAAGCCTCGGCGATGTTGACGGCCTGGCAACACATGAGCAAACCGATGATCTCTCCGCGCAGACGGTCCTCGGCGTTCACGGCGATGCCGCGAGCCGTCGCGAACCCCCCGGCTGCAATCGCCGCCATGTATCGCGCGGCATCGGATGAATTCTGTGAATAGCCGTTTGGCAGGCACGAGATGGCCGAGGCGCCGACACCTGCGACCCACGACGAGTCGTTCGTCACATAGCCTTGAAAGTTGCGATGCAGTTTGCCGTTGGCCGCCGCCCGGGCAAGGGCGTCGCCGGCCTTCGCATAATGGTCGAGCCCAACCTGCACGTAGCCGCCGGCGACCAGCCTATCCGCGACCATGGCCGCCATCGCCGCGCGCGTCGCACCATCGGGCAGGGATCCGGCATCGATCAATCGCTGATGCGGCTTCATCCAGGGTACGTGGGCATAACCGAACACCGCAAACCGGTTCGGCTCGAGCGTCAACGCCTGGTCGAGAGTGCGCGACAATGTGCCCAAGGTCTGGCGCGGCAGGCCGTAAACGAGGTCGATATTGAATTTCGTGATACCCGCCGCGCGAAGGCATCGCAAGGCGGTGGCCGTGGCGTCGAAGGTCTGAGGGCGATTGATGGCCTCCTGGACGGTGGTGTCGAAATCCTGCACCCCGAGACTGACCCGGGTCGTGCCGAGGCCGGCGATCACCTCGGCGATTTCGCTGTCGCAGTAGCGCGGGTCGACCTCGATGGAGATTTCCGCATCCGCGCGACGATCGAACAGTGCATCGATTTGCCGCCCGACATCGGCGAGGCGCGAGGTGCCGAGTTGCGTCGGCGTGCCACCTCCCCACTGGATCGCGTCGATGACAAGATCGGGCGCCGTCGCCGCAAGCAGATCGAGCTCCTGACGGAGGCTCTCCGCGTAGGCGTCGAGTGTCCCTTCACGTCGCATCGCCATTGTATGGCAGGCGCAGTACCAGCAGAGCTGGCGGCAAAACGGGACGTGCAGATAAAGCGCCGCTGAAGCGCCATCGAACTCCTTCAGCCACTCGCCATGCTGAACCGGGCCGATAGACGCATCGAACTGGGTGGCGGTCGGATAGCTTGTGTAGCGCGGGACCGGCCGGTCGTAGAAGCCACGGCGCATGGAATCCAAGACAGCCACCGGAACCGCCCTTGCGTCCTAGTGCGCCATGAAGACCGGCACGGTCATGCTGCCCAACAACGTCCGGCTGGCCCCGCCCAGCACCATTTCCCGCATCCGCGATTGGCCGTAGATGCCCATCACGATAAGATCGACACCGTGATCTGCGGCACGAGACAGAATCACGCCACCGACGTCGACATCCAAGGCCACATCGCGCTGGACCGAAACCTTGACGCCGTGCCGCGCGAGCCAGGCCGCCGCATCCGCACCCGGTTCAGCGCCGTGGCCCGCCGCCGACGCCTTGGGATTGATGGCGAGGACGATGACCTTCTCGGCCGCCTTGAGCAACGGCAAGGCATCGGTGGCCGCGCGCGCCGCCTCTCGGCTGGCGTTCCAGCACAGCATGACGATCTTCCCCGGTGGCTTTGCCCCGATATGCGGCACCACCAGAACCGGACGCCCCGTCACGAGCGCCACCGACTCCGGCAAATCAGAGGGCGTCGCCGTCGGCTCCTGCTCGGCCTGTCCGAGGACGATGAGGTCGGCGTAACGGGCCTGCACGGCCGTTTCGCCTTCGATATAGCCTTCGGCCACCCGCCATTCCGTCGCCAGATGCCTGCCCTTCGCCGACTTTGTAAATGCCGCCAAAGCAACGGCCTCGTCGGCCTTCACACTTGCTTCATACGATTTGAAAAAATCGTCCATCGGAAACCCGCCATCGAAGAAGAAGGGGGTTTCAAAGGGCCGCCGCACATGGAGCCCGACAAGATGCGCGCCAAAGCGCTCCGCCAGGTTCGCGGCCACGTCCAGTCTGTGGTGAACCGACGCGCTCGCATCACAGTGAACCAGAATGGTCTTGTAGCCCATGAACTGCCTCCCGCATTGACCAAGCATATGTGCCACTTCAAGGCGGTGGCGCTATTGATACAAGTCAAGTGGCCGCCCGGCCGGCGCAACGATGGTGTGCAATGGATTTCGTCGCCGACCTCATCTCATCGTGCCGGCAGGGACTTGCGGCTTTTGCCGCACAGCCCGGTGCCCTGCCGGTCGCACTGTTCTTCGCGGGTCTGGCTGGCAGCGTGACCCATTGTATCGGCATGTGCGGCCCGTTCGTGTTGGGCCAGGTCATGGCCGATGCCGAGCGTGGCCCGGCCGGAAGATACGGCGAGTGGCGGCGGCTCGCCGGAGCCGCGCTCGTGCCCTATCATCTCGGCCGACTCACGACCTACACAGCACTTGGTGCGGTCGCCAGCAGCGTAACGGCCATTTTCACGTCGACGGCGGTGTTTGCCTGGCTGGCCGGTCTGCTGCTCATCGCCGCCGCCTGCCTGATGGTGTTGCAGGCTTTCGGGCTTTCGATGGGCACATACTCGCCGCTGTCCGCCGGGTTGGCGCGCCTGGCCGGCCCGTTGTCGTCGTCGCATCACCCGCTGGCGCGATATGCGCTGGGCGTCGTACTTGGTTTCCTGCCGTGCGGCCTGCTTTACGGCGCCCTCGCAGCCGCGGCTGGAACGGCATCAGCACGGCACGGCGCGTTTGTCATGGCGGCATTCGCGGCCGGCACGGTGCCGGCCTTGATCGCCGTAGGGTGGGGTGGCCTTATCATCCGGCGGCATCTGCAAAGCGTGACGCGCTGGATCGCCGCGCCCTTGCTGATCGCGAACGCCTTGATAATGCTCTCGCTGGCAGGTCGGTACTTCTAGGGCTTGCCGCCCTCCAGATCCAAGGTTGGCGCCAGAGCGGCTTGCAAGCCTGACGATATGTCAATCGCCGCCGATCAATCCCGGGGGCCTTCCTCGAAGCGCACGATATCGCGATAGGCATGCCATGTGGCATAGGCCACCAGAGGCAAGGTGACGACCAGGCCGATCAAGCCGGGCACCATGCCAAGCACGACCAGGAACACGATCAACACCGCCCACAGAAGCATGGGACCCGGGTTGAGTCGAACCGCAGCGACGGAAGTGGCGACTGCTTCGAACATGTTCGATGCCCGCCGATCCAGAAGATAGGGCATTGAGAACGCACCGACCGCAAAGGCAACGGCCGCCAGCACCGCACCCAGGCCCACACCCACCGCGAGGAACGGCAGGCTCCGGGAAGAGGCCCAGATGAGGTCAAGAAAGCGATCCCACGACGGCACGTTCCGCCACTCGAAGATCGCGAAGAGAAGCTGGGCCATGCGCATCCAGGCAAGATGGAAGAGAAGCAGAAGAAGGCCCATCAGCGCGATTTGATCTGGATTGCGGCGCCAGGCCAGCAGCGTGCTCGCGCCGCCGACAACCTGCTTCGTCTCCAGCCGCCGACTGACTTCGTAAAGCCCGACCGCCATGAAAGGGCCGACAAAGAAGAAGCCGGCGCTGAGCGGCAGTACAAGGTACGGCAGATCGAGCCACAGCATCAGCAGGACAGCGAGCCATCCGGCGATCACCGGCACAAGCCCATAGGCGAGGCTGGTTCCGGGTACTGCGATGAAATCTCGCCAGCCGGCCGCCAGCCAGACCCATGGCCGGTCCACCGACACCCGCGTGATCCGCGGCCGCGGCGTCGGGAACACGGAAACAGTCTCGCTCATGGCGTCCCTTACCCATTTCCGGGCCCAGTCCCGGGCCCTTTCCGATCGCGGATTGTCGCTGCCCCGGAAAAACCGGCTTTGACCTAAGTCAAGCAGCGGACTCCCCGCGTCGACTAAGGTCGGCCCGCGCCACGAGTGCGCCGAGTGCGGGGAGATCGAATGTCCAGCAATACTGCCTTGGCCGCCGGCCCATCGCCGGCGCCTCGCTATGTCGACAACGTCATCCGTGCGGCTGTCGTCCTGACGATGTTCTGGGGCATTGCCGCGTTTCTGGCCGGCGTCGTCATCGCAGCCCAGCTGGTATGGCCGCAGCTAAGCTTCGACAGCGAATTCCTCACTTTCGGCCGGTTACGGCCGTTGCATACCTCGGCCGCGATCTTCGCCTTTGGTGGCACGGCACTGATCGGGACGGCTTTTCATATTGTGCAACGCACCTGTCGTGCCCGTCTGTTCGGTGGCGAGCCGCTCGGATGGTTCGTGTTGCTCGGCTACCAGTTCTTCATCGTCATAGCCGCCACCGGCTACCTGCTGGGCATCACCCAGAGCAAGGAATACGCCGAGCCCGAATGGTACGCCGACCTGTGGCTTGCCGTCGTCTGGATCGCCTACCTGATCGCCTACCTCGGGACAGTGCTGAAGCGCGAAGAGCCGCACATCTACGTCGCCAACTGGTTCTATCTCGCCTTCATCATCACCGTCACGATGCTGCACATCACCAACAATCTGGCGATGCCGGTGTCGATCGTCGGCACCAAGAGCTACGGCGCCTGGTCAGGCGTGCAGGACGCCATGATCCAGTGGTGGTACGGCCACAATGCGGTGGGCTTCTTCCTCACCGCCGCGTTCCTCGGAATGATGTACTACTACATTCCCAAGGCGGCGAACCGGCCGGTCTACTCCTACCGGCTGTCGATCGTGCACTTCTGGTCTCTGGTGTTTCTCTACATCTGGGCCGGACCGCATCATCTCCACTACACATCCCTGCCCGACTGGGCACAGACGCTCGGCATGGTGTTCTCGGTGATGCTGTGGATGCCGAGCTGGGGCGGCATGATCAACGGCCTCATGACCCTGTCTGGGGCCTGGGACAAACTGCGAACCGACCCCGGCCTGCGCTTCTCCGTCACCTCCGTAGGCTTCTACGGCATGTCGACGTTCGAGGGGCCGGTCATGTCCATCAAGGCCGTCAACTCTCTCAGCCACTACACCGACTGGACCATTGGGCATGTCCATTCCGGCGCGCTCGGCTGGGTCGCCTTCATCGTGTTCGGCACGATGTACTATCTGGTGCCGAAGATGTGGAACCGGCCTGGAATGTGGTCGACCCGTCTCATGGGTTGGCATTACTGGATCGCAACCATCGGCATCGTTCTCTACATCACCGCGATGTGGGTGAGCGGCATCATGCAGGGCCTGATGTGGCGCGCCTATGACGAGCTCGGCTTCCTTCAGTACTCGTTCGTCGAGACGGTGGCCGCCATGAAGCCGTTCTACGCGATCCGTCTGCTGGGCGGCGTGTTCTTCCTGAGCGGTGGCCTGATCATGGCCTACAACATGTGGCGCACGATCCGCGGCGAGCCTGAAGTGGTGTCCGCGCGTCCTCGCCCCGCACTCGCGGCCTAGGAGACGCGCAATGTTCATTCGCCACTCGACGATCGAGAAGAACGTCATCCTGATGGCCGTACTGACCCTGATCACCGTGTCGATCGGCGGCATGGTGCAGATCATTCCGCTCTTCACGATCGAAAGCACGATCGAGCGTGTCGACGGCATGCGACCCTACACGCCGCTCGAGGTGCTGGGACGCAACATCTACATCCGCGAGGGATGCTATCTCTGCCACAGCCAGCAGATCCGTCCGTTCAAGGACGAGGTCGAACGCTATGGCCATTACAGCCTCGCGGCCGAAAGCATGTACGACAAGCCTTTCCAGTGGGGCTCCAAGCGGACCGGCCCCGACCTCGCCAGGGTAGGCGGCCGCTATTCGAACGACTGGCACGTGGCCCACATGGTCTCGCCACGCGCCGTGGTGCCGGAAAGCGTCATGCCGGCCTACCCATTCCTGGCCACTCGAAAGCTCGAATTCGGCGACATCGCCCAGCATCTCAAGGCGATGCGCGCGGTCGGGACCCCCTACACCGACGAGATGATCGCCAATGCCCGTGCCGATCTCGAGGCGCAGGTCAACCCGGACGCCGATACGACCGCGCTGGAGAAACGCTACCCGCGCGCCGTCGTCGGAAAATTCAACACCGAGACTCCAGCGATCACCGAACTCGACGCGCTTATCGCCTACCTGCAGATGCTGGGCACTTTGGTCCGCTTTGGCGATCTGCCGCCCGACCGACTGCGGCAATAGGGAGAGTCTCATGGGTCTCGAAACCGTAAGCGAGGTTCTCACCTCGATATGGACCGTGTGGGCCGTCCTGGTCTTTGCCGGCATCGTATTCTGGGCATGGCGGCCAACCAACCGCAAGCGCTTCGACCGGGACGCCCGCATTCCGCTGAACGACGAAGACTGAGGGTATTGCCATGCCGACGAAGATCGAAAAAGACACGCTGTCGGGGCAGGACACCACCGGCCACGAATGGGACGGCGTGAAGGAGCTCAACACGCCGCTGCCGACCTGGTGGGTCTATACCTTCTGGGCAACGATTGCCTTCGCGGCCGTCTACTGCGTCCTCTATCCGTCATGGCCCGGGCTTACGGGTCACACCGATGGCCTGCTCGGCTATTCCAGCCGCGCCGATCTTTCAGTGGAGTTGCAGGCCCAGGCCAAAGTGCGCGCGAATTTTGTCGACAAGATCCGCACCACCTCACTTGCCGATATCCGCAAGGACCCGGAGCTGTTCAACTTCGCTCTGGCCGGCGGACGTTCCGCCTTCCAGACCAACTGCATGCAGTGTCACGGCGCAGGCGGCGCCGGCAGCAAGGGCTTCCCCAATCTGGTCGACGACGACTGGATCTGGGGCGGCAAGCTGGACCAGATCTACACCACCATTGAGCACGGCATCCGCAATACCAACGACAAGTCGAGGCAGTCCCTGATGCCGCGGTTCGGCGCCGATGAATTGCTGACGACAGCTCAGGTCGCGGCGGTTACCGACTACGTTCTCAGCCTGTCGGGCCGCGCCAAGGCAACACCCGAGGGCGCCAAGGTCTGGCAGGAGCAGTGCGTTGCCTGCCACCTGGCCGACGGCAAAGGCAACCAGGAACTCGGCGCGCCCAACCTGGCAAACGGCATCTGGCTTTATGGCGGTGATCGCGACTCGATCTACCGGACGATCTACTACGCGCGCAACGGCAGCATGCCCGCCTGGAGCGGACGGCTCGACGACGCCACGATCAAGATGCTTGCAATCTACGTGCACGCTCTGGGCGGCGGCCGCTAGGCGCGGCGCGAGACCGAGATGGATGTCAGGCCCAACGACGATGACGTGGTCTCGCTGCGCACGGCCAAGGCCGAGCTGCCGCTCTACGTCACGCGCATCAAGGTCTATCCGCGTGCAATCAAGGGCCTGTGGCGCCGCGTCAAATGGGCAGCCGTCATGCTTCTGCTCGGCCTCTACTATGTCGTGCCGTGGCTGCGCTGGGATCGCGGTCCCAACGCGCCGAACCAGGCCATACTGATCGATCTCGATGGGCGGCGCGGCTGGTTTTTCGACGTCGTCATCTGGCCGCAGGAAATCTACTTCGTTACCGGCTTCCTGATCCTGGCGGCATTCGGCCTGTTCCTCGCGACATCGCTGTTCGGGCGCGTGTGGTGCGGCTTTGCCTGCCCCCAGACCGTATGGACCGATCTCTTCATGCTGGTGGAGCGCCTGATCGAGGGCGACCGCAACGAGCGCATGCGGCTCGATCGCACGCCGATGTCGGCCGACAAGGCGATGCGCAAAGGCCTCAAGCATGCGGCGTGGCTCGTGATCGCGGCGGCAACAGGCGGCGCCTGGGTCTTCTACTATGTCGACGCCCCCAGCACGCTGGTCAAAATCTTCCGCGGCGAAGCCTCGCTCGAGACCTATTTTTTCATTGGGCTTTTCACGGCAACAACCTACATCCTTGCCGGCTGGGCACGCGAGCAGGTCTGCACCTACATGTGTCCGTGGCCACGCTTTCAGGCGGCGATGCTCGACGAGCAGAGCGTCATCGTCACCTACCAGAAATGGCGCGGCGAACCGCGCGGCAAGCACAAGGCGGGGGCAAGCTGGGACAGCCGCGGCGATTGCGTCGACTGCAGTCTGTGCGTCGCCGTGTGCCCGACCGGCATCGACATCCGCGACGGCCAGCAGATCGAGTGCATCGGATGCGGCCTGTGCATCGACGCCTGCACCCAGACCATGGGTAAAGTCGGACGGGCGCCGGACCTGATCCGCTGGGACACGCTCGCGAACCAACAGGCCAAGGACAAAGGCGCCGACAGAATCGCCTGGCGGCCGCTACGCCCGCGAACGCTGCTTTATGCGGCGTTACTCGCCATCGTCGCGGCAGTCATACTGGCAGCTTTCTTCCTGCGGTCCGACACCGAGCTCACCGTCCAGCGCGACCGCAGCCCGAATTTCGTGCGGCTGTCGAACGGCGATATCCGCAATTCCTATGCCGTAAAGATCCTGAACAAGAGGCGCGACGACCAACGCTTCCAGCTTGCCGTCGAAGACCTGCCCGGCGCCACCGTCGGCTCTGTCGGCGCCGGGATCGAAGGCAGCGGCGCGGGCACGGGGCTGACCGTGCACCCTGATGCCGTTGGCACCTTCCGCATCTTTCTCACCGTTCCCGCCGGCGCGGCACCTTCAGGATCGAAGCCCATCGAATTCACGATCCGGGACGCGACCGGCCGGCAGCGGGCATCGCACGGCGCCGTCTTCGTCGGGCCGACACATTAGGAGGCAGCCGATGACCACCGCCCTCGCCCCGCGCGGCCGCTACATCCCCTGGCTCTTCGTCGCCGGCTTTGCCGTCGTCGTTGCCGTGAACGCGACCATGATGTGGTTTGCGGTCGGCTCGTTCTCGGGGCTCTACACATCCAAGCCCCGCGAACGGGGATTGCACTACAATTCGATCGTTGCAGAACAAAAAGCCCGCGACGAGTTGGGCTGGCGGGTCGAGCCGGTCTGGCGGCCCAGCACCGGCCGGCTGGAGATCGCAGTATCCGACGCGGCGGGGTACCCCCTGGCCGACGCCCGGGTGTTCGTGGAGTTGGTGCGGCCGGCCGAGAAACGCCCACCAGTTGGTGCGACGCTGGCCATGATCGATGCCGGCAGGTTTGCGGGCTATGTCGATCTTCCGGCACGCGGCAATTGGGATCTCGACATCGTCGTCGAGCACGGTGCGGATCGCTACGCCCAGACCCGGCGGATGTTCCTGAAATGACCGATGCTGCCCTCTTTGCCGCGCCCGTAACCACCTCCGTGGTGAAGTTGTGCGTGCATTGCGGCGACACCATCCGCGGCGCGGG
>CALDNT010000314.1 GCA_937915145.1 uncultured Reyranella sp.
TCGCCGACAATATCCGCTATGGCCGGCCAGATGCCCCGGATGCCGAGGTCCGGGCTGCCGCCGAGGCGGCCTCGGCGCTCGCCTTCATTGAAGGGCTGCCACAGGGCTTCGCCACCGATCTCGGCAATCGCGGCGTGCGGCTGTCAGGCGGCCAGCGCCAGCGCATCGCCATCGCCCGGGCACTGCTGTGCAATCCCGCCATCCTTCTGCTCGACGAGGCCACCAGCGCCCTCGACGCGGAAAGCGAGCTGGCCGTCCAGCAGGCGCTCGACCGGCTGATGCACAAGAGAACCACTCTGGTGATCGCCCATCGCCTGGCGACGGTCCAGAAGGCCGACCGGATCGTTGTCGTCGACCATGGCCGAGTGGCCGATGTCGGTCGCCACGCCGATCTGGTTCGCCGCGACGGACTCTACGCTCGCCTCGCCGAACTGCAGTTCAATCTGCCAGCGGCCGCTGCAGACTAATCTGATACATTAGGTAAGTCTGAATTTGTGTTTATTAACAGTGTATTATCGAATAAAATCTATCCATATTCTGATGCTATTTTGACAATGACAAATGAGCATAGTTATGTTCATCAGCACACATTCCCAGCAGCCTTTGGCTCGTCGCGACGGCATTGCCCGGTTCGCGGAATGGTGGCTGGCCGCCTTGATTGGCCTGCTGGCGCTGCTGGGCGCTGTTCCGGACAGCAACGCACAAGCGGCCTTTCTCGCCCTTCTGTAGACACCTACAGCGGCACACCGGCCTTCTGCTCCGAGTCCCGGCGCCGGAGTTCGCGGCGGAGGATTTTGCCTGTGGTGGTGAGCGGCAGTTCGGCCACGAACTCGACTTCACGCGGATATTCATGGGCCGCCAGGCGGGTTTTCACGAAACTGGCCAGATCGACCTTCAACGCGTCGGTTGCGGCGATTTCGGGCCGCAGCTGAACGTAGGCTTTCACGATCTCGGTGCGCAGCCTGTCCGGTACGCCCACCACGCCGACCATTGCGACCGCCGGGTGTTTCATCAGGCATTCCTCGATTTCGCCGGGCCCGATGCGATAGCCGCCGGAGGTGATGACGTCGTCGTCGCGGCTCTTGAAGAAGACGTAGCCTTGCTGGTCGATGCTGCCGAGGTCGCCGGTCAGCAGCCAGTCGCCGGCATATTTGAGCGCCGTGGCCTCGGGATTGCGCCAGTACTCCAGCATCACCACGGGGTCATGCCGCCAGCCCGCGATCTGGCCTTCTTCGCCGGACGACAGCACGTTACCGCCGTCGTCGACGATCGCCACCTTGCGGCCGGGGCAGGCGCGGCCGCAGGAGCCGGGCCGCACCTCGAACCAGTCGGGTGAATTGAGCAGCATCAGGTTCATTTCGGTCTGGCCGTAGCCCTCGGAGAGGGTAGTGCCGAAAGCTTCGCGTCCCCAGGCCAGCAATTCCTCGCCCATGGCCTCGCCGCCGGTCGAGACGGCACGGACGTCGTATCGCCAGCGGCTGCGCGGCTTTTGCACCTGGCGCATCATCTTGAGCGCGGTCGGAGGGATGAAGCTCACGCCAACGCGGTGCTTTTCCAGGAGCGCGAAGGCACGCTCGGAATCGAATTTTGCGAAGCGGTGGGCGAGCACCGGTGTGCCGTAGTACCAGGCCGGAAAGAGGGCGTCGTAGAGGCCGGCGATCCAGGCCCACTCGGCCGGCGTCCACATCACCTCGTTGCCGCGCGGCCAGTGGCCGAGCCACTGTTCGACCGCCGGCACGACGCCCAGCATCATGCGATGGGCGTGGAGGGCCCCCTTGGGCTGGCCCGTCGTCCCTGAGGTATAGATCAGCAAGGCCGGATCCTCGGCCGCGGTGTCGACGGTGGCGAAGCGGTCGGACGCGGCTGCGAGCAGCCGATCCCAGTCGAGGAAGTCACGACCATGTGCGCCGGCGCCGATCACGATCACGGTCTTGAGGTGAGGTAGGCGATGGCGCACCGCGAGCAGCTTGGGGAGCTGGCTCATGTCCGTCACGACGGCGGCGGCCTCGGCATTGGCTAGCCGGTATTCCAGTGCCTCCTCGCCGAACAGCGTGAACAGCGGCAGGGCGATGGCACCCATGCGGTAGCAGGCGAGGTGGCAGAGCGCGAGTTCTGCTCCCTGGCTCAGGAACACGCCAACGCGGTCGCCTTTGGACACGGCGTGGGCGCCTAGCGCATTGGCGAGCCGCGCGCTGGCCGCCACAAGCTGGCCGAACGTCCAGTTGCGTTGCGTCCCGTCGGCATTCTCGACGATCAGCGCCAGCGCGTCGGGTGGGTGACGTTCGCAGACCGCGCGGGCGATGTTGAAACGTTCGGGCCGGGGCCAGCGAAAGCGGCGCACCGCGTCGTCGTAGGAAAGTCCGTGGGGAATCATGCGGTGGGAAACCTCCGTCAACGGTCGACGCGTTTGATGACGCGCGCCGCCAGCAACTCCGCAGGCGTCGGCACCCAGATCGTGTCGCTTGGCGTATCGAGAACGCGCTGGGCAAAGTCGGGTGCGACGCCGGCACTCCTGGTGAGGAAGCGCTTCATGTCGCGGTTGGCGGCGAACATGTCGTCGGCGCTCATGCCGGGGAAGCTCGCCTGATGGAAGCCGAGTTTTGCCGTGGCCGAGATGCTGCGATCGACGCCACCGAGGAAGGCGATCGTGCAGGCCGACGCACATGCCGTTTCGACCCGGGTGGCGAGTCGGCGACTGCGAATCTGCCGGCTGATCTCGAAGCCGGCACCCACGCGCCCGCCGGGGCCGGCGAGCACGACTTCGCGAATCTTCGGATTCTGCTCCAAGGCGCGCCGCACCGCCTGGTCGCTGCCCATGCCGTAGGCGCCGTCGATATTGAGAGTTGTCCCGTTCCGGCTCACCGTGAGCGTGAGGTCGCTCAGCTCCTCGTCGCCGTTGTAGATGTCCCAGAGTTCGGCGAGCGCCGGGACGGCCCGGTCATAGAGCATGGCGCCAACGCCCAGGATCGCAGCAGCCGCGGCGGCGACGGCGAACAGCGGCACGAGACCTCGCCCGGTGCGCCGCGTGGCGGCGGCGATCAAGCCGATCTGCCAGACGGCAAAGACCGAGGTCACGGCGCATAGCATCGCCGGCCCCGCGATGTGGAACAACGTTGTCCGGCTGCCGCTGAACACCGCCAGCGAGACGCTGCCCAGACCAACCAGAAGGGCAACAGCCGCCCAGACTCCGCGGTAATAGAGCGTCTGCCCGGCCGGCGCGGTTCCGTCGCGCCATAGCGGCACCCCGACGGCTTCGAGATGGTCGCGGGCGCGCGCAAGCGCCCCGGTCGAGATCGCCTTGCGGCCGTCGCGATAGCCCAACGAAGCCGCGAGATCGCCAGGGACAACATTCGGCCGCAGGCGAATCTCGCGAACACCGATCGCCCGAGCCGCGACCTCGGCGAAAGCGACCAGCGTTCGGGCATGGTCGCGGTTCCCGGCCGCCGCGACGACGAGATGTTCGATGCCGAGGTGATCGGCTTCCTGGACCAGGGCGATGACCGCGAGCGGGCTGCTGCTGCCGTCGACCACGAAAGTCGCCCGATTGTCCGTCACTGCCGGCGGCGGCACATCGGGCGCAAAGGCCGCGATCACCGCGGCGTCGACGGGTGTGGCGCGGCGAATGCCGCCAACGGTGATGGATTCTATAGACACGCTGAACTCTTTCGCTCTCCGAGCGCGCTTTGTCCTGATGCGCGCCGCCTGTATGCTGCGGCACTTATCGCGGAGCGTCCACATGTCCCCTGACGATCATGCCCATGCGCCTCCCGCGCGGGCCAAGAACCACGACGCTGGCATCGCCACCGTGCCGTCGGTCTGTCCGCACGATTGTACCAGCACCTGCGCGCTGGACGTCGAGCGCCTCGACGCCAGAACGATAGGCCGGGTCCGCGGTTCGCAGCGCAACGACTACACCGCAGGCGTGATTTGCGAGAAGGTCGCGCGCTATGCCGAGCGCGTCCATCACCCCGATCGGCTGATGAAGCCGCTGCGCCGGATCGGACCGAAAGGCTCGAAGCAGTTCGCGGAGATTTCGTGGAGCGATGCGCTCGACATCGTGGCCGAGCAGTTCGTCGCCAAGGCGCGTCAGCATGGCACGGAAACGGTCTGGCCATACTACTATGCCGGCACCATGGGGCTGGTACAGCGCGACGGCATCAACCGCCTGCGTCATGCGATGAAGTATTCGCGCTATTTTTCGACCATCTGCGTGACTCTTGCCGACACCGGCTGGATCGTCGGCGCGGGCGCCAAGCGCGGCGCCGACCTGCGCGAGATCGACGAGCATTCCGAGCTGGTGGTGATCTGGGGCGGCAATCCGGTGAACACCCAGGTCAATGTCATGACCCACGCCATGAAGGCCAAGAAGCGCGGCGCCAAACTGGTCGTGATCGATCCCTATCGCACTGGCACGGCCGAGCAGGCCGACATGCATCTCGCGGTGCGGCCGGGGACCGATGGCGCGCTGGCGGTCGGCGTCATGCATGTGCTGTTCAAGGAAGGCTACGCCGACTGGGACTACCTGCGGAAATACACCGACGCGCCGGATGAACTAGCGGCCCATGTGGCGGACCGCACACCGGAGTGGGCATCGAAGATCACCGGCCTTGCGGTCGAGGAGATCGTGGCCTTCGCGCGCCTGTTCGGGAAGAGCAAGGCCGCCTTCGTTCGCTGCCACCACGGCTTCAGCCGCAGTCGCAACGGCGCGGCCAACATGCATGCCGTGACCTGCCTGCCGGCGGTGACGGGTGCCTGGAAGTACAAGGGCGGCGGCGCGCTCTACGGCCATACTGGCATGTATCCGCTGGACCGCACGTTGATCGAGGGGCTCGATGTGGTCGATACCTCGATCCGCGACCTCGACCAGTCGCGGCTAGGGCCGATCCTCACTGGCGACCGCGATGCCTTGAAGAACGGTCCGCCGGTGACGGCGCTGCTGATCCAGAACACCAATCCGGCGATGGTCTGCCCCGAGCTCGAGCTGGTTCACAAGGGCTTTGCCCGCGAGGATCTGTTCACCTGCGTGCACGAACAGTTCATGACCGAGACGGCCGCCTACGCCGACATCGTGCTACCGGCCACCATGTTCCTGGAGCACGATGACTTCTACACAGCGAGCGGCCACACCTTTTTCCAGGTGACCAAGGCGGTGATCGAAGCGCCGGGCGAGTGCCGCGAGAATCACCATGTGATCGCCGAACTGGCCAGGCGACTCGGCGCCAGCCATCGCGGTTTTGACATGACACCCTGGGAGATCATGGACGAGACGCTGAAGAAGTCCGGCATGTGGGATGCCGAGACCAACTGGGCCAGAGGCGGTCAGGACTACCATCTGGGTTTCGAGACATCGCATTTCCTCGACGGCTTCGCCTGGCCCGACAAGAAGTTCCGCTTCAAGCCGGACTGGGCGGCCTGGGGACCGCGCGGCAAGGAGATGCCGTCGCTGCCCGACCATTTCGATGTGATCGACAACGCCACCGCCGACAAGCCGTTCCGCCTGGTTGCCGCGCCGGCGCGCACCTTCCTCAATTCGACCTTCACGGAAACGCCCAGTTCGCAGAAGCGCGAGGTGCAGCCGACGGCAATGATGAACCCCGAGGATTGCGACGCCCTCGGGCTCGCCGATGGTGACCGCGTGGAGGTCGGCAACGAACGCGGCAAGACCATCGTCAGGGCCAAGGCCAAGGCCGGCCAGCAGCGTGGCGTCGTGGTCGTCGAGGGCATCTGGCCCAATCGCAACTTCGAGACCGGTATCGGCATCAACGCGGTGACCTCGGCTGACCCCGGCTGGCCCAACGGCGGCGCGGTCTTTCACGACACCGCCGTCTGGATTCGCAAGGCCGCGTGAGCAGCGGATTCCAACCAGCACCCAATCCGAGTATCGCCGAGACCCGGGCGGCCCGGACTCCAGGGCGTGCCCATGTTCTGGTGATTGGTAACGAGAAGGGTGGGTCGGGCAAGTCGACGACGGCGATGCATGTCGCGGTGTCGCTGATGAGCGATGGCGCGCGTGTCGCCACCCTCGACCTCGATGCCCGCCAGGGAACGCTCAGTCGCTATGTCGAAAACCGCGCGGCCCATGCCGTGCGGAAGGGCATCGACTTGCCCATGCCGCTTCATGCGGCGGTGATGCTGTCGACGCTGAACGATCGTCGGCAAGCCGATGCCGACGAGCGGGCGCGGCTCGAGGCGGCACTGGAGCCCGTCGTAGGCACCGCGGATTTCGTTATCGTCGACACGCCGGGCAGCGACACCCATCTCAGCCGGCTCGCCCATACCTGGGCCGACACTTTGCTGACGCCGCTCAATGACAGCTTCATCGACCTCGACCTGCTGGCGCGGGTCGATCCCGACACGCTCAGGATCGTGCGGCCTTCGATCTACGCCGAGGCGGTGTGGAAGCAGCGTCAGCTGCGTGCCGTAGGTGGTGGCCGGCCTGTCGATTGGGTCGTGATGCGCAATCGCCTGTCGTCGCTGGCTGCCCGCAACAAGCGCGACATGGGAACCGTCATCGAGGCTCTGGCCCGGCGGATCGGCTTTCGCGTCACCACCGGCCTCAGCGAGCGCGTGATCTACAAGGAGCTGTTCCTGAGCGGGCTCACCTTGCTCGACCTCAAGCGGGGCGGAACCGGACCATCGTTGACCGTGAGCCACGTCGCGGCCCGCCAGGAAGTGCGCGATCTGGTGGCGGCGCTCAACCTGCCGCCAGCAGTGGCTTCCGAGCCAGAGGCTGCGCCCGCGACAGAAATATCCAGGCCAGTCCTGCCACCTGCAGGATGAACAGCGCGCCGTAGGACCAGGTGTAGCCGTCTGGCGAGTATCCGGCCGCCGTTCGCGGCCACAGGTCGACGACCCGGCCGATTGCCCACTGGCCGGCGAAGATCACGGTGAAGACCACGAGGTTGCAACTCGTGCTGACGCGGCCGGCATACTCCGGCGGAAAGGACCGCGCGAGCAGCGGCATGTACTGGATGGGATAGGCGCCGAGGAAACCGAACAGCAGCCACGCCACCACCGGCTCGAATGTCGGCAGGAAGGCGAGCCAGGCGCAGACCAGGGCGAACAGCACGCTGACGAGGTTGGCGGAGGCGAAGTCGCTGATGCCGATCCGCCGGAACGCGCCGGCCAGCACGCCGCTGAAAGCAAACCCCGCGGTCATGACCGCCGTCGTATAGAGCTGGATGTCGGCTCGCGCCTCGGTATCGGCGATGCCGCCGACATCGCGCAGCCAGGGCCCGATCCACAGGGTGATGCTGGCGATGAAGGCAACCTGCTGGAAGGTGAGAAGCGGCTGGATGCGCCAGAAGAAGCCGTCGGTCAGCACGATACCGGTGATGCGGAACTGCTCTTGCAAGGTCCCCGGCGTCGCAGGTTTGCCGCGTTCCGGAACGACAGTGAAGAGGATCGCCGACGTCACCAGGCAAAGGCCGGCCAGCCAGAAGAACAGGCCCTGCCAGTTCATGATGGAGAGTGACCATTGTACGGGGAGCGTCGCCGCCATCGAACCCAGGCCGCCCGCCATCATGTGAAAACCGGTGATCAGGCCCCAGCGCTCGGGCGGATACCACAGCGTGATCGCCTTGATGGCCGCCATCAGGCCGCCGGCGAAACCCAGCCCGATCAGGACGCGGGCGACGATCAGTTCCGGCAGCGAGGTGCTCAGGCCGAACATCGCCGAGCCGATCGCCGCGGTGGCGAGCAGCACGGTCTGCACGCGGCGCGGCCCATAGCGGTCGAGCATGACGCCCAGGATCGGCTGGCAGCCGGCGAAGAACAGGAAGAACGCCGAGGTCAGGAGCCCGAGTTCGCCCGCGGTGATGCCGACGTCCCGTTCGAGGTACGGGAAGATCACGGCATTCACGCCGCGGAAGATGTAGGAGAGGAAATACGCCAGTGCGAACGGCAGGAATATCCGCAACAGCAGCGTGGCGAAGGTGGGGGAGTTTGTTGTCATGCTCGTATTGGCGCTTTGGCGCGGCGTGCACCATATTGGGCCTGTAGCAGAGGGTCAAAGGACATGGTCAGCGACCACAAGCTTCCGTCTGCCGCGGGCGCGACCGGCGTCGACGCATTCGTGCGCGAGGTCGATCGTCTGCCGGCGAACCGCACGCCCGGCGTCCGCGGCCGTCTGCTGTTCGCCATGGACGCAACAGCGAGCCGCGAGCCGACCTGGGATCATGCCTGCGCCATCCAGGGTGAGATGTTCGTCGCCGCGGATGCATTGGTGGGCGCAGTCGAGTGCGAACTATTCTCCTCGGAAAATTCCCTGCTAATAGGGAAATTTACAGGGAATTTTCTGAACCAGGGCGATGTGATCGACCCTAGAGTTCGATAGAGCGCGGTTTGCAGACCTTCCTAACAAACGAGCCGATTCCAGAACAGGGAACTCTTTTCGACTAAACAGGGAATATCTGGTGCCGAACAGGGAATTGTTCGTCGTCGATCTGTAACCGTCGTAACCGTCCAATTCTCGCACGCTTGTATGGCACAGGCTGATCGCGATCTGACTTCCACGGCGAGGAATGCCGAGGAGGACAGCAATGTCGAGATGGCCAGCGG
>CALDNT010000315.1 GCA_937915145.1 uncultured Reyranella sp.
AGGTACCCCCATATGACCTGTGCCCCGTCAGTTATCCAGTCGAGAGTAGAATCCGTTCGTCATTGCTCTGAGACCCATCTTTGGACCGCCCGGGCTTGGTCATGATGGCGGGTTCCCATTCTCGTCCTCAAGCTGCTTCAGCCACCGCATCTCTGTCGGCAGCAGGCATCATACTTCCTCTTCCAGTTGAAGTAGGTCGCTTGGCTGATGCCGGCCTTCCGGCAAATCTCTGCCACCGGCAGGCCGTCATTGTCCTATTTCAGGATGAACGCCTTCTGCGCCTCCGAAAACCTCGATGCCTTCATCGCTCTCCGCTCCTTCCCAGCCCTAGGGAAACAACCGGAAAACTCTAGCCAAAAACGATCCAGTTTTCAGGGATCAGAGCACGCTGATTCGGAGGGAGAGGGTACCGCTGCTTTCTTTAGGCTGGCGGCGATCTGGTTGGACACTTCATCGGCGGCAATCTTGATCGGATCCGCCGCAAGGTGAGCGTACCGGGCGGTCGTCTGGACCTGGGTATGGCCCAGAAGTTTGCCAATCATCGGCAGCCCTTGGCCGGCGGCGACCGCGGTAGAGGCGAAGGTGTGCCGGAGGTCGTGGATGCGGACGTCGTTCAGGCCGGCGCGCGCCCTGACCCGTTGCCAGAAGGGTTGAAGGTCAGTTAGCCGGGCACCGGGGAGGGTGCCGACGATCACCCAGTGGTTCTTCTCCACCCGGGCGATTTTCTCCAGCACGTCGATCGCCGACTGACCCAGGTGGACGACCTTGGCCCCAGTCTTGGAATCCGGCAGCCGCAGCGCCTTGCCGGGCAAGTCAACGTGCTCCCACTGAAGCGTCATGATCTCGTTGAGGTCACTTGCGTCATACAGCCTCCCGCCTGGGGTACTCCCCCGTTCTGCGCGCCGAGTGCGGTGATGGCGCTCCACAGAGATCCAAGCGTTTGATCTTTCCGCCTTCGACTTTCGTCAGAACCACTGCGAGCAAGTTGTCTTTTTCCCCTTGGGCCATGATGACGCATGGCCCCGGGAACTCACGGTCGAGCCACCCCATCTCCGCCCATGCAGCGGCGCTGGACTTTCGGATCGCCTCCAGCTTAGGGGCGATGTATTCTAAGTAGGCGCCTTTCGACTCGATTTCGGCGAACACCCACTGGGACGAATAGTGGAAATCGTCCGCCAGCAGAGGCTCCAGATGCGACGCATCCAGGGTGTTCATCATGGCGGCGTAGGCCCGCAGGGCCTGTTCTGCTGTCAGGGTCACGAGGCACCCCCCTTGGTCACTGTCTGGAAAATCTGCTTCACCGTAGCAACAACATCGCCGCTGATCGACTGGGATGGGTCGCCGGAGGGTGGTTCGGTACTGGAGGATGTGTCCCACGCATGCCCGCGCAGCGCCACGCACCTCTACGCGGAGAGAGTTCGCTGCCAGTTCCTTTCCCTCCGCCACTTCTCGCCTAGATGCTCCGGCGATGAAGTGCTTCTGATACGCCCCGCCTTGCGTTGACGAAAAGCTTATCGGGCGCATTGGTCTCGCGGTGAGCGATGCCCGGCAGCCTTTACTTCACTTCTTGGTCACCATTGGACAGTCGCCTTGGTCGAGAGGCCGGAAGGCTTCATTGCCGGGCACCGTGGCGATGATCTTCGCCAGATCCCATTCGCCTTTCGACTCTTCGGGTGTCTTTACCTGCATCAGGTACATGTCGCGGATGACACGCCCATCCTCGCGAACGCGGCCGTCCTTGGTCATGAAGTCGTTGATCGGCAGCTTCTTCATCTCGGCCAGCACGGCCTTGGCGTCGTCGGTGCCGGCAGCCTTCACTGCCTTCAGGTAGTGCAGCACGGCACCATAGGTGCCGGCCTGGATGAAGCTGGGCGGGCGGCCCATCTCCTTGGTGAAGCGGTCGGTGAAGGCGCGTGCTTCCGGATTCATGTCCCAGTAGAACGGGCTCGCCATCAACAGGCCCTGCGCGACTTTCAGGCCGACGCCATGGACGTCGGGGAATTGCATCAACGGTGCGCTGATCCGCATGCCCTGCTTCACCAGGCCGAATTCGGCCGCCTGCTTCACCCCGTTGATGATGTCGTTGCCGCCGTTGGCGAACATCAACCCCTTGGCCTTCGATGCCTGCGCCTGCAGCACGTAGGACGAGAAGTCCGCGGAATTGAGCGGATGCCGCACCGAGCCCAGCACCTTGCCGCCCGCCGCCTTGATGAAGCTGGTGGCGTCCGATTCGACCGCCAGGCCGAAAGCGTAGTCAACGGTGATGAAGTACCAGGTGTCGCCGCCCTGCTTGGCCAACGCGTTGACGATGGTCTTGCCGAGGCTATAGGTGTCGTAGATCCAATGGATGCTGTTGGGGCCGCAGGCCTTGCCGGTCAGCGCCGAGGTTGCCGCCGCAGTGGGCATGACGATTCGGTTCTTGTCCTCGGCAACTTTCACCAGGGCGAGAGCGATCGCAGAGTTCGGGATGCCGACGATCAGATCGACGTTCTCGTCGTCATACCAGCGCTTGGCGATGCCGACGCCGACATCCACTTTGCTCTGGAAGTCGGCGGTTACCAGCTCGATCGGCTTGCCGAGCACCGAGCCGCCGAAATCGGCAATGGCGAATTTTACCGCGGCGACATCGCCTGGTCCGGTATTCTCGGCGTAGGGGCCGGACATGTCGTCCAGTACGCCGATCTTCACGGCTTTGTTCTGGGCCATCGCCGCGGCACTGAGCAGGCAGCAGGACAGCAACGCCGCGACAGCGGCCTTCATGCCTCGCATCGTTTCCTCCCTGTCGATTCTTGTTACGATAATGCTAGCACGCGGCCGCCCGTAAGGCAGCGCCAGTCGAAGATGACGCTTCAATATTCTGATATGCGGAATATGCACGTGGCGTGTTCGGTAAGGCCAACGCGGCGGTGTCCCTACCAGCCCCAGAGCAACGGGCGGGATACCCATCCCCGCAGGCGGCCCTCATGCTGGACCTTGACCCAGCTCGTCCGGCGCTCGAGCGTCTTCACCACTTCGCCGTATTTGAGTTTGCCGACGATCCGGCTCCGAGTCGTGGGCGCGCTACGCACGTTTACGTTCTTGGCTTTGACGACGAAATACGGCGTTCTGCTGGTGAGCGACCGGAAAATCCATCCGCTGTCGTTCTCGAAGTCGCTCACCTTGAGCCAGTCTCCCTGTCGTCCGATGACCTTGAGTGGATAGCCTCGTGACAGGGCCCAATTCGCCGGATACTTCGTGCCCGGCCCCGAGCGCATGTTCACCTCCTTGCCGGACACGCTCACCATCTCCTGTGCAAAAGCCGGCGGTGCCAGCAACGGCAGCGCCAGCAGCACGAGGAATGTCGAGAGCAGGCGTGCCGGGCAATGGAGAACGGAGGTCATTCGACGAGATCCTTTCGTGGAAGAACGGGAAGTGATCGCGACCACGGCTCGCATCTGCGAGGCCGCGACCAACTCGACATGCAGCCGGCCTGCTCGTTTGCGGCGCGGCGGATCGGGGTCTGGCCAATGACAGTCCACGCCGGGAAACCGGCGGGGTTTGGATCGACAATGGCGTGGTAGGATAAAAATGCCTCGGACCGGCTGGATCGTCAACCGCGAGGAGCTTCTGTCGTCGCCCAAAAATTGAATGATAGAGTGAGCCGCGCGACAATCCGCGTCATCCAACTGCATCGAAGAGCCGCCCTCATGCCCGACACGACAACCCTCCCTGCGGCGACCGCGCAGAAGACCGAGCATTTCGACGTCTTGATCGTCGGCGCTGGCATCTCCGGCGTTGGTGGCGCCTACCACCTCACAAAGCAATGTGCGGGTACTAGTTTCGTCGTTCTTGAGGCACAGAAGAGCTTCGGCGGCACCTGGCTCACCCATCGCTATCCGGGCATCAGGTCCGATAGCGACCTCTACACGTTCGGCTACCGCTTCAAGCCCTGGACCAGTGCACCGATCGCGACGGCAGCCGAAATCCTCGACTACATGGGCGAAGTCATCGACGAGAACGACCTTGGCCGGCACATCCGGTATGGCCACACAATTTCCTCGGCGCGCTGGTCGAGCCTGGACAATCGCTGGACGATCGAGGCCGTGCGCGCTGACACCGGCGAGGCTGTCCGGTTCACGGCCAACTTCCTCTGGATGTGCCAAGGCTACTATCGCCACGCCGAGGGCTACACGCCCGAGTGGGAAGGCATGGAGAGCTTCAAGGGCCGGATCGTTCATCCCCAGACGTGGCCGGAAGATCTCGACTATGCCGGCAAGAAAGTCGTCGTTATCGGCTCGGGGGCGACCGCAGCGACGCTTGTGCCGGCGATTGCCGGCAAGTGCGATCACGTCACCCTGCTGCAACGCTCGCCGACCTATTTCATTCCCGCTCGCAACGCCAACGACCTCGCCGACACGTTGCGCCAGTTGCAGATAGACGAAAGCTGGATCCACGAGATCGTGCGCCGCAAGATTCTGCACGATCAGGCGGTCTTTACCCGCCGGTCCTTCGAGGAGCCCGAGGCCGTGACCAAGGAGTTGCTGGGAGGCGTACGCGCCTACCTCGGTCCCGATCACGCCATCGATCCGCACTTCACGCCGACTTACCGGCCGTGGCGGCAGCGCATCGCCTATGTTCCGGACGGCGACCTCTTCAGGGGCATTCGCGCTGGCCATGCCTCGGTCGTCACCGACGAGATCGATCGCTTCACCGCGACCGGCATTCGCCTGAAGTCGGGCAAGGAACTCGAAGCTGACATCATCGTCACGGCGACCGGCTTCAATCTCAACGTGCTTGGCGACATCGCATTCGCCATCGACGGCAAACCGCTCGATTTTGCCGATACCGTCACCTATCGCGGCATGATGTTCACCGGCGTGCCCAACATGGTGTGGGTGTTCGGCTACTTCCGGGCGAGTTGGACCCTGCGCGCCGACCTCGTTGCCGACTTCGTCTGCCGCCTGCTCGGACACATGAAGGACAAGCAGGCAAAGAAGGTTGCCGTGGCGCTGCGCCCTGAGGATGCCGATATGCCGCTGCTGCCCTGGATCGATCCGGACAATTTCAATCCGGGCTACCTCATGCGCGGCATGCACCTGCTGCCCAAGCGGGGCGACAAGCCCGAGTGGCAGCATACTCAGGATTACTGGAGCGAGAAGGACCAGTGGCCGGCGATCGATCTCGACGACCGGGCGTTCGTCTACGGCTGAGTTGCGCTGTGCTAGTGTCGGCTCAGGAGGACACCCATGACCGCGACCACCATCACCCCCCGCAAGCTCGGCAGCAGCGATCTCGAGGTCTTCCCCATCGGGCTGGGCCTGATGTCGCTCTCCGGCGCCTATGGCAAGAGCGACGACGCCGTGGCGATCCGCGTCATCCACCATGCGCTTGACCGCGGTGTCACGCTGCTCGACAGCTCGGATATGTATGGCTGGGGGCACAACGAGACCCTGCTCGGCCAGGCGCTGGCCGGCGGGCGGCGGGCCAAAGCGGTCGTGGCGACCAAATTCGGCCAAACCCAGCAGCCCGGCGGCGCCAACGGCGTCAATGGCCGGCCCGAATATGTGAAGGTCGCCTGCGACGCGAGCCTCAAGCGTCTGGGCGTCGATGTCATCGACCTCTACTACCAGCATCGTGTCGATCCCACGGTGCCGATCGAAGAGACGGTGGGCGCGATGGCCGATCTCGTGAAGTCCGGCAAGGTGCGCGCGCTCGGCCTGTGCGAGGCAAAGCCCGAAACGATCCGCCGGGCGCATGCAACGCATCCCCTTGCCGCCGTGCAGAGCGAGTATTCCCTGCTCTATCGCGTCGATGCCGAGGAAACACTAAAGACCACGCGTGCGCTCGGTATCTCCTTCGTCGCCTACTCGCCGCTCGGCCGCAGCCTGCTGACGGGCGGGGTACGCCAGGTGTCCGACATCCCCGAGGGCGACGGCCGGGGCCGGCATCCGCGCTTCGCGGCCGACAATCTTGCGCGCAATCTTGCGCAGTCCGCCGCCGTCGAAGCCATGGCGCGG
>CALDNT010000316.1 GCA_937915145.1 uncultured Reyranella sp.
CGAAACCGCCATCATGCGCTACACCGTCGAGGGCGAGATTCCCGGTCCGCTCGGCGCCCGCCACCCCACCATCACGCCGTTCCAGGCCTTCAAGACCTCCGACGGCGCGATCATCATCGCAGCCGGCAACGACGGGCTTTTCGTCAAGACCTGCGAGGCGCTGGGCCGCCCCGATATGGCCGCGAATGCCGATTACAAGACCAACGCGCTGCGCCAGAAACATCACGGCAGGCTCGAACGGGAAATGGAAGACGTGCTGAAGGCCAACACGACAGACCACTGGATCGCCGTCGTCGGCAAGGCCGGCGTGCCCTGCGGGCCGATCAACAACATCGCCCAGGCGCTGGCCCATCCCCAGGTCGCCGCGCGCAATATGGTGGTGGAGGTTCCCGACGGCAGCGGCGGCATGCTCAAGCTCGCCGGTAATCCGTTGAAGATGTCGGCTTTCGCCGACCCGCCGACACGGCCACCGGCGCCCGATCTCGACAGCGACCGCGAAGCCATCCTCTCCTACCTCGGCGGCTAGGACGTGCCGGCGCCCGCCACCACACTTGCCATCAGGTTCGGCACCGGCCTGGCGAAATTCGTGGCGTGCGCCGCACTGGCGATCCTGGTCTTCCTCACGGGTGCGTATTTCCAAGTGCGTGGCGCTTTGCCATCCTACAGCGGTCACATCAAGGCTGCCGGGCTGAAAGGCCCGGTCGAGATCCTGCGCGACCGCAACGCGGTGCCGCACATCATCGCCGGTTCGCTCGAGGATGCAGCCTTTGGCCTGGGCTATGTCCATGCCCAGGACCGCTTCTGGCAGATGGAACTGATGCGGCGGCTGGCCCAGGGACGTCTCGCCGAAATCCTGCCGCCGATGCTGATCGGCAGCGGCCTCGTCGACACCGATCGCACGATGCGCGGTCTCGGCCTCTACCGTCAGGCCAGGGAGAGCGTGAACGCCCTGTCGCCCGGCACGCGCACCACGATCAATTCCTATGCCGCCGGCGTGAATGCCTGGCTGAAGCATGACGATCAGCAGTACGGTCTCGAACTCACCGTAATCAAACTTCTGTCGGGCGGCCACTACCGGCCCGAGCCGTGGCAACCCGCCGATTCTCTGGCGTGGGGCAAGCTCATGGCGCTGGGTCTCGACGGCAACTGGCGCGCCGAACTGCTGCGCCTGCGGCTGGCGCAAAAGATCGGCGAGGACGGTGTCAAGTTCCTCACCGCACCATCGGGCAGCAGCCTGGACTCGACGCTGACACTGGCGCGCGAGGTCACTCAGGGCATCGACCTCGACCGGCTCTACCGCTTCACCGACAACGCAGCAACGCGCAAGCGCGAAGCCTCCAACGAATGGGTTCTGTCCGGAG
The DNA here is from genome assembly GCA_937915145.1 of uncultured Reyranella sp. GTDB lineage: Bacteria > Pseudomonadota > Alphaproteobacteria > Reyranellales > Reyranellaceae > Reyranella. The sequence continues at coordinate 1,362 of CALDNT010000316.1, forward strand.
CGCATGCGATTTCCGGCATGCCCCTGCTCGCCAACGATCCTCACTTGGCGCTTACCTTTCCCGGCGTGTGGTATCTCGCGCGCCTTGTCGGGCCGGGTTTCGACATCCGCGGCGCCTCTTCGCCGGGTTCGCCCGCCATCGTACTCGGCCACAACGGCACGATCGGCTGGGGCTTCACCACCACCAACCTCGACAGCCAGGACCTGTTCATCGAGCGCGTCGACCCGACCGATCCCGGCCGCTACATCACGCCCGATGGCGCCCGACCCTTTGCCGTGCGTGAAGAGACCATCAACGTCCTGTGGGGCGATCCCGTGCCGCTCCGGATCCGCCAGACCCGCCACGGCGTGGTGATCGACGACTTCATGCGCCGCGCCGACGATCTCACGCCGGCCGGCCATGTCCTGGCGTTGCAGGCAACCGCACTCGACGGCTCGGACACTTCTGCCGAGGGCTTCAGCCGTATCGGAGTGGCCCAGAATTGGGACGATTTCCTCGCCGCCACGCGCAAGATCGTCTCGCCGATGCAGAACATGGTCTACGCCGACACCGCCGGAAACACCGGGCTGATCTCGCCCGCTCGTGTGCCGATCCGGCGCAAGGGCAACGGCTCGATGCCGGTGCCGGGCTGGACCGGAGAATATGACTGGGCCGGGTTCGTGCCCTTCGACGAGCTGCCGCGCGTCTTCAATCCGGCCGGCGGCATCGTGGTCAACGCCAATGCCCGGCTGGTGCCGGACGATTATCGCCACTTCATCAGCCTTGACTGGGCCGAGCCCTACCGCCAGCGCCGCGCCAACCAGCTCTTGCGCGAGGTCGAACGCCATCCGGTCTACGGCATGATTGCCATCCAGGCCGACAATCTCACGCTTGACGCCGTCGAGATGCTGCCGCTCCTGCTGAAGCCCGCGCCGCGCAATCCGCGCGCCGCCAAGGTGCGCGAACTGATGAGCCGCTGGAACCACTTCATGCTGGCGAGCCGCCCGGAGCCGCTAATCTACACGGCGTGGCTTACCGAATTGCAACGCGGCATTCTCGCCGATGAACTGGGCGACGAACTCTATCAGGCACTCGCCATTCCCAATGTGCCGCTGATCATGCGCATTCTCCGCGAGCAGCCTGTGTGGTGCGATGACGGCGGCACCCGTGTCACCGAGACATGCGACGACGCGATCGCGCTTGCGCTTGAGCGCGCACTCGACGGCATCGCGCGGCGACAAGGCAGCGATTTCGAGTCCTGGCAATGGGGCCGAGATCACCTGGCCGCGCACCGCCATCCACTGTTCGACGGCGTTCCGCTGCTCCGCGACCTCGCCTCGGTGCGCTTTCCGTCCGACGGCGGCGCGTTGACCCTGAATCGCGCCCAGCCCTCCTATCGCGGTACACGCCCGTTCGATGCCGTGCACGGCGCCGGATATCGTGCGGTCTATGATTTCGCCGATCTCGACAACAGCCGCTTTGCCATCCCATTGGGGCAATCCGGCAACATGCTATCGCCGTGGGCGCGCAACTTCGTCGATCGTTGGCAGTCGCTGCGCTACATCGAAATCGCCGGCACCCGCGCCGCCGCCGCCCACACCGCCATCGGCACGCTGACACTCGCGCCGCCGGCGCATTAGCCGCCGTTCTTCGCCAGCGCCGCTCGTATCGCCCGTGCCAGCTCGGCCTTGCGGTAGGGCTTGCGCAACACCGTCGGGGCTCCGTGCGGTTGATCGGCCTGATCGAATATGGCGTTGGTGAATCCAGAGCTGAGCAGGATGCCAATGGATGGCCAGCGCCGGCCGACGATCCCGGCGAGTTCCAGCCCATCGATCTTGCCCGGCATGACGACATCACTGAAGACCAGATCGAACTCGCCCGCTCGCTTCTCGAGCACGGCAAGCGCCGCCTGACCGCTCGCCACCGCGGTCGGGCGATAGCCCAGCGAGGTCAACTGCTCCATCACGGTCTGACGCACATCGTCGTTGTCTTCGGCGACAAGAATGGTCTCACTTCCTCCAATATGGCCGCTGCCTGGTCCCGCCTTGGTATTGGAAGGCTGCCGTGACGAACGTGGCAGGAAGAGCCGCAACGTGCTGCCCTCCCCTACCTTGCTTTCGACCCGAACTTCTCCCCCCGATTGGTGCACGAAGCCGTGAACCATGCTGAGCCCTAGCCCGGTGCCGTGCCCCGGCCCCTTGGTCGAGAAGAAGGGTTCGAAAACCCGGGCGCGCGTTGTCCCGCTCATGCCCATGCCGGTGTCCGACACCTCGACCACCACGCAATCCATCGTCAGCGCATCGAGCGAACCGGCCGAAGCGTTGCGTGCCGCAATGGTGAGGTTGCCGCCCGCCGGCATCGCATCGCGCGCGTTGTTGGCCAGATTGACGATTGCGCTGTCGAGCTGGGCGCCATCGATCATCACCGGCCACAGTCCGGGCTGGATATCGAGTCGCAGTGCGATTCTCTCGCCGATCGTGCGCTTCAAGAGGCGCGCCACATCCTCAATGCGCGCGGCAATGTCCTGGACCTTGGGCGCAAGCGGCTGACGGCGTGAAAAAGCGAGAAGGCTGCGCACCAGATCGGCGCCGCGCTGCGCTCCGCCAAGCGCACCCTCAATCAGCATCGACACCTCGGGATCGGCCTGCGGGTGATCCGCCAGCATGTCGAGATTACCCATGATGACGGCCAGATAGTTGTTAAGATCATGGGCAAGGCCGCCGGTGAGTTGCCCGATCGCCTCCATGCGCTGCGACTCGCGGAGCTGGTCCTCCATCCTGAGCCGGTCTGTAACATCTATGCCTACCGACACCCTTCCGCCGCTGGCGGTCGGCCGGTCGGAAATGTGCAAAACCCTGCCGTCGCGAAGATGCCTCTCGTACGGCAATCCATCCGCACGCTCGAACATGGCGACTCGCTGTGCGACGAGATCCTGCTTGGTCATGCCGGGTCCCGGCTTTATGCCGTCGAGATCGACAATCCGCGCTATCATGTCGTCAAACTTGATCCCGGGAACCATGATATCGGTCGCCATCGCGAACTGCCGCTGGACCTCCCGGTTGAGCAAAATCAGGCGGCGCTCGTTGTCGTAAAGCAGGATGCCGTGGTCTATGCTTTCCATGGCGTCCGACAGATTATTTTTGGTGCGGGCCAGTTCGATCTCAGCCGCCTTGCGTGCGGTGATGTCCAGGATGAACCCCTCCATCGTGATCACCTCGCCCGACGCCGATCTGACCGCGTGAGCACGATCCCAGACCCAGCGCCACGAACCGTCAGCGTGCCGGACTCGATATTCGAGATCGAATTGACGTCCGGCAGAAAAGTCCGCCTGCACCTTCTCCCAGACGGCTACTTTCTCGTCCGGATGTATAAGGTCGTCATAGATTACGCCGCCATCCACCAGATCCACCGCCGGGATGCCGAGCAGGGCCTGGCAGCCTTCACTCGCATAGATCATCGTCCAGTCGCGATCGTTGCGGCAGCGATAGGCCATGCCCGGCACGCTGGTGAGGACCGCGCGCATGAAGCGCTCGCTCTCGGCCAGCGCCGCTGTCCGCTCGGCAATCCTCTGCTCCAGCGTGGCGTTGAGTTCCTCCAGTTGGCGCATCGCCTTCTTGCGCTCGGTGATGTCGATGTAAAGCGATACCAACCCACCTCCCGCAAGCGGGCTGCGGCGCACCTCGATCGTTTGCCCGTTTGGCCTGATGCGCTCAACGGTGGCTACTGGCTCGACGGCGTGAACGGCCAAGAGGCGATCGGCCTCGGCGTCGGGGTTGTCGCAGAGCCCAAATTCGCCGGCCTTCAGTTGCGATATGACCAGTTCACGCCGCGGCGCGCCCTGGCGTACGAGGGTCGGGTCGACGCCAATGAGTTCGGCGTACCGTTCATTCCAGACAGTCAGCTGCCAATCGGCATCGAACACCGAAATGCCGCCCGGGAAGTTGGCGCAAATCGTCTCCAGCAATGTCACTTGCCGGGCCAGTTCGGATTCATGCTTCTTGTCGGTGGTGATATCGCGGTAGAGCATGAGCATGCCGTCCTGATCGAGCGAGCGCAGTCGCCCCTCGATCCACCGGCCGGTCGCAAGCTGGCGCTGGTACGAGACGTCTTTCCCGGCCTCCAGCAACTTCAGCATCAACTCCACGCGGCTGGTCGCAAGAGCCAGCGGATCGCCCGGGCCATACTCGCCGCGCCTTGCCATCGACAGCATCGCCTGGAACAGCGAATTCGCATCGGGCTGCCCCTTGCGGTCGGCAAGATCGAGAATGTCGAAAAGCTGATCGTTGATCGCCAGTGTGGTGTTCGACCTGTCGATGAAGTGCACGCCGTCGGGCATCGCCTGCAGTATGGCGTCGAGCACACGGCTCTTGCGCTCCAGTTCGGCTTGGGCCTCGACCAACGCGGTGACATCGCGCCCGACGCCACGATAGCCGGCAAAGTTTCCATCCTCATCGAATCTCGGATCGCCGCTGACCGAACACCAGGTCGCCAGCGCTCCGGGGCCAGCACGATAGACGATGTCGCGGAATGGTTGCCGTTGGGCAACGAGGGCTTGTACGGCGGCGATGCGCGCCTGATTGTCGTCGTCCTGCGTTGCAAGCTCGCCACGCGTACGGCCGATATAGACGGTGAGGTCGAACCCGAGTTTCGACTTGGCGACCGAGAAATAGGTGAAGTGGTCGGAGGGGTCGGTTTCCCAGAACCAGTCGGAGCCGAGTCGGGCAAACTCCTCGAAGCGATTCGCGTCAGGCATCGAGTTTCCCGGGCAGCGTGTGTCGACGTTCTATCGCGGCGTATCGCCCGCCAGCGTGACGCGGTGCATCACCCGGCGATGGCCATGATAGTCGTTGATCGGGTTGTGCATGGCACAGCGGTTGTCCCAGAACGCCAGCGAGCCGACCTCCCAGCGGAAGCGGCAGGTGAACTCCGGTCTCACCTGCTGTTCCCAGAGAAACCTCAGCAGCGGCAGGCTCTCTTTTTCGGTCCAGCCCTTGATGTGCGCGGTGTGCGCTTCGCTAGTGTAGAGCGCCTTGCGGCCGGTCTCGGGATGGCGGCGCACGATCGGATGCTCGGCCGACAGGACCTTATGCTCGGCGCCAGCTGCTTTCAGCCGGTCTTCGCGCGTCTTGGTGACCTCGGCCTTGACGGAAGAGCTCACGCCGACAAGGCCGTCGAGTGCCTGCTTCAGCCCGTCCGACAGCGCCTCGTAGGCGAGGTACTGGTTGGCGAACATGGTGTCGCCACCGCAGGGCGGCACCTCACGCGCCAACAGCATGCTGCCCATCGGCGGCTCGGCCAGGTAGGTCGTGTCGGAATGCCAGATGCCGCCGAAATTGTTGCGCTCGTGCTCGAGCTTGACCACCGGCGTGATCAGGGGGGCTTCGGGCAGGCCCTTGAGCTGCGGGTACTCCATCGGCTCGCCGAACCGCCGCGCGAACGCGACCTGCTGGTGCGGCGCCACCTTCTGATCGCGCAGGAAGATGACGAGATGGTCGAGGAAGGCGTGGCGGACTTCGACAATCACGTCGTCGTCGAGGTCGCGCGAAATGTCGATTCCGTGAATTTCCGCACCCAGCGCGCCGGCGATCGGACGCACTTCGATATGGCGGTAGTTGCGCATCGGACTCGTTCCCCCTCTAGCGCTTCGCCCAACCGGGCGGCACCTTGGCCATGAAGGCCTCTATACCTTCCGACGCTTGAGGCCGGCGCAGCAGACCCGCCAGGCTCTCGGCCGCATCGTCGAGCACAGCCGCACTGTCCGCCACCGCGCAGGTGAGCACCAGCCGTTTCGCGGTCGCAACTGCGGATGGCTCCATTCTGGAGATATCGCTGATCAGCCCGCTCAGGACCGCCTCGACCTCCACCCCGGTCCGGCACAAATGCTGGCCAATACCCAGCCGATGGGCCTCGGCGGCATCGATCACCCGTCCCGTCACGGCGAGGTCCCGCATCACGCCCTCCCCCAGGCGGCGCACCACGAAGGGGATGATCTGCGAGGGAATGAACCCGACCCGGGGTTCGGGCACGCCGAAGCGGGCGCTCTCATGCAAAACGACCACATCCGAGCAGCACGCCATGCCGAAGCCGCCGCCCACTGCCGAGCCTTCGACAATGGCGATGGTGGCCTGCGGTAGCGTGTTCAGTGCCAGCAACGCGTCACCGAACTGCCGGTAGGCCGGGATCAGCGGATCGACTGTGCCATCCATCGGCTTCGCCGGCATGTCGGCCATCGCATCGAGATCGCCGCCGGCGCAAAAATGCCCGCCGGCACCGCGCAGTACCAGAATGCGGCAGGCGGGGTCGTCGCGGACCCGGCCAAAGGCATCCTCCAGCTCAAGCATCATCTCGTGGGTAAGCGCGTTGCGGCGCTGCGGCCGGTTGAGCGTCAACCGCGCCACCGCACCGTCGCGCGACAGGCCGATCGTGGTGTAAGCTTGGCCACTCATGGTCAATGTCTTACCGGGCGGGTCTCCAGGCAACAAGATGATGCGTTTCGTGGTTCCGCTGCTCGCGGTGATGCTTATGGTCCCGGCGGCGATGGCGCAGGAATGGGGCCAGGTCCCGGGGCCCTCGCCAGGTCTGCCCCAGGTGATCGGCTTCTATTCCGCCGGCTGCATCCAGGGCGCCCAGGCGCTGCCGACCGAAGGGCCGGGCTATGAAGCGATCCGTCTCAGCCGCAACCGCAACTGGGGCCATCCCGTTACCCTCGACTTCATCAAGCGCTTCTCCGAGCAGGTGCGTGCGGCCGGCCAGAGCCATCTCTACATCGGCGACATCGGCCAGCCGCGCGGCGGTCCGATGAGTTTTGGTCATGCCAGCCATCAGGGCGGGCTCGATGTCGATATCTGGTTCGAGCGTCAGCCCGGCGCGCGTCGCGCCCCGCCCGACCGCGAGAGCCCGCGGCTGCGCTCGCTGGTCCGCAGCGACGACGGCGGCATCGACGACACCGTATTCACCGACCAGCACGTCGCTTTGCTGCGCATGGCTGCGACCTCGCCCGGCGTCGACCGCATGTTCGTCAACAAGTGGATCAAGGAGCGGATCTGCAACACCGCCACCGGCGATCGTGCGTGGTTGCGCAAGCTGGTGCCGTGGATCGGCCATGACGAGCACTTCCACGTCCGGATGTACTGTCCACCGGGAAACCCGCAGTGCCAGGCACAGGCCACCTACCCCGACGACGACGGCTGCGGCGAGGCGCTCGACCTCTGGTTCAAACGCCCGCCGGTGCAGATGCCTGCGCCCGGCGCGGTAGTGAAGCCCTATCGGCCGAGGCTGCCGGTGGCCTGCCAGCAGGTGCTGAACGCGCGCTGAGCGCGGATCAAGAGTTTCCGCAGGCGTCGGCGCGGGCGTGGGCTTCTGCGTCGATCGGCTCCCATCCACCGACCGTCAACAAGCGCCGCCATTCCACCACGCTCGTGCCGCTACCGGTCTGCCGTATGACGTAGTTGATGGCCATCTGGGTCCCATCGTCCAGGGAGAGCGTCACCGTCGCCACGCCTGCGTCGGACTGGATCCGCGGGATTCCGGTGAACCCGCCGACGGAGCGCGCGGCGAGGCAATCCGCCATGACCGTGTAGGGAACACTGTAGGCCGCCGACCAGAGTGGCGGGACCGGCTGGGGCTTGGAGGTGGAGCAGGCCGCAACGCTCGAGGCGAGCAGAACGAAGTACATGATCCGTGGCGTCATCGCTCGCTTCTTCCTCTTCTATTCACCTTGGCCCAGCAGCGTACCGGCGCGCCGCGAGGCACGGAAGAACCACTGGAAGATCTGGAAGCCCACGACCAGGTAGACCGCCGACAGGCCGAAAGCGATGCCGAGAAGATCCCAGTGCACGATCTTGTCGGTCATGATGGCCCGCATGCCTTCGAAGACATAGGCCGTCGGCAATGCCCAGGCGATCGTCTGCAGCCACTGCGGCAGGACCGACACCGGATAGTAGACGCCGCTCACCGGCATCAGGATGAAGACGGCGGCCCAGGCGAAGCTTTCGGCACTCTGCCCGACCCGCATGATCATGCCGGACATCGCCAGCCCGATCGACCACGAGAACATCTGCAGGATGGCGAAGAACGCCACCAGCGGCAGGCCGAGGTCGTAGATCGAGTAGCCGAAGAATGCCCACGCCATGAGCGATACCGGGATCATCCCCATCAACGTGCGCAGGAGGGCGGCGATGATGATGCCCGCGGCCATCTCCCACGAGCGGATCGGGCTCACGAACAGATGGCCGAGATTGCGCGACCACATCTCCTCCAGGAAGGCGATGGAGAGCGAGAGATTGCCGCGCACCACGACCTCCCACAGCAACAATCCCGACAGCAGCACGCCTGCCGCCTGGGCGATGAAGGTGGCCTGTGGCAGCAGGTACTGGGTCAAGAACCCCCACATCACCATCTGCACGGCTGGCCAGTAGATCGAATCGACCAGCCTCATCACCGAGCTGCGCCAGATCCAGACGTGTCGCATCACAAGGGCATGGATTCGTTCGATCGAGCCGCTCACGACGTCATCTCCCCTTTCTTCAGCGCGTCCAGCCCGCGGCCGCGGCCGCGCGCCATGTCGAGGAACACTTCCTCCATGTCCTCGCGGCCGAAGCGTTCGATCAACTCGCGCGGGCTGCCGCGCTCGAACACGCGGCCGGCCTGCAGCAGGATCACGTCATCGCACAGCCGCTCGACTTCGCCCATGTTGTGCGATGCCAGCAGGATCGTGGCCCCCGTCTCGCGCTGATACTCCTTGAGATAGCTCCTCATCCAGTCGGCGGTATCGGGATCGAGCGACGCCGTAGGCTCGTCGAGCAGCAGCACTTCGGGCCGGTTGATCAGCGCCTTGGCGATCGCCACCCGCGTCTTTTGCCCGGCCGAGAGCTTGCCGGACGGACGGTCGAGAAACCCGGCGATCTGCATGCGCTCGGCGATTTCCTCGACCCGAGCCTGCAGCTTTCGGACGCCGTAGAGCCTGCCATAGAAGACCAGGTTCTGGCGCACCGTGAGACGCTGCGGCAGGTCGACGTAGGGCGACGAAAAGTTCATGCGCGGCAGCGCCGCATATCGGCGCTTCAGCATGTCGACGCCCAGGACCTCGATCTGACCGGCCGTTGGCTCCAGCAGCCCCAGCAGCATGGCGATGGTCGTGGTCTTGCCGGCACCGTTGCCGCCCAGCAGGCCGAGCACGGCGCCACGCGGCACCGTGAAGGTCAGATCGTCGACCGCGACGATCTCGCCGTACACCTTGCGCAAGTGGCGGACGGAAATGGAGGGACTGTCAGGCATGGCGGCATCATAACGCCTTGATGGCCGCTTCGATGCGGTCGAGGCCCTTGCTCAGCCGCTCTGCACCCGAGACGAAACACAGGCGGATATTGCCGGTGCCGCCCGGCCCGAAGGCCTCGCCCGGCGCCAGGCCGACCTTGTATTGCTTCGCCAGCATCTTGCAGAACGCCATCGTGTCGGTGACGCCGTTGACGGAGAAGAACGCATAGAACGCCGCTTCCGGTCGCGCGATCGTGACCTGCGGCAGCCCCGACAGACGCTGAAACACCTGCTCGCCGCCCGCCCGACAGCGCTCGACCATCTGGTCCACGAAGGCATCGCCCTTCTCGATCGCGGCCACGGCGCCGCGCTGCAGGAACGCCGGTGCGCCCGAGGTGTTGATCTGCACCAGCTTGGCCAGTTGATCGCCGAGCTGCGCCGGATGTGTCAGCCAGCCCAGCCGCCAGCCGGTCATCGCCCACGGCTTGGAGAAGCTGTTGAGCACGATCAGCGGATCGTCGGGGCCGGCATGCTCAAGGAACGACGGTGCCACCTGCCGGCCGTCGGGCCGCTTCGAATAGATCAGCCGGGCATAGACCTCGTCGGCCATGATCCAGATGCCGCGCTTGCGGGCGAATGCCAGCAGCGCACGCTGATCGTCGGACGACATCACCCAGCCCGTGGGATTGCCGGGAGAATTGACGAAGATCGCCCGTGTGCGTTCGTCGACCGCGTCGAACACGCGCTGCAGGTCGAGCGTCCAGCCTCCCGCAGCGGTGCGCTCCAGCGCCACGTATTTCGGCACGCCACGCACCAGCTTGGTAGCCGAGGTGATGTTCGGCCAGATTGGCGAGACGATCACCACGTTGTCGCCGGGATCGAGCAACATCTGGCAGGACAGCAGGATTGCCTGCATGCCACCCGTCGTGACGCTGATGCGGTCGATCGGGCATTTGATGCCATAGAGCCGTTCGGTGTAGGTGCTAAGCGCGGCCCGCAGGTCGGGGATGCCGCGCTGCCACGTATAGAAAGTCTCGCCCGCCTGCAGGCCTTTCGCCGCAGCCTCGCGCACGAAATCGGGCGTTACGAGATCGCCCTCGCCGAACCACAGCGGCACGACCTCGGGATCGCCGAACACGCTATTGGCGATGTCGGAGATCGGCGATTCGGGCAAAGTTCCGATGGGACCGCTCAACGAAGCCGAAAGGCCTGGCGGCAGGAAACGGTTGTCGGATTGCATGGCCCCGGGACTAGCCTATCGCTTCCACCTGCGCCAGCGTCGGCATCGGCATCCCAGGACGAGACTTTCTCATAGTCGCCTCAACGCCGGTCGGGGCGCTCGAGCCAGTCGTGCTCCAGCATCCTGAGGCGGCCGGTGACGGAAAGCAGAAATGCCGTCGACCAGCCGAACAGGATCAGCCCGTTGCCCGCCTCGATGGCGCCGAACAGCCGCCATTTTCCGTCCAACACGATGTCGCCGTAGCCCAGCGTGGTGAAGGTGGCGGTCGAGAAATACAGTGCCGACTCGAAATCGCCGATCGCCCCCAACCCCCAGAATGCCGCGGCATAGAGCCAGATCTCGACCGTATGGATGGCGAAGATTCCGAGAACGACGAACAGGATGACGCCGATCCGGCCGCCTACGCGTTCGTGAAGGCGGAAATCGGGGGCTCGGTCGCGCAGAATCCAGAGCAGGCCGAGCAATCCGCCGAGATGGACGGATACGGTAAGGGCCACCATGAAGCTGGCCAGTGCTAGGTTTTGGAGCATGGCACGCATGATCGGCGCTCGCTATCGCCCGGGCAACCGCCATTCCGCACCGCCGCGGCCGGATGACAGAACCGCGACGAAGCGATAGCGTGCGCCGTGGGAGAAAATAAGAGCATGGCAAATGGCTCCAACGGATCGATCATTCAGTCCTGGCTGGCCGAACAGCATCATGGCGTCTACGCCGACGGCCGGCGCGCCGACGAAATCTGCTACCTGCAGTGCAAGCTGATCCTCAAGCCCGAGCGCTTCACCTCGGCCCATGTGTTCAAGGAGTTCGCGTCGCTTGTACGACGCGCGGCCGACGCGACCGGCGTCGGCTACCAGCACACGCCGAAGTCGCAGCAGCGGCCCGATGTTCGCGAAGTGCTGTTCCTCGATACCGGCGACTACCATCTCTACAACAACCAGTTCATCGTCCGCCGGCGCATCGCCTATGAAGACGGTTTCCCGATCGGTGACCCCGAGATCGTCTTCAAGTATCGCAGCGAAGACATGGCCAAGGCCGAAGCCGTGGACGTCCGGCCGCGCATCGACGGCAAGTTCAAGATCAAGTTCAAGCTCGAGGTCATGCCGCTCAAGGACCGGATCGGCGGCCTGCGGCGGCTGCTGTCGCACAATGTCGAATTTGGCCTCAGCCAGGCCCCCGAGGCAGCCCGCATCGTGATGTCTTCGCTCGGCCACATGTCGCTGCCGGAACTCACGCAGATCTTCCCGCCGCTCTCCGTGATCTCGTGCGACGGGCCCGATGAAGTGGCCCTGGTGAACCAGACCATCGTCGAGGAACTCCTGCAGGACATCTGTTACCTCGACTTCGGGCATCATTCCGCCGCCGCGGCCAATCTCGGCCTGTGGCGCTCGCGCGGCGATCACCATGCCTTCGTCGGCGAGTTTGCCTTCCAGCTCCGGTTTCCCTCCCCCACCGACATCAAGCCCAAGGCTCTGGAGGCCTGCGAACGCTTCTTCCTCGAGCTCCAGCAGGTTGCCGCCGACTGGCTGGCGCTTGCCACCACCAAGACCGGCGCGGTCTACCGCCTCAAGGGCAATCCACCGCAAGCCCACGAATGAGCAAGCGCACGGCCAACTCCGCGGCGCCCCTGCCGTTGGCGCCGCCGCCGTCCCTGTGGCGGCTTTTCGTGGCCTTTTTCATCATGGGCGGCACCAGCCTCGGCGGCGGCGTCATCGCCTACCTCCGTACCGGCCTGGTCATGCGCTATCGCTGGCTCGACGATGAACACTTCGTCGAGCTGATGGCGATCAGCCAGAGCCTGCCCGGTCTCAACGCCACCAACATGTCGATCCTGGCCGGCGACCGGCTGCGCGGCTGGCCGGGTGCGCTCGTCGCCGGCCTCGGCATGTGCCTGCCTGGTGCCTCGCTCATGACCGCCGCTGCCTTCGCCTACGGCATCGGCGGCGACGACCCCGCCTCCAAGGCTTTCCTGCGCGCCATTGCGGCCGGCGCCGTCGGCCTCATCTCCGTCGTCCTGGTACAACTCGGCGCCAAGATGCTGACCGAGTTCGCCGACTACATCTTCGTCGCGCTGACCGCGGGACTGGTCGCGTTCCTGCATGTCCCTGTGCCCTACGCCATGATCGGGGTTGGTGCCCTCGCAATATGGTGGCATCGGCCGCGCAAGGCCGGCCCCGGCAAGGCCGCGGAAGCGCCGGGCAAGGAGCCCGCGCCATGAAGCAGTTTGCCGAACTGGCCGGCGTCTTCGGTTATCTCTCGCTGCTGACCGTCGGCGGCGGCATGGCGGCATTTCCCGAACTGAAGCAGCTCACTGTCGAGACCTACCACTGGGTCACCTTCCCCGAGCTCATGCACTACTACAGCCTCGGCCAGCTCGCGCCCGGCCCCAACATGATGATGGTGGCCTCGATCGGCGCCCAGGTCGCGGGCCTGCCCGGCGCCGCGGTCGTGCTGGTTGCCTTCATCCTGCCCACCGGCCTCCTCACTTTCGGAATCGGCCGGCTGTGGAACCGCCTCGCCAACTGGCCGTGGCGCCCGGCGGTCCAGCGTGGAATCGGATCCGTGGCCGTGGGGCTGGTGTTGGCCGGCGGCATCGTGCTGGCCCGCGGCGCGCTCAGCGGGCCGTTCTACATCGTCCTCGCCGTCCTCGTGTTCCTTCTTCTGATCCGGACAAAGATCAATCCCGCCATCCCGATCGTGTTGAGCGGAGCGATCGGCCTCGGCGTCTACTTCTTCGGCTGAGCCGAGCAATGCGACGATCTGGGATCGTCCTCGTGCCGTGCTACAATTCGCCATGACCCTCCTCATCCTCGGCCTCGTTCTTTTCCTCGGCATCCATACGCTGACGACGCTTCGCTCCACACGCGCAGCGGCGATCGGACGATTGGGCGAAGGCGCCTACAAAGGCCTCTATTCCCTGGTATCGGCCGCCGGCCTCGTGCTGATCGTCTGGGGCTTCGCCAGCTACCGCAGCGCCGGCTACATCCAGATCTGGAACCCGCCCGTCGCGATCTTCCACCCCATCGCCCTCGCCCTGCTGTGGTTCGCGTTCGTGGCTCTCGCCGCCGCCTACTCGCCGCCAGGCAAGATCAAGGCCGTGCTGCGCCATCCCATGCTGGTCGCGGTGAAGGCATGGGCACTGTCCCACCTGCTGGTTAATGGCGACCTGGGCTCGATGCTGCTGTTCGGCGGCCTGCTCGCCTGGGCGGTCTACGACCGCATCTCGCTCAAGCGCCGCGGCGACATGGGCCCGCCACCGGTCGACGGCTTCAAGCCGGCCGATGCCATCGTGATCGTCATCGGCACGGTCGGATATGTCGCGGTGATGTGGCTTCACGAGTCGCTGATAGGGGTCGCAGTGCGCTAGCGGGGCAATCCGGCCGGACACTGCCTACGCCTTCGCCAGGCTGGGTTTCTCAGCGTCGTAACGGTAGCGCACCGGCAGAACCGCCTTATGATGCGGAACCACCGGGCCGTACAACAGTGGAGCTGGTCGTCTCATGCGCACCGTCAAGGACGTCACTTTCGATCTGCTTCGCCAACTCGGGCTGACCACCATCGTCGGCAACCCGGGCTCGACCGAAGAGACTTTCCTGAAAAACTTTCCTGCCGACTTCGACTATGTGCTGGCGCTGCAGGAAGCCAGCGTGGTCGGTATCGCCGACGGTCTTTCCCAGGGCCTGCGCAAGCCGGTGATCGTGAACGTCCATACCGGCGCCGGCCTCGGCAATGCCATGGGCTGTATCGTGACCGCCTATCAGAACAAGACGCCGCTGATCCTGACGGCCGGCCAGC
>CALDNT010000317.1 GCA_937915145.1 uncultured Reyranella sp.
TCCCGCTTTCCCTTCTTGCAGCCAAATTCACGGCCCGAACGGCCGTTGGACCCGTTTGTCGCACCCAAGGAACAGTTAATGGCGACCAAAGCCGCGACCGTAGCCCAGCCCGAAGCCGCCGACGCCCGCGACGAGGGGCCTGATGCCCCCCTGCTCGACGCTCTGGGTGCCGAACTCAAGAAGCTCGTCCAGAAGGGCAAGGAGCGCGGCTACGTCACCTACGACGAATTGAACGCCGCCCTGCCGCCTGACGAAGTGTCCTCCGAGCAGATCGAAGACACCATGGCGATGCTGTCGGAAGCCGGCGTTAATGTCGTGGAGGCCGAAGAGTCGGAGGAAACAACGGCGGCCACCCCGGCGGAACCGGCCAAGACCGCCGTGGTTGCGGCCGAAGCCACTGGCGAGGATGAGGAACTCGGCCGCACCGACGATCCTGTCCGCATGTACCTGCGCGAGATGGGCAGCGTCGAGCTTCTGAGCCGCGAAGGCGAGATCGAGATCGCCAAGCGTATCGAGGCCGGCCAGGACAAGATGATCGGCGGCATCTGCGAAAGCCCGATGACGATCACGGCGCTGCTGGAATGGCGCGACGCGATCAACGAGGGCCGCATCCTGTTGCGCGACGTTATCGACCTCGAGGCCACGCAGGGCGGCGCCCCCGGCGAAGCCAAGGCAGCGATGGCGGCGAATCCGCCGCCGCCTGCGATTCCACGCCCCGCGATGCCGAAGCTGGTCGTGCGGCCAGCCGCTCCCGCGGTAAACGGCGCCGCCGGCGCAACCGGTGAGGCCGCCACCGAAAGCGCGGAGGACGACGAGGAAAATGCGCTGTCGCTCTCGGCGCTCGAAGAGAAGCTCAAGCCCGAGGTGCTGCGCAACCTCACCAAGATCGCCCGGGTCTACCTCGACATGTCGAAGGTACAGAACCGGCGCCTGTCGACACTCAACCGTGGCCAGAAGCCGAGTCCCGAGTTCGAGAAGAGCTACGAAAAGCACCGCAAGAAGATTGTCGACCTGGTCCGCCAGATCCACATCAACGCCAATCGTATTGAGCAGCTCAAGCTCTCACTCTACGACCTCAACCGCCGGCTGATGATGCTGGAGGGGCGGCTGTTGCGTTTGGCCGAAGGCTTCCGCATTCCGCGTCAGGACTTTCTCGACAACTACCTGACCCACGAAATCGACCCCACGTGGCTCGACAAGGTCGGCAAGATGCCGGGCAAGGGCTGGAAGGACTTCGCCAAGAAGAAGGGCCCCGAGATCGAGAAGATGCGGGAAGAAATCCGCATCATCTCCGACCACGCCGGTGCGCCGATCTTCGAATACCGCCGCATGGTCAAGACCGTGCAGGACGGCGAGCGCGAGATGATGCGCGCCAAGAAGGAGATGATCGAAGCCAACCTTCGCCTCGTGATCTCGATCGCCAAGAAATACACCAACCGCGGCCTGCAGTTCCTGGACCTGATCCAGGAAGGCAACATCGGCCTGATGAAGGCGGTCGACAAGTTCGAGTACCGCCGCGGCTACAAATTCTCGACCTACGCCACATGGTGGATCCGCCAGGCCATCACCCGCTCGATCGCCGACCAGGCGCGCACCATCCGCATCCCGGTCCACATGATCGAGACCATCAACAAGTTGGTCCGCACCAGCCGCCAGATGCTGCATGAGATCGGCCGCGAGCCGCAGCCCGAAGAGCTGGCCGAGAAACTCGGCATGCCGCTCGAGAAGGTGCGCAAAGTACTGAAGATTGCCAAGGAACCAATCAGCCTTGAGACGCCGATCGGCGACGAGGAGGATTCGCATCTGGGTGACTTCATCGAGGACAAGAACGCCGTGATCCCGCTCGAAGCCGCCATTCAGGGCAATCTGCGTGAGAGCACGACCCGCGTTTTGGCGACGCTGACGCCGCGTGAGGAGCGCGTTCTGCGCATGCGCTTCGGCATCGGCATGAACACCGACCACACACTGGAAGAAGTCGGCCAGCAGTTCTCGGTGACCCGTGAACGCATCCGCCAGATCGAGGCCAAGGCGCTGCGCAAGCTGAAGCACCCCAGCCGTTCGCGTATGCTCCGGAGCTTCCTCGACCAGGGATGACACGCGACCTGATCGCCGACCGCGTCGTCCATGCGGTCGGTATCGGTTTGGGTCTTGTGGCGGCGATCGTTCTCGTCCTGGTAACGGTGAACGACGGCGGTTCGGGCGATCTGCTGCCCGTCCTGATCTACACCACTGGCCTGCTCGCCATGCTGGGCTGCTCTGCGGCCTACAATGTCTTCCACACCAGCAACCGGCGAGAATGGCTGCGGCGCTTCGACCATGCCGCCATCTTCATCATGATCGCCGGCACCTACACGCCCTTCACCACGCGCCTCTCGGAGGGCTGGGCACTGGGTCTTACCGCTGCGATCTGGGCCGTTGCGGCGATGGGCATTGTGCTCAAACTCTGGCAACCGCGGCGGATCGAGACGATTTCCATCGCCCTATATCTGGCGCTGGGCTGGATCGGCCTCGCCGCCGTCGCACCGTTCCGGGCAGCACTCGATGCCCGGACGCTTTCGCTGCTGGCGCTAGGTGGGATAGTCTACACGGCGGGCGTCGTGTTTCACTTGTGGCGGCGACTGCCGTACCAGAATGCGATCTGGCACGGCTTCGTGTTGGTGGCAGCCAGCGTCCACTACGTAGCGGTAGTCGGACTTATCGTGGATGCATGATCGCGCTGCTTTCAGTCGCCAGTCCATTCATGAGCCGAACCAACCAGGAGTGCTGGCGGCGCAGAAAGGCTTCCAGCTTCGCCTCGTAGTCGGCGACGACGGCGCCCCGTACTGAAGGTCGGGACGACAATGCTCGCCGCCATGCCTGAACCTTGGGCAGACCTGTAAACACGCCCAAATCGGCGACGCGATCGAATACGTCGAAATAGCGAAACACTGGTGCGAATACCGCGTCGACCAAGGTGAAACTTGCCCCGGAGAAATAGGGGCCGTCGTCCAGCTCATCCTCCAGTCGACCGAACTTCGCCCTCAGCAGGCGGCACTTGGCCTCGAATGTCTCGCGCTCGGGCGTGGTTTCGACCGCCCAGACATCGACCAGGATCGAAGAGCCGAACTCCATCCAGGCGCGATGGCGGGCTCGCGCCAGAGGATCGTCCGGGTGCAACGGCAGGACCTGCGTATCCTCAAGGTATTCGACGATGACGGCACTCTCGAACAGCACCTCGTCGCCAACCAACAAGAGCGGCACCTTGCCCAGCGGCGACAGCGCCTTGAACCATTCAGGCCGGTTCGCGAGGTCAACGGTGCGGCGCTCGAAAGGTACGCCTTTCTCAGCGAGGGCAATGGCCGCGCGCTGCACATAGGGACAAAGATCGGCGGAAACCAGCGTCAGCATGAGCAGACTCCATATAGATGCATCTGCATTTACATGGAGTCTGGATTCCATATTGTCAATATCAATGCAAATGCATATATCGTGTCCATGGTTTCCCTACCCACCGCGGCTGCCATCCGCGCCTGGGCACGCCTTGAGCGTGCCCATCGCGCGACGCAGACGACCGTCGAGAACCGCCTCAAGGCTGCCGCCTTGCCGCCACTGGCGTGGTACGATGTCCTGCTGGAACTTGAGCGGGTCGGAGACGCGGGGCTGCGGCCCTATGAATTGCAGAAGGCGATGCTATTCGCCCAATACAATCTCTCCCGTCTGATCGACCGTCTTGAGTCTGCCGGCTATGTCACCAGACAAGCCAGCGAGGAAGACGGCCGCGGCCAGATACTGACGATTACCAAGGCCGGTCGAGCGATGCGGCGAAAGATCTGGCCGGTCTATGCTGCAGCCATAGAAGACGCGGTGGGGCGTCACCTGTCCGACGTCGAGGCGCAGATGCTGAGCGACCTATTGGGACGGCTCTTCAGCATCCGGCCCTGAACCGAACTCCGCCGCGGCGGCACCTATGGTCGGGAAGAACAGCCCAAGGTCGGTTCCTGCAGCTTCCCAGCCACGCGTCATCTTGTCCCGAACATTGCTCCGAAGGTTGGCGATGGCCATCCGGATTCCGCGATCGTTCAACTCGTGGCGAATGTCGGCCAGCATCTCGCAGGCGGCGAGATTGACATCATTGATGGCTGCGCCATCGACGATGAAACCATGCAGCGGTTCGGTCGCCTCCTCGATCAACCGTTCCACCCGGTTGCGAAAGAAGCTGCAGTTGGCGAAGAAGAGAGGGGCAGAAAAGCGGTAAACAACCAGGCCCGGAATGGCCTTGGCATCGTCATGACGCGACAGGTCGTGGAAGTCGTCCCGCCCCATCCGCCCCAACGTCGCGTCGGATGGAAAGGCCAATTCGCGCAGCACCATAACCAAGGAGAACAGCACCCCCAGACCGATTCCTTCCATCACCCCAAGGCCGACAACGCCGCCCAGTGTCAGCAAAGTGCCGATGAGCCCCATGCCGCGAAACCGCCAGATCCGCCCGAACTCGCGAAAATCGCAGAGATTCCATGCCGCGCCGACCAGGATGCCGCCGAGTGCCGCGAGCGGCAGAAAGTACAGAACCTCCGTGAGGTACAGCATAACCGCGGCCACGACGGCGGCGGCGGCGATCGAAGTTATCTGGGTGCGACCGCCCGCCGATTCGGCCACGGCCGTACGCGAACCGCTGGCGCTGATCGGCAAACCCTGGGTGAAGCCGGCCGCGATGTTGCCGAGGCCGACAGCCAGCATCTCCTGGTTGGCATCGATCTGGTAGCGGTTACGCGAGGCAAAACCGCGGGCGGTCACCATCGTGTCGGAGAACAGCACGAGGGCGGCGACCATCGCCACCGGCAGCAGCGACCGCAGTTCGGCCGCGCCAAGCGTCGGGAGCTGGAAGCCCGGCAGGCCTGTCGGAATATGGCCCACGACGGCGAGGCCGTGACCATCCAGTCCGAGGCTGAAGACCAGCCCGAGAGCAGCCGCCAAAGCCACTACCTGTCCGGGAATGCGCGGAAACCATCGCCGGCATCCCAAAATGATGGCGAAGGTCCCGGCGCCGACGGCGAGTGCAACAGGGTTGGTATTTCCGAGGTTGCGACCGACCGCCATTAGTTGCTCAAGTGTGGTCTCGCCTGCGGCCTGGATGCCCAGGATGCCGGGCAACTGGCCAACGGCGATCACCGCTGCCAGCCCGTGCATGAACCCCACGATCACCGGCGTCGACAGGAAATCGGCCATGAAGCCCAGGCGCAGCAATGAGCCCAGCACACAGATCAGGCCTGCCATCACAGCAAGGCCACCCGCCAGCAACGTAAGCTTGGCCACGTCGCCGCCGGCCAGCGGCGCGACGCTTACCGCGACCAGGGCAGCCATCGAAGCATCGGGCCCGACGATCAGCTGCCGCGAGCTGCCGAACAGCGCGTAGACGACTAGCGGGAAGATTCCAGCGTAGAGCCCCGCCAGCGGTGCCCCGGCCAGGGCGCCGAAGGCCAGCCCGACCGGCACCATAACGGCGCCCAGAACAAGTCCCGCGGCGAGATCATGCGGCAGCCAGGCGATCTCGTAGGTTCTGAGCGCCCCGATTCCGGGCAGCCATCGCGCCATCATTTCCCCCCGCTAGGTGCATGGTCTCGGCCGCGTTTGCTCAAGCTGCCGGCCTGTATGGCGTTCGCCCACAATTCTGTCCAGAAATCCCCTCGCAGGCGCGATAGTCTCCCCGCGACGTTCAAATCGACGATCTGGAGTGGTGATGGCGGACATTGTGGATGAGCTGCGCGCGCAGGCTCGGGATGGAGGCCGGGAGGACGACCTCATGACGCGTGCCGCGGACGAGATCGAGCGGCTGCGCCGAGTGCCGGCTATCGACTGGCAACCGATACGCACGGCGCCCAAAGACGAAGGACCGCTGTTGCTGTTCTGTCCTGGCCTCTCGGGTCACGTCGCCGACGAGATCGTTGTCGGGATCTGGCGGTTCGATGCCAATCGGCGAACTTTCGGGTATTGGGTCAGCGACGTCGGCGCACTCGATCCAGGTTTTGCCGAGACCGGTCCCTGGATCGAGTACCCGGAGCTGCAGCCCGAGCAATGGGCCCGCTTGCTGGAACGGCCCGGTCGGAGAAGTTGACGCGGGTTTCGCCCGAGAGGCGCGGGTATCCGGCGGTCTCGCGCGCCATGCCGAAGACTACGCCAACCACTCGCCGCTTCCAGAATTCTTAGGGTGGCGCTTGCTACCCGTACCCCACCAAGCCTGACGCTCCCTTCAGTATCCGGCCGAGCGGTCGACCACTTCCTTCAGCTGATCGCCGTCCAGGAAGCGGCGTAGATTGTCGACGAACAGGCGGGCGACGAACTTGTCGCGCTGCGGATGGGGTCCGCCGATATGCGGGAGAACGATGATGCCGTCGGCCTTCCAGAACGGATGCTCTGACGGCAGCGGCTCCTGGCGGAAAACATCGAGCAGGGCACCGGCGATCTTCCTGGCCTTCGCAGCGGCGATCAGGTCGGCATCATTGATCGTATGGCCACGGCCGAAATTCAGCAGCCATGCGGCGGGTTTCATCAACGCCAGGCGTTCAGCGTTGATGAAGTTGTCGGTTTCAGGCGTTGCCGGCAACAACAGCAGCAGGAAATCGGATTGGGCCAGCACCTCGCCAGTACGCTCGGGCGGCAACACCTCGGAGACATTCGCCATCGGTGTCGGACGACGCTTGGTGCCGACCACGCGCATGCCTAATACCACAGCGATCCGGGCCACTTCCTGTCCGATGACACCGAGGCCGAGGATGCCCAAGGTCTTGCCAGTGAGCGGCTGCGGCACGGTGTGGACCCACTTGGCACTCTTCTGGTTCTCGACGGCAATCGCCACAGGCTTTGCGACATAGAACAGCGACGCGATGATGTTTTCCGGCATCGACTCCTTGTGCGTGCCGCGCGCGCAGGTGAGCGTAAGGCCTTGGGGCAGATCGGGCAGCGCCATCCAGCCTTCGACGCCTGCGCTCATCGCCTGGGCCCATCGCAGTTTCGGCATGGTCGGCAGCAGGCCGGCGGGAACGCCACCCGCCATCAGTGCCTCGGTGCGGGCAAGTTGATCGGCCGAGGGCCGTTCCTTGCGCGATAGTGTGTCGACCGCGACACGGTCGGCAAGGCCGGCCGCCGCGATGGCGTCGAGATAGGCGGCCGACGAGTCGGTCCACAGCAGAATATGCGCGCGATTAGTCACGGCGAAGGCTCCCAAGGTTTGACTTCGACCGTAATGGCGATGCCGTTCCCTGCCTACAGAAAACCGCGGGCAGGCAACGATCAGGCCGCGAGCTTGTAAAGCTCCGCTACATTGTCGTGCAGAATGCGCTTGCGCAGATCCGGCGCGAGATGGGACGCCTGCTCCTTGAGTACGTCCTGGCTCCACGGCCAGGTCGAGTCGCTATGCGGGAAGTCGTTGGCCCACATGAGCTGATTGGGTGCGAGGTGGTCGGCGAACTGAAACGCCGTCCAGTCGTCCTGGAAAGTGAGCGCGATGTGCTCGCGGAAATACTCCGACGGCAGGCGCTTGAGTTCGTTACCCTTCATCCAGTAGCGGTGGCGCTTGTAGGTGTGGTCCATGCGGTACATGAAATGCGGCGCCCAGCCGGCGTCGGCTTCCACACAGACCACGCGCAGCCCGGGGTGGCGCTCGAACACGCCGGAGAAGACCAGCATGCCCATGATGTCCTGGCAGCCCCGGATGATGGCGAGGAAGCCGTTCATTTTGGGGCCGCGCGGCTTGGCAAGACTGTTGTCGCCGCTCGAGGTCAGGATGTGCCACGACAGCGGCAGCTCGAGCGCGACGGCGGCCTCCCAGAACGGATCGTAGGCCTCGTGATCGTAGTCGAATTCGCCAGGGTTGCCCGGCATCATCACACCCTTGAAACCCATCGCCTTGATGTGCTCGAGGTCGGCGATGCCCTCCTTCACCGTGCGCATCGCGGTCTGGCCGAGGCCAACGATGCGGTCTGGCGCGTGGCTGCAGTAGCCCTGGAGCCAGCGGTTGTACGCGTCGAAGCAGGCCTTCTTGTAGTCGAAGTCGGGATGGTTGCAGATCAGCATACCGACCGTGGGATAGATGATTTCGGCGCCGACGCCGTCCTTGTCCTGGTCGGCGAGCCGTGCCGTGGGATCCCAGCCGCTGCGGTGCAGGTCCTCGAACTTGGCGCCGCCGATGCGGATGTCCTTGGGCGCCACGCCGGCGGCAGCGATCAGCCCCATCGGCACCGGTGTCTTCATGCCGTCGACGACGTAAATGTCACCCATACTTTCCTTGTGGACGACGCGCGGTGCCCGCTCACGCCAGGCGGGATCTATGTGATCGAGATAGCAGTTGGGTGGTTCGGTAATATGAGAATCGGCGGAAATCGGGCGCCAGCTCATGTCATTCCTCCTGCGTTCGCAGGAGAAAGGGTAGGCAGAGGCCGAGCACCGCGGCAACCCGCCGTGAAACCCCTATTTCGTCGGGCGGCAGCGGTTGAACCCGGGCAGTCCATATGGCATACCCCCGCCGTCTGCGGACTACGGTCCCCGATGGCGCTGCCGTAGCTCAGTGGTAGAGCACCCCCTTGGTAAGGGGGAGGTCCACAGTTCAATCCTGTGCGGCAGCACCAGTTCTGCCTTTGAAATCATTGGTTTTTCGAACCGCCGCAATGTGGACAACAGCGCGCAGCACGTCACAACGCGGCACGTTTCTACGGAACACGACGGCAACTTCCGGGGAAACCTGGGGAGTTGTTCGCGCGTCGTTCTTCCGTGTTGGCAGCGCCTACATCTTCCTGTCGGTCGGCATCAGGCGTCCTTCCGACACGCCCGCACCTCGGCCCGCATCCGCCCGTAGTCGGGCATGAACTTCGCCCGCACGATGCCATCGGGCGGCAACGCCAGCAGCTCGTCGGCCGCCCTGGTCTGCTCGACCTTGCTGTACTCAATGATCTGCGGACAGACCGGCTCAGAATTTGCCGTTGCGCAGCTGCTCGTCGACATCGCGAGCAGTGTGAGGGCCAGCAGCGTTCGCATCGTCCATTCTCCCTTTGGTTTTGATGGCGCGCGCCTGGGTCTCGACACGCTCTGCTTTGCGGCCGATGCCGATCAGTTTCAGGACGGCGGCCAGCACCGCGAGCGCGATGGCACCCGCTGCCGCCAGCTTGAGTTGCCAGGTCACGTCGACACCACGTCGCCACGGCGGCGCTTCTGGATGTAGCGCCAGAGCATGAACGCCGCGGCACACAGGGCCACGACGGACAGCGCGGCCGCCCCCAGCTTCAGCAGGCCCTGCAGCGAGGCCCCGGCCGTGGTGATGCTCTGGATGAGCGGCGTCACCTGGTCGATCTGGTCGGCCACCGAAGCCGCACCTGCCGCGACCGAGACCGTGCCGGCGATCACCGTCTTGCTCGAGGTGGCGGGCTTGGCCTGCAGGGTCGGATCGGCCACCGGCAGCGGCGGCCCCTCGGCCTGGCGATCGAGGCCGGCCTGCCGCGCATAGGCGTCTGCCATCTTGGCCGAATAGGAGGCCACGGCGCCGGGGCCGTTGTAGTGCAGCGCAAAGGCTTTCCAGTCCTTGTCGCGCAACGCCTTCAGGATCGGCGGGTTGGCCTTCACGAAGTTGATAAAGGCTTCCATGTCGGCATCGTCGGGACCTTTGATGAAGGCGACGAAGGCCTCGACGGTATCGAAGCCGCAGGCCTTGTGGTTGAAACCCATGATCTGGAACAGGCCCCAGCTTGCCGACTTCAGCGCCGCAGTCTTGTCGAGCGCCATCGCGGCCTCGAGCCGGCCGTATTCGGCGGCGCCGCCGCGATAGAGCGAGCGGTCCCATTCGCGCGTCGAGATGTTGGAATAGGTGTCGTTCCAGCGATAGCCGGTCAGGCGGCCGAACCAGTGCGCCTCGAACAGGATCTTGGGGCGGCCGTCGGGCAGATCGTGACCGCCGCCGCTTTCGACTTCGGCGACGGCCAGCACGGCCACCGGATCGACGTCGAGCTTGACCGCGATGTCAGAGGCTTTGGCGTAGGTGAAAGTCATGGCGTGGCCCTTTCCGGAAAGCGCCAGACACGGCGCTGCAAATCGTCGATCTTGCCGTCCTGCTGGTCGTTGCGGCGCTCAACGCCGTCGATCCGCGCGTTCTGGTGGCCCTGAGTCGCCTTCACCGTCGATACGTCGATCTTGAGCGTGTTCACGTCGGCGGCGGTTTCCTTGACCGTGGCGAGGATCAGCAAGGCGAGCAGCGACGTGGCGCCGGAGGCGACGCCGAGCATCCAGCGGTAGGCCAGCACGCCGCGCGTATCCTTGGGGGTGTCGTTCATGGGCGTGGTCTCATGTCAGCCATCGTCAGCCTCCTGGACTGGTGGTGGAATCGTGGTGTCGTTCGCGCATCGTCAGGGGCCGCGGCGGCGGGCCGCTTCGTCATTCGCTAGGGTCCGAGGTGTTCCGCCGTTGCCTCGCAGCCTTCGCGCGGTCGGCTGCCTTGAGCGACCAGGCGATAAAGTCGCGGTGCTCTACTATACGGCGGAGTTGTCGAGCATTCGAAACCAGCGCCCGCCTTCGGGCCACGTGATACCCGGCACCTCGAGCACATGGGAAATGGCCCGCGCGAAGACCGCAGCCACAGTGGGCCGGTCTCGCTCGCGGAGTTGGCACACCTTGCCAACTTGGAGGCACGCCGTCGCTCGAGAACACGCTCAACCGCGATCTGCGAGGAATTCGTGATTCCATTTCGTCAAATCGAGCGCGCCGTTGTTGACGCCAGGGCTAATGGTGGTGGCGAAGGCGTACGTGCACACCCTCGACGAGTCGGGTCGACGCGACCGACACAGCAGATTGTCCGACGCCGCCACAAATGTTGAGGTCGGCGCAGTAGAAACGTCGCTGGCCGCGACTATGTCGGCTACCCCAGCATCAAGACGACGCTGCGCTCAGCATACCCGACACCACCAGTCCTCAAGTACGAGCTGGGGGAAACCTGATCCGGAAACGCTAGCCCCCGCAGGAAACCGCTCCTCTGGCAGGCGTTCGTAGAGAGGAGGTCCACAGGTCAATCCTGTGCGGCAGCACCAGCAACCTTTGCCCTGCACAAATGAAGACGCCGCCCGAAGGCGGCGTCCACGATAGGTCCGACCTTCGCGCGCTCAGTTGCGCGAGAAGCCTTCGATTTCGCTGGTCGCCCAGGCGATCGTCTTTTCCATCGCCTCACCCTTGGCGTGACGGACGATCATCTGGGTCGGGATGGCCTGGACGTAGATTTGCTCGCCGATCTTGTGCGGGGCCGGCGCACCGGCAGATGCCATGATCTGAGCGTTGTACGGATTCGGGTAGTGGAAGAGCGTGCCCTTCGGCGGCGATTCCTCGGCCCAGGTCTTGAGCGTCGTCAGATTGGCGAACGAAGGCAGATCGTAGCCGCCGCTCGCCGCCACCAGCTTCTCGACCGCCGAAGGCTGCGACATGTACGCCGTCAGGCTCTTGGCCGCCGACTGGTTCTTGCTGAAGCTCCAGGTGCCCCAGAAGTACGGCGTGAAGGGCGCATAGCGCCCCTTCGGGCCCTTGGCAAAGCCATGGGTCCAGAGCTGCTCGGCAATCTGCGGCGCATCGCGCTTGGCGACCGCCCAGGCGCTGGGCGGGTTCATGATCAGGGCGCCCTTGCCCGAGACCAGCCACTTGTTGTTCGAGGCGTCGTCCCACGCCGGCGCATCGGGCGGCAGGAAGGCGAACAGACGCTTGTAGTAGTCGAGCGCCTGGCGAACGTTGTCGCTGTTGACGGTGATGTCGCCCTTGGCGTTCACCAGTTCGGCGCCGAAGCCGTGGAAGATCGCGCCGGCCGTGTCGACACTGTCCGACGTCGTGCCGAGACCAATGCCGAAGGGATGGCCGCCCTTGTGACAGGCTTCCGCGGCCTTCAGGAAGGTATCGAAGGTCCAGTCATCGGCCTTGGGAGGCGCGCCAGCCGGGTACATGGCCTGCACGTCGATCCCCGCAAGATTCTTCATGAGGTCGATGCGCGAGCACGGTCCCTTGATCTGGGTGCCGATGCAGATCGGCACGGCGATCCACTTGCCCTTGATCTTGCCGAGATATTCGACCGCCTCATTCACCGCGCCGTTCTGCTTGATCAGGCCTGCCATGACATCGTCCATCGGCACAAGCTGCTCAGCGTAGCGCGACGGCAGCCAGGTCGAGAGCGCCAGAATGTCATGGCCGGACTTGGCCTGCGATTCAGCTGCCCCGGTCAGCAGCAGCTTGTTGCCCTGAGAGGTAATGTAGTCGATCGTGACGTCGACCTTCTCCTTGGCCGCCCATTCCTCGATCAGCGCCGTGCTGGTCTTGTTGGCGCCCGGCACCCAATGATCCCACAGGCCAAGCGAGAGCTTGCCGGCGGCGTAAGCGCCGCGAACGAACGGTGCCGCGACCAGGGCGGTCGACAAGGCCGCCGTACCAGCAACAAAACGACGACGCGCAATCTTTCCAGAAGCCATGATTCTTCCTCCGAAGGTTGTGGCCCTTACCGGGACCTTGTGACAACGCTATGCCGGCAGCGTCGTCAGGACAATCTAATTCGGTCGGTAAACATGGCGTGGGTAAGGCGGATATCCGAAGAACGCAGCGAATCACTCGGCGTGAAGCGCCATATATAGTAGCATGTAAAGGCCCGTTTCATTGCAGTGCGGCGCCGCCAATGCGTGGGATGACGACGAATTGAAAGCTCATATCGAGAGGCGGCGTTTGAGCAGGGCCCGCCCCGCGGCCCGGTAGCGGACGAGGCCGGGCAGCTTGGTCGCTCCGACGAATACCCAGCGATAGAGTTGCCGACCGGGCGCGGCGCGGCGCCCTCGCCCAGACTGAAAATGAACAATGCTAGCGAATCGAAGAATGAGTCGGACAGCAGCGGGACCGGCGTAAGATGTGGGCGAAGAGCCATCGAAAGCCCGGATTAGAGAACTACCTACCACGCCAATGGTGCGCCGGCCGTTCCGAGGACTGACAGAGGAAGTCATCCGCACCCCGTTCCTTGTTGAAGGCGCGGCTGCCGAACCAGAAGATGACAATGGCAGCCCACACCGCCCAATCCTCCTCGCCCCACATCGACAGCAGCATCGCGGCGGAACCACCTTCATCGTGCTGCAAGATGACGAATTGTGCTACCTTTACACTGGGCTGGAATGCAAAGAAGCAGAGCACCAGGAATGGCCGCACATCCCCGTGGCATTGATCTCGGCCAGCTTGGCCGAATGGCCCGCCAGGATCAATTGGTGCTGAAATGAACCCTGTGTGCGGAGCATCTCGATTTCCTGGAGTTGAAGGGTTTCGGCGAAGAAAAATCAGGCGACGAACAGCAGGCTACCAACCAGGGAAGTCAGCATCACCGCGAGCGTCGACCGGCCGAGTGCCTTGATGCGGCCGACCCGCTCGCCAATGGAGCCGTAGCGCTCCGCGCAGACCGTCTTGAGACTGCTGAGGCGTTTGTCGATGTCGTGGATGTCGGGAGGAACCAATCGAACTCCTGTTTTGACTATAATGAATGTGAACGGGCTGCCCGACGCCGTCGAAGTGGGCGTTCCGGTGTCTTTGCCGATCTTGGTCGGAAGCACCGGGGCATAGCGCCGCTGTCTGTATTGTTCTTGGCCGCACGCGGCGCTGACGCCAAATCATCGGTCTGATTTGGGTCTTGTTCTCACCCAGGTGGGCGCTCGAACGTCACAACGGCGCCTTGCGATCGTTATCCCGACCGGGCGGTTCGTGCGGTCGGTTGGACCCTCTGTCGTCGCGCTTCATAGCATGCTCGGGCGTGTGTAGGATTGGGCCGTTGCTGCCTGTTACCAAAACGATGGAAGCCAATGCCATGCTAAAGCGTATCTCGAATGGATGGACGGTATCCGGCATTTGCGAAGTAGTTGACACATTCGACGGCAGTGAAGCGCAGAAGGAGCAACCCAACGGCGTCCCAGAGCGCGTCGATGGAGCGTGCGGCAGCCTTGCGCAGTAGCGCCTTGAGCTTGGCGAAGACCTGTTCGATGGGCTTGAGGTCGAGACTGTAGGGCGGCAGGTAGAGAAGATGCGCGCTGACGGCCTCAATGGCGGCGCGTACGGCGCCCCTTGTGGAAGCCGAGATTGTCCATGACGACGATGTCGTCCGGAGCCAGCGTCGCGACCAGGAACTGCTCGACGTAGGCGCTGAATGTCTCACCGTTGATCGGGCCGTTGATCACGCAGGGGGCGGTGATGGCGTCGTAACGTAGGGCGGCCATGAAAGTGCTGGTCGTCCAGTGTCCATGCGGCACCGACGCGACTAGGCGTTGGCCCGCCCAGAACCATCTTGGCCAGATGCTCTCGACCCAACGGCGTCAAACGGGCATTCTCATGGATGTCCATTTGGCTCTCCCAGGAACAGTTGACGTCTCGACAACATTCAGCTTCCCCGGGCGAGGCCGGATGGACAACCTATTGAAAACTCACATCTAGCCCAATCACGTTGCAACCAACGACGCGGACAGAACTTCACCCTGTGAGTTATCTGGCATCCTACCGAGCGAGGTGGCAGGACGTCGCCGGTGGCGACGGAGTTGATAGATGCGTGCTCTCCGACAATCTGTTCGACCCTATAGACTAGCAGTTCCTGGCGAAGGGAGACACCTTGGATGCGCACCGCGCCACCAAGGGGACACGTCAAATGGAGCTGCTCTATCGCGATTTCTTCACGGGACGTCGCGCGCTCGAACTGGGCAGTTGACTAGGACTCAATGCCATGCCTTTCGCTACTATGTGTACACGCTAGACATCTGACGACATCGTCCTAGGGTTTGTTGGGAATCAGGATTCCCAAGGTTGGTTTGTTGTGATTCAAGCTATGGATGGACCGACTTGTATTGAGTGATGCCCAATGGGCGAAGATGGAACCGCTGTGCCTAGGTAAGCCGGGCGATCCCGGGCGCAGCGGCAAGAACAACCGGCTATTTGTCGAAGCGGTGCTTTGGATTGCCCGCACCGGCATCTCGTGGCGCGACGTACCGCCGTCGTTCGGGCACTGGAACAGTGCCTTCACGCGTTTCCGCGATTGGGTCAAAGCCGATGTGTTCAAGCGGTTGTTCGACGCCGTCTCGGACGACCCGGACATGGAATACGCCATGGTCGACGCCATCATCGTCAAGGTCCACCGTCACGGACAGGGCGCAAAAGGGGGACTTCGGGCCAGGCCATCGGCCGCTCCAAAGGCGGCATGACGATCAAAGTCCTGGCCCTCACCGATGCGCTGGGCAATCTCGTGCGCTTTGTGCTCCTGCTAGGACAGCGGTTCGATACGGCCGGCGTTCCGCCGCTACTCGACGGCATCGAGTTCGGTGCCCTGATCGCCGACAAGGCTTTCGACTCCAATGTCATCATTGCTGATCTCGATGGGTGCGGCAGCAAAGTCGTCATCTCCCAGCACCCCGCCGCACATCGCCGCGGACAATTGATGAGTAGATGTACAAATGGCGACATCTGATCGAGAACTTCTTCGGCAAGCTCAAGGAATTCAAACGCATCACCATGCGCGCCGACAAGACAGATCAGAGCTTCGCCGCCATGATCCACCTCGTCGTCGCCGTCATTACCTCCAGATGAATCCCAACAGATCCTAGCAGGCTGTTGAAGAAGTAGTCGCGCGGCGGGCAATGATGGGGATCTCGTCGCCATGTTGGAGGCAGGTCTCTCT